>NZ_OY760916.1:717500-1017500 GCF_963664075.1 uncultured Desulfobulbus sp.
TCGACCACGGAACTTATCTCCCGTAGTCTGACTCCCGCGATTGAACTTGACGGCATTCGGAGTTTGTTAAGGGTTGGTAAGCCGGTGGGCCCCCTAGCCTAGACAGTGCTCTACCTCCGTCAGTCAGTTCGCAAGGCTATACCTAAATATATTTCGGAGAAAACCAGCTATCACCGAGTTTGATTAGCCTTTCACTCCTATCCACACCTCATCCAAGCAGTTTTCAACCTACAATGGTTCGGGCCTCCATTTCGTGTTACCGAAACTTCACCCTGGACATGGATAGATCACCCGGCTTCGGGTCTACCCCATGCAACTTGACGCCCAGTTAAGACTCGCTTTCGCTACGGCTACACCTAACGGCTTAACCTTGCTGCATAGGGTAACTCGTTGACTCATTATGCAAAAGGCACGCTGTCACACCACATGGATGCTCCAACTGCTTGTAAGCTGACGGTTTCAGTTTCTATTTCACTCCCCTCCCGGGGTTCTTTTCACCTTTCCCTCACGGTACTGGTTCACTATCGGTCACTAGGGAGTATTTAGCCTTGGAAGATGGTCCTCCCGGATTCCCACAAGGTTTCACGTGTCTCGTGGTACTCGGGGACACCCTAGGGTGAGTCAAGATTTCGCGTACTGGATTATCACCATCTATGATCGGCCTTTCCATACCGTTCCGCTATCCATTCTCAATCCCATATCGGGGCCCCACAACCCCTACAAGTAAACTTGTAGGTTTGGGCTATTCCGCGTTCGCTCGCCGCTACTAGCGGAATCTCAATTGATTTCTTTTCCTGAGGGTACTGAGATGTTTCACTTCCCCTCGTTCGCCTTCAGTACCTATGTATTCAGTACTGAATGACAGAGTATGAACTCTGCCGGGTTGCCCCATTCGGAAATCTCCGGGTCAAAGCCTGTTAACAGCTCACCGAAGCTTATCGCAGTTTTCCACGTCCTTCATCGCCTCCTAGTGCCAAGGCATCCGCCGTCAGCCCTTAGTAGCTTAACCATAAGTCTTTTATAAACTAAGTTAACTCTAAACGCTTAATTCTGTAGTACACCAACTGTGTTGTGCACAAAGCCTTGGCCTTGCAAGCACCAGTTGGTATCTACGATTTAGATACCCTGCTATTCAATTGTCAAAGATCTATAAACTTTCTATGTTTTTAAAAGTTTAAAAGAAGAATATGATCCAGAGGATCACATTCTTGTCTTAAGCTTCTAAAGACTGGTGGAGGTGAACGGGATCGAACCGATGACCTCCTGCGTGCAAGGCAGGCGCTCTCCCAGCTGAGCTACACCCCCAACCCTTACAAATCAAAGCTAAGCCTGGTGGGCCTAGGTGGACTTGAACCACCGACCTCACGCTTATCAGGCGTGCGCTCTAACCAAGCTGAGCTATAGGCCCAATGCCTTTGATCTCTCAAAACTGAACAGTATAGAGCGGGGTTGATCCCTTATGCAGTCATCGCTGCATCTATCCTTATAAAGGAGGTGATCCAGCCCCAGGTTCCCCTAGGGCTACCTTGTTACGACTTCACCCCAGTTACCAGCCATACCTTGGCAGCCTGCCCCCCCGAAGGGTTAGCTCAACTGCTTCTGGTACAACCGACTCCCGTGGTGTGACGGGCGGTGTGTACAAGGCCCGGGAACGTATTCACCGTGGCATGCTGATCCACGATTACTAGCGATTCCAACTTCATGGAGTCGAGTTGCAGACTCCAATCCGGACTGAGACATATTTTATGGGATTGGCTTCATTTCGCAATGTCGCTGCCCTTTGTATATGCCATTGTAGTACGTGTGTAGCCCTGGTCATAAAGGCCATGAGGACTTGACGTCATCCCCACCTTCCTCCGGTTTGACACCGGCAGTCCCTTTAGAGTGCCCAGCCGAACTGCTGGCAACTAAAGGCAAGGGTTGCGCTCGTTGCGGGACTTAACCCAACATCTCACGACACGAGCTGACGACAGCCATGCAGCACCTGTCTCCAAGCTCCTCCTAATGGAGGCACTCTCTAGTTTCCTAAAGATTCTCGGGATGTCAAGACCAGGTAAGGTTCTTCGCGTTGCATCGAATTAAACCACATACTCCACCGCTTGTGCGGGCCCCCGTCAATTCCTTTGAGTTTTAATCTTGCGACCGTACTCCCCAGGCGGTCAACTTAATGCGTTAGCTGCGACACAGAGGGGATCAACACCCCCTACATCTAGTTGACATCGTTTACGGCGTGGACTACCAGGGTATCTAATCCTGTTTGCTCCCCACGCTTTCGCGCCTCAGCGTCAGTACTCAGCCAGAAAGTCGCCTTCGCCACCGGTATTCCTCCCGATATCTACGAATTTCACCTCTACACCGGGAATTCCACTTTCCCCTCTGGTACTCAAGCCTGACAGTTTCAAATGCACTTCCACGGTTAAGCCGTGGGCTTTCACATCTGACTTACCAGGCCGCCTGCGCGCCCTTTACGCCCAGTGATTCCGAACAACGCTTGCACCCTCCGTATTACCGCGGCTGCTGGCACGGAGTTAGCCGGTGCTTCCTTTAGAGGTACCGTCAAACATAGCAGGTATTAGCTACTATGCACTTCTTTCCTCTTGACAGAGCTTTACGACCCGAGGGCCTTCCTCACTCACGCGGCGTCGCTGCGTCAGGGTTTCCCCCATTGCGCAATATTCCTCACTGCTGCCTCCCGTAGGAGTCTGGCCCGTGTTCCAGTGCCAGTGTGGCGGATCATCCTCTCAGACCCGCTAACCATCGTTGCCTTGGTAGGCCATTACCCCACCAACAAGCTAATGGTACGCAGACCCCTCTTAATGCGATAGCTTGAAACAGAGGCCACCTTTACTTACCAATCTTATAAAAAGTAAGACTATCCGGTATTAGTCAGCCTTTCGGCTGGTTATTCCAGACATCAAGACAGGTTATCTACGCGTTACTCACCCGTGCGCCACTCTACTGAGGTTCCGAAGAACCTGTTCGCGTTCGACTTGCATGTGTTAAGCACGCCGCCAGCGTTCGTTCTGAGCCAGGATCAAACTCTCCAGTTTAATATCCTGACCAATCACAAATGATTGGTGCTAATCAATCAAAAAACCAAAATTACTTGGCCCGCTCTTACTGTTCAGTTTTCAAAGATCAAAAGCGCTTGCGTTCCCGCAATCTGCGTTAATCATTTTATCATGTTTTCGAAACGCTGTCAACCGTTTTTTTATTTGGTCTCAAGCGTTTCCGTCGCTGCGTCAGTGCTGCTCGGCAGCGGCGAGGCGCCAATATACAGGCCTTCCTCTTTCGCGTCAATCTCTTTCTTTTGCTTCATGTCGTTTTTTGGTACAAGTGAGCCAACTCTTTGTCTCAAAAGGGTTTTTTGTATTTGCCTTCAACCAAGGCTTTGGCGTAACATGGATCCAGTCTGAGTGGATTTATCAGGAAATGATCTGAGATCAACCCTTTAGCTTTTACGATAGATATATAGATGGATAATAAGACCGCTCTTTTGCTGCGACAGCTCCCTGCCGTTCATGATTGCTTGGCCCATTTAGCCGCAAGCGATGCAGTATCGGATCTCCCCCTTGGCCGATTAAAACACTGTGTGCGTCTCTATCTTGATTCGTCCAGGAGGCGCATTCTGGCTGGAAAGAAGTTCGATGAAGACGCACTTGGGCGTGATCGTTTTTTAGAGGGATTGATTCGCTACGTTCGTACGTATCATAAGCCTCGCTTTACCCGGGTGATTAATGGGACGGGGGTTATCGTCCATACCAACCTCGGCCGTTCCCTTTTGCCAGACGCAGCACTGGAGAATATTGTTGAAGCCGCCTCCCATTATTCTAATCTCGAACTCAATCTTGCCACGGGCAAGCGGGGATCACGCTATTCCCATGTGGAGGATCTCCTCTGTGAGTTAACTGGAGCCGAAGGCGCGCTGGTGGTTAACAATAATGCGGCAGGCGTGCTTATCGCCTTGGAAACCCTTGGAAAGGGGAGGGAGGTCATCGTCTCTCGAGGACAGCTTGTCGAAATCGGTGGTTCCTTTCGTATACCTGATATCATGGCTCGCAGTGGCGCAAAGCTTGTCGAGGTGGGAACGACCAACCGGACCCATGAGCGGGATTATGAGAATGCCATTACCGAAGAAACAGCCCTGTTGCTGAAAGTGCATTGCTCAAACTATAAAGTTATTGGCTTCACCCGTGAGGTAGAGGCCACCGAGCTGGTTGCCATTGGGCATCGCCATGAGATTCCTGTCATGGAGGATCTAGGTTCAGGTTGCCTGCTTGATCTCTCACGTTTTGGTCTTGCTAAAGAGCCTACGGTGCAGGAGGTTGTCGCCAGTGGTATAGATATTGTCAGCTTCAGTGGGGATAAACTCCTCGGTGGTCCTCAGGCAGGGATCCTCGTTGGCTCAAAGCACTATATTGAGCAGATCAAAAAGAATCCTATCAACCGTGCTTTACGCATCGATAAATTCACCCTTTCATCCCTGGAATCTGTCCTTCGACTCTATCTGGACGAATCCCAAGCCATCGAACATGTGCCGACGCTCCGCATGATTGCCATGGATGCTGAAAGCATCAAGCTTCGAGTTGATCATCTGTGTAAGCGTTGCCGCGATGCTTTTGGTGATCGTGCCATCGTCGAATCTCGGGCAGTATTCTCTCAGGTGGGTGGGGGGGCACTTCCCGAGCAGAACCTCACAAGTTGGGCTGTTTCTCTTTTTCCTAAACACATGAAACTGAGTCAGGTTGAGCAGGCCCTGCGCTTTGCCACTGTTCCGGTCATGGGACGCGTTGAAGACGAGCAATTGATTTTTGACCTGCGCACTGTGAGTGAAGAGGAAGAGGATGATTTTTTTTCAAGTATCAATGAGGCTCTGTCTGCCTGATTTTTCGATCTCCTATGATGCTGATTTGGCAATGTATCAAGACAATTTAATAAACCGAACACAAAGAATAGTATCGCATGCTCACTCTTGACGATTTCTTTTTGCTCTATAAACCTTTTGGCGACGCCATTGATGCGCAGTTGCCCCTACCATCAACCGTTGATTTCTATGCGCTTTCCGTAGAGGGGGCTATGCAGCCTCTGGATGAATATCTTAGCGGCACCCCCAGCCCTGTGACCGACGAGATGCAGGCTTTGGTTGATCCCTGGGTTGATGCGGGGCAGTTAGTTTTTCCCTTTCCTCTCAACTCTGGGGAAATGGCTGTAGCAGTGGTGAGTGATATTGATCTCGCTTTTTTGCGTAAGATGTCGCCTGGCTGGCTCAAGCAGATTCGAGAGGGGGTTCTTGCCGAGTTCGCCATGATCCGTCTGGCTGCAGTAGATCCGGAGACAGATCTGTATAACCGGCGAGCCTTGAACTGGTTTCTAGAGTCCATGCATGAAGAGCAGACCGGTATCTTCTTTTTGCTGCACACCATTTTTTCACGTAAAACCGCAACGGCGAACCTGCAACAACTTAAAGAAACTGCCGACCTGCTTACCACTGTGGGGGAAGGACAGTATTTTTCTTTTGGTTACGGCGTCTTTGGATTATTCCTCCCCTTAGCCCAACGGCAACGTGCATTGAAAACTGCACGGCATCTCCAAAGGCAACTTCGTCGTGAAGGAATGACTAAAGTTCAGATCGGATTTGCTGGGCTCAAAGGAGTGGCCGTGGGCGAAGATGCTCAAGATTTGCAACGGCTTTGGCGAGCATTGGAGCTAGCTGAAAAGCGCGGACCTTTCGGCCTCTGTGATATTGATACACTTGAGTCGCGTCGCTCTCATCCCTTTGTGCTTTCCGAGCCCGGTCTGATGAGTCAGGGCAAAGATTTTTGGAAACGGCAGCGTCAATTTACTCTTTGCTTGCTGAGCTTTTCCCAGGCTCAACCCGAGGCGATCAGTTTTTGGAGCCAAAACATCCAGGATAAGAAGCCTTATTTGAGGGGAGAGGTCTTGACTCGGGGGCAACACGTTCTGTTGCTGTTTCAAACTCTGCTTTCAGCAGAAGTTCAGTCTTGCATTGATGGGGTGGTGGCGGATGCACGCAGACACTTTGGCGATGATCCCTTTTATGGGGGAGTCGCTTCCTATCCCTGTCTTGATTTCAGCAAAAATGATGTACTGGCCAACTGTCTGAAAGCCCAGCGACACGCAAGCTTTTTTGGGCCGGGCTCTCTGGTTTATTTTGATCACCTCAGCCTAAATATCAGTGGAGATTATTTTTTCGACGAAGGTGATTATAAATCAGCTTTGCGTGAATATCGCCGTGGACTGCGGTTGATGCCCGAAGATGTGAACTTGATTAACTCGCTCGGTGTGACCTTGATTGAGTGTAATCAGTTAAGTGCGGCGGCGAAATGTTTTGAAGATGCACTGCAGCAGGAATCCGATAATTACATGGCCCTGGTGAATCTGGGCCGTGTCCGGCAGACCCTTAACCAGCCCCAGAAAGCCCTGAGTTGTTTTGAAGAAGCCTTTGCAGCCCACGGCAAAAAAGAAGCTGCAGGGCAGGAACTTTTTCTTCCTCTGGCTCGCCTCTATGCTGAGGCCAGTCGTTTTGAGATTGCCTTGCGGGTGCTGGATCAATGGTCATTGCGTCCAGGGAGTGAGCAGGAATTTCTTCTTTTTCGTCTTCTGGGGCTTTGTGCCATGGAAAATGGGCAGCCTGACAAAGCCGTGACCGCGTGTCAAAGGGCCTTGCGACTTTTTCCCCAGGATAATGTCTCTTTGAGTGTGCTGGGGCTTTTGTATGTCGAGCAAGGCGAGGGAGAAGAGTTAGGTTTGTCCTTTTGTACCAAGGCGTTGGCTCTTGATAATTTTAATCCTGATCATTGGTATCGTCTCGGTCGTGCCTACACCCATGCAGCTCTCTTTGATCAGGCGCTAGAGGCCTGTAAACACTGTTTGCGACTTCAGCGTTCCCATGTTGCCGGTGTAATTCAGCTTGGATTGGTTTATGCTGCCATGGGCAAGGCTAAAATGGCAAAAAAATATTTGCAACGAGCAGCAGAGCTTGAGGGGTGTTCAGAGGTTCTGCTGGAACGGGTGAATACGGCCTTGATTGCACTTTGATTGTGGGCTCAATACTCGAGGTGTAGCGTTAAGATTTATTCGCATCAGCTTTATTCTATTGCTCTTTTTTTAAAAAAACTATGCCGTGATTATCGAGTGATTTGATAGAATCATTGGCAGCGGTAGATTGTTTTTTGACTAAGATTGTGTGCCCAGGAGTAGACGACAAAGGAGCAGCTGGCTATGGCTCAGATAGATGCGTTTTTTAAATTAATGAATGACGAAGGTGCCTCGGATCTTCACATGATGGCCGGGCAACAGCCTGTTCTCCGTATCCGTGGTGATATGGAGCGGGTCAAATTCAAGGTAATGGATAATGAAGCCCTCAAGAGTATGCTCTACGAGATATGCCCTGAGGACAAGATCAAGATCTTTGAGGAGACCGGCGATCTTGATTTTGGGTATGAGATACCTGGCCTAGCTCGATACCGGTGTAATTTTTTTCAGCAGAAATACGGGATTGGCGCGGTTTTTCGTGAAATTCCAAGTGACATTCTTACCTGTGATCAGCTCGGGCTGCCCAAGGTGGTTTCCCGTCTGTCTGCACTGCCTAAAGGATTGGTCCTTGTCACTGGACCTACTGGTTCGGGTAAATCGACAACTTTGGCAGCGATCATTGATGAATGCAACAAGACGAGAAAAGATCACATCCTCACCATTGAGGATCCGATCGAGTTTGTCCACAAAAGCCAAAATTGCATCGTTAATCACCGTGAGGTAGGGACCCATACCTCAAGCTTTTCAACAGCATTGCGCGGGGCCTTGCGTGAAGATCCAGATATTATTCTCGTGGGTGAGATGCGTGATCTGGAAACCATCGCCCTGGCCATGGAGGCCTCGATGACTGGTCACCTGGTTTTTGGTACTCTCCACACCATTAATGCCATGAAAACCGTGGACCGTGTTGTGGAAATTTTTCCAGCCAATCAGCAGGGGCAGGTTCGCTCTACCTTGGCGGATGCCTTGCGAGCGGTGGTTTCGCAGACGCTCTTTAAACGGGTTGACATAAAAGGGCGGGTTGCTGCGTTGGAGATTTTGATTTGTACGCCTGCGGTTCGCAATCTGATTCGCGAAAATAAAACCTATCAGATTCCCTCCATCATGCAGACCGGAAAGAAATTTGGAATGCAGACGTTGGATGATGCTATTTTTGAACTTTTGGAAAAGAAAAAAATCAGCGCTGAGGATGCCTATTCAAACTGCTATGAAAAGGCACGATTTGCCAAATTCCTCAAGCATCAACCTTCGGATTTTACCGAAATCTAAGCAAGGCATTGCGGAGAAACAAAAAACGGGTCGTGATTCTTTTTCAGAGTCACGGCCCGTTTTTTTTTGTGTGAAGATGGAAGCTGGTTAAGCTGTCCCGTATTGTTCCAGGCAGCTGCACAGTACTTTACGCTGTGCCTGGCTCAGGTGGGTGAAACGAGCAGAGTATTTGACATTCGAGGTCTTTTGTCCATCCTGCTCCTGAAAGCCATCATTGGTGGCAACAATTTCAGCGGATAGCTGCTCGAGTGAGGAGCCATCATTGCAGTTGTAGAGGTCCAGCGTCAGTTGAGGGCCGGGTAGGGGAGGGGCATTATACTGCTGCTGGAAACACATCCCCCCTTCACTTAAGTTGTTAATCCGTGCGTACTGATTGTTGGTGCCACTAATGCGGACCAGAAAAAACGGGGGCATTTGTTTGCGGATGGAATGACGATTATCTACACTCACAGAAAAAGGAAAGAGAAACACCAGTTGTTGTCGACACTCGTTGCAGGCATAGGCACGGGCTGTGGGGACAGAGGCAAGTCGAGCGACAGGAGGTCGTTGAGTTAAATGACGTCCGCCGCAGGAAGGGCATTTTTTACCAAGCACCATCATTGGGGTTGCGCTCCACAGATTCTCCAGGCTCCCTGGGGAGACCTTAGGTACGTTAATTTTTATCAATAAATGAACATACTCGGATTTTAAAAAGCTTTCAAGTTCCCATTTTGCGGTTGAAAATATGGATTTACTTGGCTTGGTTGCCATGTTTTTTTGTTGAAGGTCCTGGCGTGCAAGCCTTTAGGGCCACTTGTCAGCTGGATGGTGCCCTCCGTTGCGGTTGTCAGCAGTATTCTGTTTTCTTTTTGCCATCGCATAACATGTTCTTTGGCAGGGAGTATTCCCCAACGATTTCTTCCTGAGGAAACTATAATCCATTGTGGATTAACCGCGGTGATGAACGCCTCAGAAGAAGACCCTCGACTCCCATGGTGTGGTGCAAGCAGTACATTTGCGTCGAGATCATCCGTGCTCTTCATCAGGATCTGTTCACTTGCAAAGCCAATATCTGCTGGAAAGAGAAAACGTAGACTGCGGTGTTGCAGGAGAAGGACCAGGCTGCGATCATTGGTCGTCCACGGTTGCTGTTCAGCTAATCCCGGCATTCCTAGGCAGGTGAGTTGTATCTGTCCGTCATGATAAATAACTTCGCCAGCATGGGGCTGGCTGAGTTGTATTCCCTGGTGTCGGGCCTGCGCAAGAAGTTCTGTATAAGCGCGTTCTTGGCCAGGATCTCCATTGACCACCAACATCTTGGGATGAAACTGGCTCAGGACAAAAGAAAGCGCGTTGTAATGGTCTCCATGGGGATGAGTAATGATAACCCGATCCAGATGACGAATGCGCTGATGCCAGAGGAAGGGGGCGATCAGCGATTCACCGATATTGAAGCGGGAGCTCTGATACCCTCCGCCATCGAGCAAAATGGTTTCTCCTTGAGGTGCGCGAATCAGTGTTGAGGTCCCCTGTCCCACGTCTAGATAATCGATACGGAGTTTGTTGTTGCTCCCTCCGTTCCAGGGCAAAAAAACATAGGAAAGAAAGAGGCTGATCGCGAGACCGCAGCAGCAGAGACGCCGGTGGGGAAGTGGCGGCTTGGCAATGAGGAGCCAGAGAAGAAGATAATACAAACAGACTTCGAGCCAGGTGGGGGTAATGGTCCACCAGGACAGGTGGGGGAGGGAACCCAAAAGAGTCAAAAACTCGATCGAGCCATTGATCCCCCAGCTGCCCATTTGCAAACACCATCCAGCCAGTTGTGGAGAGCAGCACATGCAGAGGATACTCGCAAGTCCCCAGGGTAAGGCCCAAAGGCAGAGGAGGGGCTCAATTATCAGGTTTGTCAATGGACCGACCAGCGAAAGTCGGTTGAAATGGATCAGGAGAATGGGCAGGGTTCCAGCGGTTGCCGCGAGAGAAACATAGAGCATCGACTGGATCGTCTGTATCAGGCGGAGTAATCTTCGCTGCCCTTGGGATGCCTGTGGATGCATGGAGCGGAAAATGGGAAGTTTGGGGGCAATTAGATTGATCGCCAGGACCGCTGCAAACGAGAGTTGAAAGGAAGCGGTGAACAGGGCCAGGGGGCGGAGCGCGAGAACGATCAAGGCTGCTCCGGAAATAAGTGGCAGCAGCGAGTGCTGACGTCGCAGTAAAACCGCAGTCAGCACGAGGAGTGCGGTTATCAGGGCACGGAGAGCGGGGAGGTTGAGGCCCGCAATGCAACCGTAAAATAAGAGAAGGGGAGCTGTGAAGAGTAAAGCAAGGCTGGGAACATGGGTGTGATTGAGTAACCACTGGCTCCGTTTCAATAAAAACTGGATTATCCCCAGGCAAAAGAGGCCAAGCAGGCTGAAGTGTAAACCTGAAATAGCCAGAAGATGAACGGTACCCCCTGCTTTGAACAGTTCAAGGATGTGCGCTGGAACCTGCATGAGTGTGCCTGTGAGCAAGGCCTGGTAAATACCTGCCTGTTCTTGCGGCAGGGTTTGAGCTATGAAGGACGTTATCCGTTGTCGAAATCTCTGCGGCAAATAACGAAGGTATTCAACAGCAGTACCAAGGCTTCGTTGGTTGTCTGCCGGATAGATTTTTTCAAGAGCTACTTGGGAGGCTACCCAGGCAGAATTGTAAATGCCTCGAACGGCCATCTGCAGCGGATAGTTGAACGCGCCCGGAGTCTGATAACGGTGGATTCGATCAATTGTAGCCCGCACTATGAGCAGGTCTCCAGCCATGATTGTTGGAGGAAGTTCTCCGGCAATGGTCAGCCGCAGGCGCCCGTGGCACGGCTGGAATATTTTCTCAGGCGCCTCTTGGGGCAACAGAGATTGACAGGCAAGTGCACAACGGGTCGTCGTACCGTTGAATTCCGGCATGCTGATGAGGTGGCCCACCACGGTTGCTTCAGTTCTGGTGGGGACTTGCTGGACAATATGGTGGGAATCGGTGGGAAGATACAAGCCGTGGGTTGTGTGCAGAAAACCAACCAGAAAAAAGAAGGGAAAGGTGAGCAGGTACCTGCTTCTTTGAGTAAGCAACAGGGATAAGAGTGGAGGAAGTAATAACAGAGGCAGCAGCAGAGCTGGTGAGGGGAGTTTCAGGCTGATTTCTGCCAGCCACCATGCAGTTATTGCCCCCGCCAGAAAAAAGAGAGTGACAAGAACCAGAAGATGGTGCGAGCAAAAACGCAGCAGTCTCTCCATAGGCTAACGTTTTATGTTTGCAGGAGAAAGGAGGGTGTCGATAACATCAAGATGTCGGGCAATCACGCCCTGGTGAGCAGTCACCCAATTGGCAGCTCGAGAGCCAATGGTGTGCCGTTTTTTCTCATTGGTTAAGATCTCTAGGAGCCATTCGGTGATTTCGTCTTCCACCCCTGATTGAAAAATTCCACCTGCCTCGACCAGTCCCTGGGTAATTTCGGAAAAATCTTGGGTGTATGGCCCCACAAAAATTGGAATTCCCGCTGAGGCTGGCTCCAGCGGGTTGTGGCCGCCAAAGTGGACCAGACTTCCTCCAACAAAGGCGCAATCACCCATCTGGTAACAGGCTGCCAATTCACCGATGGTATCCAGAAGAAGGACCGGCCCGGTATGTGAAAGGGAATCCGTGCGTCTCCTGCAGGGGATGCCTAATTTCTGCCCAATTTCTCCAATCTCCCCTGTCCGTTTGATATTCCGTGGTGCCAGAAGGAGTTGCAGGCCCTCCACCATTGCGCGCAAGCGTTCGTAAAGCCGAAGCACAATTACTTCTTCCCCTGGATGGGTGGATCCGCAGATCCATAAGGGGGCCTGAAGGTCAAAGCCATATTCTTTACGCATCTGCTCAGTTTTGTTTGTTTCTTTTGATGCAGTATCCCCGATATTGGTATCAAATTTGAGATTTCCCAGAGTAAGCACTCTTTCGGAGGGAAGACCCAGGGTTCGCATTTTTTGGGCATCGTTTTCCGTTTGCATGGCAAGCAGACTCAAGGAGTTAAACATGGGCGCAAAAAGCCACTGAAAACGTAGATATCGCTGAAAGGATGCGCTTGAAATGCGTCCGTTAACAAGCAGGGTGGGGATAGCTTGTTGCTGCATACAGGCGAGCCAGTGGGGCCAAAAATCGGTTTCGACCTGAATGAAAAGATCCGGGGCAATAGAACGCAGGTAATAAGGGACAACAGGGCCCAGATCCAAGGGGGCGTCGATGAGGCAGTCCACATGGGGGGCAATGATAGAGTGCGCGATTTTAGCACCAGAACTGGTGGTGGCTGAAAAAATAAGCAGGGTGTTTGGGTGTGTTTGCCGCAGATCGCGCACCAGTGGCAGGGCGGAGGTGACTTCTCCCACAGAAAGTGCATGTATCCAAATGGTGCATTCGGTTTTTGGGGGCAGGGTCTTGAGTCGCTGGTGTAGTCCAAAGCCAAGTCGGTGGAAAATACGCTTACGATATTTGCTTTTGCAGGCAATAACAGGAAGAAAAGGGACAAGGCAGACCAGCGCAAGACTGCTGAGAAAAAAATAAAGCGGACGAATAAACGGCATGCAGAATGTGTGGGTTAAAGTGAATAATGAAAGGCTTCTCTTAGTCATACCAGCAGAGCGTCCAACTGTCGAAGAAGAAAGACGTTCTGATAGTGGTTATTCTCTGTTGATTGTTCATGATTGATCGGTTTTTTGAGAATTATTGTTTGAATAAATTGTCTGGTCAGAAAATATGAGGCTAAAAAAGAGGTGGTGCTGAATTTTATTCTTGATAAGGCCCTTTGTCGGTATTAGATTGCAAAATCATCGCATGAATAAGAAGAAACCTGCCAAAGTGAAGCTCAAAGGAAGTGACAATGCTTGATGATATTAGCCTGAAAATATTGAAAATTCTTCAGGAAAAAGCTCGTATTCCCAATGTCGAGGTGGCTCGTCAGGTAGAAATGGCCCCGTCGGCGGTGCTGGAGCGAATTCGCAAGCTGGAGCGACAGGGGGTTATTGATGGTTACGAGGTTCGTCTGAATCCCGAGCAGTTTGACTACCGTCAGGTTGCCTTTATTAAAGTCCAGACCAAACGTGTGGGAGATTCGCCCGAAGTCGGTGCACAACTGGCCGCCATTGCTGAGGTTCAGGAAGTGCATTACGTCGCAGGCGATGATGGATATTTGGTCAAGCTTCGCGTTGCCGATACCCGGGAGCTTGCAACCATTATTCGTGAAAAGATTGCAGTGATAGAAGAGGTCAGCGCAACCCAGACCTCAACAGTTTTGCAAACCTACAAAGAAACCGCTCGGATTCCGATCCGCGGATAAAAAATACCGAGGATACCACCATGCCCATGTCCCCAGCCTTTAAAGATCGACTTTTTCCCCATCTGGAAAACATCGCCGCCCATTACGGCACGCCATTTCACATCTATGATGAAGCCGGTATTCGTGCAACCGGACAGCAGGTGAAAGATGCCTTTGCCGGAATTCCCGTGTTTCGGGAATACTACGCGGTCAAAGCCCTGCCTAATCCGTCAGTGTTGGCTTTGATGCAGGATATGGGCTTTGGTTTCGACTGCAGTTCGGTCCCGGAGCTGATGCTGGCTCGTCAGCAGGGAGCCAAGGGAGAAGACATTATGTTTACCTCCAATAACACCAGTCAGACTGACTTTGCCATGGCCGCAGCTGATGGTGGTTGCATTCTCAATCTGGATGACATCTCTCTTCTCGACAAGGTACCGGTTGTGCCGGAGTTGATTTGTTTTCGCTATAATCCCGGCAACCGCCGTACAGGCAACGATATTATAGGTAAGCCGGTTGAGGCCAAGTACGGTGTCAGTCATGATCAGATCGTAGAGGCCTACCGAAAAGCCAAGGCTCAAGGAGCAAAACGGTTTGGTCTGCACACCATGCTCGCCTCTAATGAACTGAATTACAGCTATATGGTGCAGACCGCATCCATGCTTCTGGAGCTTGTTGAAACCCTGGGCAAGGAGCTGGATATCACCTTTGAGTTTATCAATATTGGCGGGGGCCTGGGCATTCCCTACCAGCCGGATGCGGACCCGCTGAATATCGAAGCTATGGGAAAAGAGATCACCGAACTGTTCTTGAGCTTTAATGCACAGCAGGGCTACTGTCCAGCACTGTATATGGAGAGCGGGCGCTATATGACAGGCCCCCACGGTGTGCTGGTCACCCGGGCCATCAACCGTAAAGAGATCTACCGCACCTATGTGGGGGTAGACGCCTGCATGTCAGCCCTGATGCGTCCTGGTATGTATGGAGCCTACCACCACATTGATATTCTTGGCAAAGAAGGTGGCGAGACAGAGGTGGTTGATGTGGTTGGCTCGCTCTGTGAAAATAACGATAAATTTGCGGTTGAACGTACTTTGCCCAAAATCGACGAGGGGGATCTGCTCATTGTGCAGGACACCGGCGCGCATGGACACGCCATGGGCTTTAATTATAATGCCAAGATGCGTCCCCAGGAATTACTTTTGGGGGCAGATGGGAAGGTGAGCCTGATTCGCCGCGAAGAAACCCAGGAAGATTATTTCGCCACCCTCAAATTTGAGGAAAAGATTTTAAATCTGTGAGGGTGTTTTGAATCTGTTACTCATAGAGCCTGACGAGCTGAAAGCAGGGGATGTGCTCCTCACCGGCCGTCGGGCGGAGCATTTGCTCAAGGTTCTCAAGGTTCAAACCGGTGATAACGTACGTGTAGGACTAGTTTCAGGGAAAATGGGAACGGGACAGGTGGTCGCAGTGGATACGGAAACTGTGCGCTTGACTGTGGAGTTAAACCAGGATCCGGTAACAAATCTTCATGTGGAGTTAATCCTGGCCTTGCCGCGGCCGATCATGCTCCAGCGCATCCTCAAGCAGGCCACTGTGCTTGGAGTACGGCGCTTTCATCTGATCCGTTCTCGAAGAGTAGAAAAATCTTTTTTCCATTCACCCGTGCTGGAGCCGGAGAAGATTCGTGCGCTTCTGCTGGAAGGCATGGAGCAGTCCATGGATACCTACCTGCCCGAGGTTGGTATCCATCATCAATTCAAACCATTTATGGAAGATGTGCTGCCGGGCTTAGAAGGGCAGGGGCTGATTGCCGACCCAGGTGGCCGTGGGACGCTGGGCGGGATTCCAGTGAGCGGTGAGCCGGGTCAGCGGCTTCTGCTTGCGGTGGGCCCTGAGGGTGGTTGGTCTGAGTATGAGCTGAAGTGTTTTGCCAAGCAGGGGTTTTACGGATTTACCATGGGGAATCGAATACTCCATGTGGATACGGCGGTGGTGGCGTTACTCGCACAGTTGCAATTGCTGTACGATCTTAAGCGTCCATAGGCACCCATCTTCGGACACTCGCGTTTTTTCGCAGAGTTTTACTCGAGCAGAAAAACACGAGTGTCCAAACCAGGGAACCTTCCTCAGTCAAATCATCGTGCCGATTCTTCGTGGCAAGGTAGGTTGGTGGTGAGGCTCGAACCCCAACAGCAGGTCAGCTCAGCTTTTCCTTCATTAATCGGAAGCTTGAGCCTTTGCCTATTTTTGTCTCCTCGCCAGAGGGGCATCTTTTTCTTTGCTTGCCCAAAGAAAAAGACGAAAAGAAAGGGCAGCCCCGCCGCAGAGACGACCCCGTTCGGCGCGCTTTGACCCCAGCGAGGCTAAAAACTCGCTGCGCTCAAACAGTTAGCCTCTTGATCCGGGCTCAAAGCCCCCCGCCCGGCTCAGCGCCTATGGCACCTTTCGTTGCAGAATGCGGTAAACAGGCGTTGTGTTATTCCGAAGCTGGATGAATTTTTCCTTATGCACGCCTCTATCTTCCGGTCAGGAACTCCCCAAATCACGAACTGTAGGAGAGGGCCTTGCCCGCGATATCGGAGTAGCCGACAAGAAGAACGTCTTCCTTCCCCCCCTTGCTCTCTTGTAATCCTGTTGTTGGAGTTCCTTCGTCACCACCAACCTTGGAATTCGGGTAAAGGCAAATTTTTTGGTGGAAGATGCGCCCATCGTGGATGGGCGGATATCGCTGTCGCGGGCATGGCCCACTCCTACAGTTCCAGCACTCTGCGCACTCATCTCATTTAAGGGGAGTCTTTGCCCGACCTCTAATGTTCAGCTTTTTTCGCTATCATTGTTTGTTTCCTCCAAATCGACTCCGCACTTTATCCGTCAGTAAGGTAAATTCCGGCAGCCCCAGAACCTGCAACCCCACCGCATAGACGCCTACCGCCGTCGTGATCACCACACCAAGGGCAACCATCTGCATCCCCATGTTGCCTGTCATCCATCCTCCCAGTCCCATTTTCAGCAAGACTATCCATGCCCCCATACAGCCGGTGGCGAGGATAATCTTGCCTACACCTTTGAGGACATAGCCAAGGGGGTATCCCCCCAGCTTGTGGTAAAGAATCAGGCTTAGAAATAAAAAGTTGAGAATCATGGCGCAGGAAGTTGACAGGGCGATGCCCCGGTGCTGGAGAAAATCAATCACCAGAGTAATGGTGAGGATGTTAGCCCCCACACCGATAAAGGAACCGATCACCGGAAATTTTGTGTTGCCGATGGCATAAAAGACCGGGACCATGACCTTGATGGCCGAGTAGGCAAAGAGCCCCACCGCATAAAAGGCCAGCGCGTCAGCCGTTTCTATGGTATCGAGGGCGCTGAAGGCACCGTGTTCAAAGATGAGGCGAATGATCGGCTCGGCAAGCATCATCAGGCCGGCAGTGGCCGGAATTGCCAGGGTGAAAACCAGCACCAAGGAGGAGGTGAATGTCTCTTTGAGGCTTGTGAGATCCTTTTGGGCGGCCTGTTTGGCCAGCACCGGCATTACCGCGATGGAGAGCGCTACCCCAAAAACACCGATGGGGAGCTGCACCAGGCGAAAGGCGTAATTCAGCCAGGACACCGAGCCCTGGGCACAGCTGGCGGCAAAGTTGGTGTTCACAAAGATATTGATCTGGGTGGCAGACAGACCAATGGTGGCGGGTAGCATCAAAAGCAAAATGCGACGCAAGCCTGGATCAGTGGGCCTGAAGCTGAGAAAGAGTCGAAAGCCGACCTTAAAGAGGGTGGGCAACTGCGTCATCAGCTGGAGGCAACCTCCAATCAACGTGCCCCAGGCCATACCGGCAATGGCAGGTTGTCCAAAATGGGGGAGAATCCAGGCCAGCGACAAACCGCCGACAATGGAGCCCATATTAAAGAAAGTGGAGCTCATGGCGGGGACAAAGAATTTCTCCTTGGTGTTGAGCATCCCCATGACCACGGCTCCCAGAGAGACAAAGAGCAGGAAAGGAAACATAATCCGGGTCAGGCCAACAGTGAGTTGGGTTTTACCGGCAACCAGAGAGAAGTCCGGAGCCAGCAGGTTGACCAGTGGCTCTGCCCAGTAGATCCCAATCAGGGTCAGGGCGCTGATCAGGAAGGTGAAGAAGACAAGCACATTGCCCGCCAGCCTCCAGGTTGCCTCCTCACCTTTGTTGGTGTTGTATTCGGTAAAGACAGTGACAAAGGCAGCGGAAAGCGCGCCTTCGGCAAAGAGGTCGCGCAAGAGGTTGGGAATACGGAAGGCAACGACAAAGGCATCATAGGCAAAGCCTGCACCAAACATTCCAGCAAAGACCTGTTCCCGGACAAGGCCCAGAACGCGGCTACACATGACTGCAACGCTGACAGCACCGGCAGAACGGGCTATTTTTGTGGTTTCCCCGGAAGGTTGGGGAGAAGTTTTGTCGCTCATTGATCGTGCAAAGGTATCAGGAGGTTATCACTTGACTTTGGAATATTAATACGAATATAACAAAAGCTCATTTTTGTGGACACGATGGTTACCATTCTTGTCCGGAAAGAGGAAGAGCTTTTCACTGCGCAGCAGCTCAGGTGAGAGTTCATCTTCCTGGGGGCTTACCCCGTGATCAGTTACCTACATAGATTTCTGGCTGGAAGGAGGCCACTTCATCGCAAACCTTGTGAAAAATATTCAAAAAAAGAAGACCGCTTTCCATAATGAGTTGATTTTTTTGGATTGTCGAGTTTTCCTTGTACTAGTTTTTGCAAGTTTGTCCCCTCTATAACAACACCCGTTTCATTCACTGGAGGTATCCATGCAGGACGTACATCAGATTAGGAATGTGGTTATTCTTGGCCATGGCAATAGTGGAAAATCGACACTTGCCGAGGCCTTACTGTTTACCGCAGGTGTGGTGAAACGGCAGGGGAAGGTGGATGAGGGAACCTCTTCCATGGATTTTGAGCCGGAAGAAGTCAAACGTCAGATTTCCATTGGCGCTGCCTTTAATCAGATCCCCTGGCAGAAAAAAGATATCTTTCTCACCGACACCCCTGGTGATGACAACTTCTTCAACGAAAGTCGCTTTGCTGCGGCTGTCGCCGACAGTGCCATCCTCACCGTTGGGGCTGTGCTTGGCGTCCGTCCCCAGACCGAAAAATTCGTCGACCTGGTCCAGGAAAATGAGCTACCCTGCCTGATCTGCATCACCAAGATGGATCGGGAGCGAGCACAGTACCAGAAGACGGTGGATGAAATTCGCGCAACAACCACCCTTAACCCTGTAACGCTGTTCTTACCCATAGGCGCCGAGGATAATTTCAAAGGCGTGGTTGATATTGTCGGCAAGAAAGCGGTTATGTTCGAAGAAGGGGGAAAGACCAGCCTCACCGATGTACCGCCTGATTTGGCCCAAGAGGTTGCTTCTCTGCGCGAGAACGCCATGGAGTATGTGGCGGAAACCGATGACGATCTGCTTGAGAAATTCCTTGAAGAAGGCGAGTTGACCGATGAAGAACTCAAAACCGGTCTGGCCGCCGCCATTAAAAAGGCACAGATCTCGCCGGTTATCGCTTGCGCGGCTCTGGGTAACCTGGGGGCGAGCGTCATCCTTGATGCCATTGTCGACCTCCTGCCCTCACCGGACGAGCGTCCTGCTCGTATAGGCACCAATCCCAAGAATGAGGATATGGTTGAGCGCAGTGGTTCAGTTGACGAACCCTTTTCCGCCTTGGTGTTTAAAACCATGGCTGATCCCTTTGCCGGCCGCCTGACGATCTTCCGGGTTTTTTCTGGGACGTTGAAAGGCGATGCCTTTTACAATGCCAATAAGGAAACCTCCGAGCGGTACGGTCAGCTCTATGTCATGTCCGGTAAGGAACAGAAACCGGTTGACCAGGCCATCCCCGGTATGGTTGTCGCGGTCGCTAAACTCAAAGAAACAGCCACCGGCGATACCCTCTGTGCAGAGGCCAATCCGATCATCTTCCCCATGATTGAGCCGCTGCCCACGGTTATCTCCTACTCGGTCAGCGCCAAGAAAGGCGATGAGGAAAAACTTTTTTCCTCCATAACCCGCCTGCTGGATGAAGATCAAACCCTGAAACTGACCCGTGAGCAACAGACCCATGAGACCCTGATTTCGGGTGTGGGCCAGGTCCATCTTGAGGTTATCGGTGAAAAGATTAGGCGTAAATTCGGTGTCGAGCTGGAGCTCAAACCACCGCGCGTACCCTATCGCGAAACCCTCAAAGGGAAGGTCACTGTTCAGGGAAAACATAAAAAACAGTCCGGTGGTCGTGGTCAGTTTGGTGATTGTACCATCGAGATGGAGCCCCTCGCACGCGGCGAGCATTTTGAGTTTGTCGATAAAATTGTGGGGGGGGTTATTCCCCAGCAGTATCGACCTGCCGTTGAAAAAGGTATTCTTGAAGCCATGGACAAGGGCGTCATCGCTGGCTATCCCTTTGTTGATCTCAAGGTGAACCTGATAGATGGCTCCTATCATACGGTCGACTCCTCAGAGATGGCCTTTAAGGTTGCTGGTTCACTCGCCTTTAAAAAAGGTGTGGTTGATGCCAACCCTATCCTCCTTGAGCCGATCATGGAGGTTGAGGTGCGGGTACCCAAAGATTTTGTCGGCGATGTCATGGGCGATCTCAACTCTCGACGTGGTCGAGTATTGGGTATGGACTCCTCGGACAAGGCAGAGATCATTAATGCCCAGGTTCCCCAGTCCGAGATTCAACTCTATGCCCTGGATCTGACCTCCATGACCGGTGGTCGAGGTGCCTTTACGGTGACATTCTCCCATTATGAGGAGGTCCCGGCCCAGATCGCGGAGAAGATCATTGCCGAGTATCAAAAGGAGAAGGCTGAAGACTAATGGCGCAGGCGACTTCTCCCGCGTACAAATGCGGAGTACTGACATTAAGTGATAAGGGCTCCCGCGGTGAACGTGAGGACACCAGCGGGCCCATGCTGCAGGAGCTGTTACGGGCCCAGGGCTTTTCCATAGCCCTGGCCCAAATTATTCCTGACGAGCAGTCATTGATTGAAAAGACGTTGATAGACTGGGTGGATGAACAACAGCTTGATCTAATCGTCACCACCGGAGGAACCGGTGTCGCTCCTTCAGACCAGACACCCGAGGCAACGCGCGCGGTCATTGAACGTGAGGTTCCAGGTCTTGCCGAGGCAATGCGCATGGCAAGCCTTGAGAAAACGATTCAGGCGGTCTGGTCACGTGGCATTGCAGGCATTCGTAAAAATTGCCTGATTTTGAATCTGCCAGGAAGTAAAAAAGCGGCGAAGGAGAACCTGGAAGCGGTCCTTCCAGCACTTGCCCATGGATTGTATAAACTGCAAGGGGGCAGGCAGGATTGCGAGAATATCATCTGAGTATCGATGGTAATCACAAAAAAAGCCCGGATGAAAAATTTCATCCGGGCTTTTTTTGTATCTGCTCTACGCTGAGGCGAATCAGTCGATCACAACCTGCTCATCAGAATTCGCAGCCAAGGCTTTGATTTCACCTATGAGGTAGGGCTTTTCACCGTTTGCCTCAAACTGGTGCATCAGGTCTTCGACATTCTCGTCCGGGACCACAGCCATCATCCCGATGCCCATGTTGAAGGTGCGGTACATCTCAGCCTCGGTGACGCCGCCCTCGTTCTGGAGAAAAGAGAAAATTGGCAAAATAGGCCAGCTCTCTTTTTTTATGTGGGCAGCACAACCGCTGGGAAGGATACGGGGGATATTATCAATAAAACCGCCTCCGGTGATATGTACCAGGCCATGGATCTTGAAGCGGCGCATAACATTGGTCACGCTCTCTACATAGATGCGGGTAGGGCGGAGAAGTTCTTCACCAACAGTACAGCCAAAGCTGTCAATGACATCGTCAACTTTTTTGCCCAGTTCTTCAAAAAAGATTTTGCGGACCAAGGAGTATCCGTTTGAGTGAATACCTGAGGAAGCCAAGCCAATTATTTTATCACCGACACGAACATCGCTGCCATCAATCAGCGCATTACGATCCCCAATGCCGACAACAAAACCCGCCAGGTCGTAATCCTCTGTCTGGTAGAGGCCTGGCATTTCGGCAGTCTCTCCACCGATGAGCGAGCATTGTGCCTGTTTGCAGCCCTCAGCAATGCCGCGCACGACATCAGTGGCCACATCTAAATCAAGTGTGCTGCAGGCAAAGTAGTCGAGAAAGAAAAGCGGCTTGGCCCCACTGACAATGACATCGTTAACACACATGGCCACCAGATCAATACCAATGGTATCGTGTTTGTTGCACAGCTTTGCCACGCTGAGCTTGGTGCCAACGCCGTCGGTTGCGGCCAGTAAAACCGGGTTTTTGAGGTCCTCGTTACCGATGGCAAAAAGGCCAGCAAAACCACCGATATCTGTGAGAACTCCCCGGCGGTGGGTGCTGGAAACAATATCTTTGATGCGAGAGACAAAGTGATTTCCTTTGTCTATGTCGACACCAGCCTCTGTATATTTCGAAGGTGTTTGCGTCATGAAAGTACGTTGGGCAATCTGCCGGATTTGAGAAAATGGCCTCAGGAGTGAGCCACGCTAACCTCGTGAAAGGCAGGATACAGGGAAAAATAGAAAAATTATAAGAGTACTCGAAAGGTACTTTTTTTACCAGCCCATTGTCAATAGCTTTGTGCAGCTTGCAGACCCTTGCGCTTTCTGGTAATGCTGCCAGCATGAAACTGCTTATCACACTTATTGGCCTTATTCTAATATTAGAAGGGCTTCCCTACGTGGCCTCACCGGAATCGATGCAACGTTGGCTGCGTCAGATTCAAGAGCTAGCACCTGGGCAACTGCGTCGTTTTGGTTTGTTTGCCATGGTACTTGGCTTTCTGCTCTGCTTTCTGGCCCAGCGGAGTCCTTTCTTCAACTAACTTTGCTTCGCCAAACCACCTTGGCAAGGGGCTCGGTTATCCTGATTGACTTTTCTAAGCTCTGATCAGTAGTATAAACCCTGCGTAAGATAAATATTCTCCAAGCATCATTTCGATTCAGGGGTGTTGTAATGGTCAATTATTTTTTTCTCGATAACAAGATGGTGATGATGGAGAGCGGAAACAGCTCCATCAGCCCCAATATTTTTTGGATTGACCTGATTAATCCCACCCAGGATGAAATAGCACAGGTGGAACAGGATTTCCGGGTTGAGCTTTTTACCAAACAGGAATCCGAAGAGATCGAATCCAGTTCGAAATATGTGGAAACCGAAGAAGAGATCGGTATCAACCTGAACTTTCTCATTCCCGAGGAAAATACCTTCTCCAATGAGCCCGTCTCGTTCATCCTCAAAGATAAAATCCTGATAACCCAGCGTTCCCATGAGTTTCGCTCTTTTTCGGAAACCTACCGAAAACTCCGTGCCATTAAACCGGTGGATGGTGAAGATATTTTTCTGGCTATCCTTGAGACCCGCATCGACTATGACGCTGACCTGATTGAGCATATCACTGACCAGATCACCGCCATCAGTCGGCAGATCAGTGTGGATAAGGACCCGGACCGTGAGCTGCTGCTCAACATTTCTGCCCTCCAGGAGACGACCATCGCCATTCGTGAGAATATCGTTGAAAAACAACGTATTATATCTTCATTGCTCAAGTCTAAGATGTTTCCCAAAGAAGATTATGAGAACATGCGTATCATGATCAAGGATGTGGGGTCGCTGCTGGATCATACCTCCTTTAATTTTGAACGTCTGGAGTTCCTCCAAAATACCTTTTTGGGTCTGGTCGATATGGAGCAGAATCGGGTCATTAAGATCTTTACCGTGGTCACGGTTATTTTTATGCCCCCTACTTTGATTGCCAGTGCCTATGGTATGAACTTTAAGTTCATGCCCGAGCTCGGCCAGGTCTGGGGCTATCCTTTTGCAATCCTGCTGATGATGCTTTCCTCAGCCATGACCCTGCTCTTTTTTAAGCGCAAGAAATGGCTCTAGAAATGCGTCGTCTGAATCCGTGATGGCGGGACGTCACTGAACAATGAATCGTTTTAGTGAAGCGAGATTGTTTGAACCCATTCATGTAAATGTAGTCTCACCCGCCGTCACGGATTCAGCATATACTTGAGGTCTGTAGTATGAAATCCAAAACCCTATACATTCTTGCTCTTATCGGTATGATCGTCTGGCTAGCTGTCCAGACCTTTCAACCCTCGCTCCATGATCCCAATGCGGTTCCTCGTACAGTTGAGGCGCGGGGGGATCTTGCAAATGACGAGCAGAACACCATTGATATTTTCCGCCGATCCGCGCCTTCTGTGGCGTACATTACCTCCATCGCAGTGCGCCGTGATTTTTTCAGCCTCAATGTCTATGAGATACCCCAGGGAACCGGTTCGGGCTTTATCTGGGATAAACAGGGGCGTATTGTGACCAATTACCACGTGATCTCCGATGCCAGCCGGCTGGAGGTCACCCTGGCCGATCATTCGACCTGGAAGGCAGTTCTGGTGGGGGCCGCTCCGGATCGAGATCTGGCCGTCCTCCAGATCTCTGCCCCGGCCGCAAAGCTTCAACCCATTGCCATCGGCGAATCGGATACCCTGCTCGTCGGTCAAAAGGTTTTTGCCATTGGTAACCCCTTTGGTCTGGATCAGACCTTGACCACCGGTGTGGTCAGTGCCCTTGGGCGCGAGATTAAAGCCGTGACTGGCCGCACTATCCATGACGTCATTCAAACCGATGCGGCCATCAATCCCGGTAACTCCGGGGGGCCGCTTTTAGATAGTGCGGGCCGTCTGATAGGGGTCAACACAGCCATATACAGTCCTTCAGGAGCCAGCTCTGGGATCGGTTTTGCCGTACCTGTGGGAGAGGTGAACCGGGTGGTGCCACAGATTATCAGCAAGGGAAAGATGATTCGGCCCGGGCTCGGCATCACCCTGGCGAATCGACGCCTGACCCGGGAACTGGGGTTGGATGGAGTGATGATCCTGCGGGTGTTGCCCGGTTCAAGTGCAGCCAGGGCAGGCCTGCGTGGTACCACCCAGAAGCGGGAAGGGTTGGTCCTGGGGGATATCATCCTGGCGGTGAATGGCAAGGCTGTCAAAGATTATGACAGCCTGCGTGATGCCATTGAGCGTTATGATGTCGGCCAGCAGGTTACGCTGACCCTGATGCGTGATGCCGCAGAAGTTGACCTGCAGGTAGAGCTGGAGGCAATGAATTAGCTCAGGAAAGCAGAGAAGATGAGCGGCGTTTTTTATTGTTGCGGCTGATACGGCCGATGATCCATCCGGCGAGTAAAACCAGGGAGCCAGTAAAAAACCACTTAATCGATTGATTTTTGCGTAAGACCGTATTCTCAATCTTGGCTTCAGAAAGCTGCTGTTGCAGTGCCTTGATCTGATCTTTGGCGTTGTTGAGTTCCCTGCGGGTATTGAGCGCAGAGGTAGGATCTCCCACAACGGTCTGGTATTTATCGGCCAGGGTACTGCGATCGGTTGTACAGGCGGTCAGCTCTTTTTTGAGCCCTTCATTTTGCAGACTGAGCCGAGCAGACTCGAGCACCGGATTGATGATGTTGCCCTCTGCATCTTTTGTCAGGTGGATGTTGGCTTCAGGGATCACCGGCTCATGGTCAAGGTAGCGCGTTCGTACCCATCCTTCCATCTGGTTCTGAAGCTGAACCTGCGACCAGATCTTTTCCTTTTTGATAAGCTCCACAGCGGTGCCCATGTTGATAATGGCAACAGCTTTCGAGTTGTCACTTTTACTTGACCGTACCGCAATATTCATGTTGGGCTTGATGTAAAAAGTGGTATCTACGGCCTGGACAGTCGATGCTAGGAGGAGTCCCACTCCGCAAAACAGTGGCAGGATCCGCCAGGCTTTTTCTGCGTTTTTTCTGTTCCTATCCCTATGTGGTCGAGATACTCTGTCCTGCTGATCTAGCACAATCTCTCCTTTCTTGTTTGAGTTACCCTTGGGTAGCATGGAGTTTTTTCTTTCGAATCAGAGCCAGCTCCCGCATGTTTCTCGCCTTATCCGATTCGTCAACGATCTCTCGGCCGATGATTTCTTCAATGATGTCTTCCATGCTGATGACACCAGTTATGCTCCCGTATTCATCAACGACCACAAAAAGGTGCTGATAGCGTTCAAAAAAATCAACAAAGATACGATCAAGCGGTGCGGTCTCCGGGACGAAATGTACAGGGCGCATGATCTGCGAGAGCTTAACCTCCTCTTGACCAACTGCCATGGCCATGAGCACATCCTGACTCATGACCAGGCCAATCACGTTATCAAATTCTCCGTCAAATACCGGGACACGACTGTGCATTCGCCACTTCCCTTCCATTTTGGCAGCTTCTTTGATGGTCAAATTCTGTGAGGCAGTGAAGGTGACCGTGCGCGGGGTCATGACCTGACGGACTGTTTTGTCACCGAGTTGGAGAATATTGGCAATAACTTTTTCCTGATCTGCTTCGATCTCACCGGATTTGCAGCTCAGGCTGGCAATGGTTTTGAGTTCCTCGGCGGAGATATGATGCGTCTTGGGACTGTTGGGCACCAGTTTGGTTACGATCCTGGTCATCCAGATAATGGGACGGAGAATGAGGATCATCACATGCAGCGGGAGAACGATAAAGGGGGCAACCTTCCGGGAAAAGGTGACGCCAATGGTCTTGGGGAGAATCTCTGCAAAGAGCAGGATCGAAAGGGTAAAACAGACCGAGAACCAGGCCAGTCCCTGTTGGCCAAAGAGGGCAACGGCCGAGGCACCGGCCACAGTGGCGCCGATGGTGTTGGAAATAGTGTTCAAGGCCAGAATAGCGGTGATGGGCTGCTCGATATTTTCTTTAAATTTACGCAGCTCTGCAGCCTGACGCGGATGGGTCTGCGTCATAAGTTCAACCTGAGTTGTAGAAAGGGAAAGCAGCGTGGCCTCAAAAAGCGAACACATCAGCGATGTGAGCAGGGCAATACTGATAGACAGAATAAAAACGATGAGCAATGGTGCCTCCACGGTGAAAAGAGAAAATACAACCTGTGATCGTGAGGTTGGGAAGCTTTGTCGATTGAGCTTCCATCTATTTTTGTGTAAGAAACTACAATAAACAGTTCTCGCAGGTTTTAAAAGCGGGAATGCATTACCCGTACAGGAGGAAAACACCCCGTGGACACCGACAATTTGATAATCCAGGTCTTTGAGCAAAACCCCAAAGATTTTTTCGGAGATCTTCTCGTTTATCTGGTGGAAGAAGATATAGCCCACCTTGGAGATTTCGGAAAACCGCTCAACCCAATTCTGCAACAGATCTGGACGACCGGTGATTTTAAAGGCAGTAAAGAGCAGACATTTCTGTTGTATCCGGTCTTGCTTGATAAAAAGCAGCCTGTCGCCGCAAAGCGGGTGTTGTTGGTTGGCCTTGGAAAACAGGATGATGAAATCAACGTCCGGCGGGAGCGCTTACGCCTTGCCGGTGGGACCATCGCCAAGCAGGCAGCCGCTATCAAAGCAAAGAACGTTCTTCTTGTCTTACCCAAAGAATTTTTGCTTGATGCCGAAGAGATTGCCCAGAGCTGTGTGGAAGGCGTGGTGCTCGGCAACTATCGCTTCGACACCTATAAGCAGGTCAAAGAAGACGACGATGATGCTCCGGTCTGCATCGAAGCGTTTGCACTCCATCATGGTGGCTTATCGGCATCTGCCGTTGCAAAAGGACTGGAACGCGGGCGGATCATCGCCCAGGCCACAATCGCTGCCCGTGACATGGCCAACCAGCCCGGGAATGGCTGGACCCCCAACCATTTTGCCGAGTATGCCAAGAAACTGGCGAAAAAGACCTCGCTCAAGTGCAAGGTGATTGATAAATCTGGGCTGCAGAAACTGGGTATGGGGGGGCTACTCGGAGTCAATCAGGGCTCGGCACAGCCACCGGTTCTGGTTATTCTGGAACATAAAACCAGCAAAAAAAATCCAACCATCCTCCTTGTGGGCAAGGGCCTGACCTTTGATGCGGGCGGTATCAGCATTAAACCGGCCTCGGGCATGGAGGATATGAAATATGATATGTGCGGTGGCGCTGCCGTCATGGGCGCCATGCAGGCAATCGCCGAGATCGGGCTTGCCAATGTCAATGTCATCGGTCTGGTGCCGGCCACGGAAAATTTGATTGGCTCGGCCTCAATTAAACCCGGAGACGTTATTCGCCATTATGGAGGCAAGAGTTCTGAGATTATCAATACCGATGCAGAAGGGCGGTTGATTCTTGCCGACGCTTTGGCCTACGGGGTTGAGACCTACAGTCCAGACGCAGTGATTGATCTGGCCACTCTGACCGGCGCGGTTATTATTGGCCTTGGGCATCATCGTACGGGTTTGCTTTCCAATAACGATCAGGTCTGCAATCGTCTGCTTGATGCGGGAGCCCAGGTGAGTGAACCCTTGTGGCGACTACCGCTTGGACCGGAGTACCGTAAGCAGATGGATTCGCGGGTGGCAGATATTAAAAACGCGGGGAGTGACCGCAGTGCCGGTACCATTACCGCAGCCTGTTACCTGCAAGAGTTTGTCGGTGAAACCCCCTGGGCGCATCTGGACATTGCCGGGACAGCCTGGGGCTTTACCGAGAAGACCTATATCCCCAAGGGGCCTTCGGGGACCGGTGTTCGGACCCTGGTGGCCTGCTTGAGTCAGTGGGAACCGTTCAAGCCCGCTGAGAAAAAATAATTTGATCTTCCAACCCGTTTAACCGAGGGGAAAATATGCTATCAAAACGTAAAGGAATAACCGTCAGCCGCCAGATCATGGATGATCAGCAGATGCATCCCGATGCCACTGGTGAGCTGACTGGTCTTTTAAATGATCTCGTCGTTGCCGGAAAAATTATCAGTGCCGAGGTCAATATGGCGGGGCTTGCCGATATCCTTGGGCAGTCCGGGCGGACCAATATCCAGGGCGAAGATGTGCAGAAACTCGATGTCTTTGCCAACCAGACCATTAAACGGCGCATGGAGCAGTGCGGCCATGTCTGTGTGATGGCCTCGGAAGAAGACGACGATGTCATTCCGGTCCTGGACGGCTATGAGGGCAACTACACCATCGCCTTTGATCCATTGGATGGTTCATCGAACATCGATGTCAATGTCAGCATCGGCACCATCTTTTCCATCCATCGCCGGGTCAGCGCGAAAGGGCAGGGCGATGAGGGGGATCTCCTCCAAAAGGGCTCCAGACAGGTTGCCGCGGGCTATATCATCTACGGTTCTTCCACGGTTATGGTCTATACCACCGGCAACGGTGTGCATGGCTTTACGCTGGATCCTTCTGTGGGTGAGTTTTTTCTTTCCCACCCGGATATTAAAATCCCGGAGAACTCACTTTATTACAGCGTGAATGAGGCCTACGCTCATCACTGGTTTGATTCGACCCGCAACTATGTCGAATACTTGAAAACCGGCGGCGGTGACCGCAAACCCTATAGCCTGCGATATATCGGCTCTCTGGTTGCGGATTTTCACCGCAATCTGGTTAAGGGTGGGGTTTTTCTCTATACCCGTGATAAAACCAGCGGTGAGAAATCCGAGGGCAAACTGCGTCTCTTGTATGAGGCCGCTCCCCTGGCCATGATTGTGGAGCAGGCGGGTGGACGTGCCATCACCGATGATGGGCGTAATATCCTGGAAATCGAGCCCAAAGGTCTCCATCAGCGGGTGCCACTGATTATCGGCTCCAAAGGGGATGTCGATCTGGCCGAGAAATTTCTTCGCGGCGAGATGGGTTGAGCGCTATTCAGACTTGACAAATACCACCGGCGCTTTACTATGGTGGAAACTTCAGCACCAAGGGATTTATCATGACACGTACACTTGCACTCCTTCTTCTTCTCCTTAGCCGACTGCACAGGGAAACTGTGGCAGAGAAGGGAGGCGTGTCCTGACGGACCTTATCGCACTAGAGCCCTCAAAGCCACGGTTTCCAAACCGTGGCTTTTTTTTTGTCTTTTTGACGGAGAATACAATGGATCAGGAATCGTTGAAAAAGTATCGTCCTTACCCGCAGGTCCAGTTACAGAATCGGACCTGGCCGGACAAGGTAATCAGCAAAGCGCCAACCTGGTGCAGCGTCGACCTGCGCGACGGCAACCAGGCACTCATTCAGCCGATGAATCTGGAGGAAAAACTGGAGATGTTCCAGCTCCTGGTTGCAATCGGCTTTAAAGAGATCGAGGTTGGTTTTCCTTCCGCTTCGCAGATTGAATACGATTTTCTCCGTCTCCTCATCGATGGTGGTCATATTCCCGCAGGCGTGGTGCCCCAGGTTCTGACCCAGGCGCGTGAAGGCTTGATTCGTAAGACCTACGCGGCCTTAAATGGCTCCCCCGAAGGTGTGGTTCACATGTACAACTCCACCTCCACTCTGCAGCGCAATGTGGTCTTTAAAAAAGGGCGTAAAGAGATTGTCGATCTCGGCGTCGCCGGTGCCAAGTTGGTCCATGCCCTGGCAAAAGATGTGGATACCAATATTCGCTACGAGTATTCGCCGGAGAGTTTCACTGGGACCGAGCTGGACTTTGCTCTGGAAATCTGTGAGGCGATCATGGATGTCTTCGAGCCGACCCCGGAGAATCCGGTGATTCTCAACTTGCCGGCGACTGTGGAGATGTCTACCCCCAACATCTATGCCGACCAGATCGAGTGGTTCTGCCAGAATCTGAAAAACCGGGATTGTGCGATTATCAGTGTTCACACCCATAATGATCGGGGGGCAGCAGTCGCGGCCTCTGAGTTGGCCCTGATGGCGGGTGCTGACCGGGTGGAAGGAACACTCTTTGGTAATGGCGAACGAACCGGCAACGTGGATCTGTTGACCCTGGCCCTGAATATGTTCTCCCAGGGCGTTGATCCGGAACTGGATTTTTCTTCGATTAATCGGGTGGTCAATGTCTACGAGCGTTGTACCAAGTTAAAGGTTCATCCCCGTCATCCCTATGCCGGTGAGTTGGTCTACACCGCCTTCTCCGGATCGCACCAGGATGCCATCAACAAGGGAATGACCGCGCTTGACCTGACCGAGAGCCCCCTCTGGGAGGTCCCTTACCTGCCCATTGATCCCCAGGATCTGGGGCGGACCTATGAGTCGATTATCCGCATCAACTCCCAGTCCGGAAAGGGCGGCGTTGCCTATATCATGGACCATGAGTTTGGCTATAAACTGCCCAAGGCCATGCATCCGGGATTTGGCCGAGTGATTCAGGAAGTCTCCGATGAAATAGGAGACGAGCTCAGCCCGGATATGATCATGCACACCTTTGAGAAGGAATATCTCCTCAATGCAAACGGCTATGTCCTCAAGTCCTTCAACGTGCTCAAACGGCATATTGAAAAGGATGAGGAAAAATCCGTAGCCGAGATCGAAGCTGTAGTTGCTGTGCACGGAGAAGATACAACCGTGCATGCTGTGGGCAATGGTCCGCTGGATGCCTTCTGTGCGGCCTTGCGCTCCGGCTTGGGCATGCAGTTTGTCCTCCATTCCTACCATGAGCACGCACTGACCCAGGGAAGCTCGTCCAAGGCTGTGAGTTATATCGAGGTGTTGGATCAGGATAACGAGAGCTGGTGGGGTGCCGGTGTGGATACCGATATTATCGTTGCCTCGATCAAGTCGCTCTTAAGCGCGCTCAATCGTTCTTCAGCCAAAAATAAGGGGTGAGAGTATGAAACGTTGTTTCAGTCTGGTTGCCGGTGTGCTCCTTCTTGTCTCAGCCGTGCAGGCAGGGGCGGAAGAGATCGGCGAGGTCAGTACCACCTTTAAGCTCATCGGGGCCAACAACAAGATTGTGATCGAGGCTTTTGACGATCCCGATATTGCGGGGGCCACCTGTTATGTCTCCCGGGCGAAAACCGGGGGGATCAAGGGGAGTCTTGGGGTGGCGGAAGATCGCTCCAACGCTTCGATCTCCTGCAGGCAGACCGGGCCGATCGTGTTGCCTGGCGATGTTATTGCCGGTAAGGAGGATGGGAAGCGGGTCTTCCGTAAATCCACCTCGCTGCTCTTTAAAAAACTCCAGGTGGTGCGCTTCTATGACAAGAAGCGCCATACGCTGGTCTATCTTTCCTACAGTGATCGTATTATTGATGGATCCCCCAAAAATTCCATCTCCACCATCGTCCTGCCTCAGGCCTTTGCGGGGCAACGGGGTGTGATTCAGGGGAATTGATCGTCTATGCTCCTGTCTGCTTCTGCGGGCAGGAGTTTTTTTTGATAGTGCCTTGGTTTATGCTTGATTTCTCCTGTAAAGGATAGGGCTTTCGGTGGGCACAAAAACGTGCTCACCGACCGATATGCTCTTGTATCGGGCCATTTGTCTGTTGCCCTCATTTTGAGGTTCGTGCCTCACCGCCAACCTACATCGGTTCCAGGGAGCATGGTAGGTTGGAGGTAGCGAAGGAACCCCAATAAAACAGGTGTTTTTGATCGACTGCATCTGCCCATGAAGATCCTGCATCTCATCAGTCAGCATCCTGAAAGTACGGGGAGTGGTTTTTATCTTCAAAACCTTCTCCGCCAGGCAGCTCTAGCCGGACATGAAAATTTCTTGGTGGCTGGCCTTTCGGGGGAAAACGATACCGCAGTTAGAAGGTATCCGTGCCGCTGCCTGTCGCTTCGTCCATTTTGAGCAGGGGCAGCTCGATTTTCTTCTTCCCGGCATGAGTGATGTCATGCCGTACCCCAGTGCCGTGTTCGGTCAGCTGACAATAGCCCAGATTGAGCGCTATGAAGAGGCCTTCTCAGAAGTGCTCGATCAGGCCGTGGAAGCCTGTACTCCCGATATTATCCACAGCCATCACCTCTGGTTGGCCTCTGCCATCATCCGAAAACGTTTCCCCTCTCTGGCAATGGTCACTTCCTGCCATTCCACCGATCTGCGCCAGTTTCAGCAGTGTCCGCATCTACGCGAGCGGGGCCTTACTCCCTGCCAACAGATAGACAGGATCCTTGCGCTCAGCCGCTATCAGGCCGCACAGATCCAAGCATTATATAAGATCCCGGCAGAGCGGATCGATATCGTTGGAGGCGGCTTTGACTCTGCCCGTTTTTCGCTCCAGAAAAAAGAAGCGGGGCCACCGGTGCAGTTGCTCTCTGCCGGAAAACTCAGCCTGGCCAAAGGCGTGGACTGTTTGCTTCGAGCAATTCGTTCCTTTGATCCACGTCGTGTCCATCTTCACCTGGTGGGGTCAGGTTCGGGGCCAGAAGAACAGTGCTGTCTTGCGCTCGCTAGAGAGGCGGGAGACCTGGTGAGCGTTCAAGGTCGGTTGAACCAGGAGGAACTGGCCCGGCTCATGGGCCAGTTCATGGGGGCCAACGGATTCTCTCTGGGGAGTTGTAAGCCATCGGTGAAAAGAAGAATGTCGCTGACCCCGGTAAGTTCCTCATAGCCGTGGTGAATAAAGTCCATGGTTTCAGGCTCACCGTTGAGTACCCCATACCTTCTATTCATCTGCAAACGGACCTTGCGAATCTGGTCGGCCAGGACCTCATGAATGCGCATCCCCGGTTCCACTGTCATTTCTTTCATAGTTGCAGTGCTCTGCAAAGGATGGGCTGCAATGGTGGCCGCAAGTCGTCCACCGGTCATCCCTTTCTGCAAGCGTCGACCATCAAGGCTTGTCGCCCCGTCAAAGCCACCTAAAATGTTCCCCTGTTCAAGCAGGACATCCTCATTGATGGTTCCGCTGCCCTGTTCGAGAAGCGAGTCTGTGTTTTCCAGGGAAAGAGGAGGATTGAAGGTGGTTGGTTCAAGATAGAAGCCGGGCAGGTACATAGAGCGCGTATGGAGCGTGGTTGGGGATTCTGTAAGATTTGATTCCCAGAATATAAGGTACGCATCTCATTCGTGCCAATATGTAGTTGTAATGATGAAGATGGTTTCTATAGGTTTTTTTTTATGTTGGTATCGTGCTACCCTTTTCAAGGGCCTGCTGTCACCCTGCGACAGGGGGGGCTTGTGTAACGGTAACGGTCGGGCGTGTTGGTGACGAGGATGATCTTGTCAAAGAGCTCCGCCATGTCGTAGTTATCGTCCGATTTGTTCTTTTAGAATCTGCAAGAAGTTATCCCTGCTTGTGCTTGGCATGTTCTCTTTGAAGACGATGTGGATTTCAAGGGATGGGCATTCGCCAATGAGTTGTTTGAAGACTATCTGTTCTGGAGCTCTTTTTTGGATACTCTCCGGAACAATAGCGATACCTATCGATGCTGCAGCCAGAGATAGGGCTGCGGATTTGGTGACAGCCTCTTGCACAATTTTGGGGCTGAAGCCATGGAGGGCAAAGATCCGCATCCACTCATCATAAAGGTGGGGCTGGGATGATCGGGGGAAAAAAATGAATTCCTCCTGGGCGAGGTCCTTGATCTGCACAGCCCTTTTTGGGGCTAAAGGATGTCCTTTGGGTACGGCGAGGGCATATGATTCCTGATGAAATTTGACACAGCCCAGCCCGGTGGTGTCATGTCGAAATAGTCGCACCACACCCGCATCGATTTCGCCGCTCAAAACCGCCTGCAGCTGGGCATTGGTCGGCATTTCCACCAGGCCCAATTGTACTTTTGGGTATCGCTGTTTAAATGCTCTGATCCTGTCAGCAAGAGGCGTATCCAACGCCGGACCTATATAGCCAAGAGCAAGGTGCCCCTCTTCTCCTGTGGCGACCGCCCGCAAACTTTCGTAGGCGCGGTCAATTTTCGCCAATATCTCCTTTGCTTCCAACAGAAGGTGCTTCCCCGCAGGAGTCAGGGAAACAAAGCGCTTATTTCTGGTAAACAGGTCTATACCGAGTTCATCTTCAAATTTTTTAATCTGTTGACTCAAAGGGGGCTGAGAAATGTTGAGTTTTTTTGCAGCCCTCCCAAAGTGGAGTTCTTCAGCCACTGCGCGAAAGTATCGAAGCTGTTTTGTTTCCATGTTTTATATATGCGTATCGTATTAGAGAGATAAAATTAATATATTTTACATATTACATGGCCGTCGCTATCTTGACCAGCACATAGAGGTACAATATTCATTTAAGGAGACGGTATGAATCAGGTTATGCACTATAGGATGCTGGGAAACAGTGAAATTCAGGTCTCGGCTGTAGGGTTAGGCTGCATGGGGCTCAGTGAATTTTATGGACCCGCTCTGCCAAAAGAACAAGGGGCGAAACTAATTCATCATGCCCTTGATCTGGGAATCAATTTTTTTGACACCGCAGATATGTATGGCAGTGGGCACAATGAAGAACTCATTGCGAAGGCCCTGACTGGGAAACGTGATCAGGCGGTGATTGCAACCAAGTTTGGCATAGTCCGCAACAAAGGCGAATACGCCAGAACCATTAACGGCAAGCCGGAGTACGTTCGTTCAGCCTGCCATGAGAGTTTGAAACGATTACAAACCGATTACATCGATTTGTACTACATCCACCGAGTGGATACAGAGACCCCCATTGAAGAGACAATTGGTGAGATGGCAAAGTTGGTGGCTGAGGGAAAAGTCAGAGCTATTGGTATCAGTGAGCCATCGGTACAAACCATACGCAGGGCGCATGCAATTTATCCCCTGACAGCAGTGCAAACAGAATACTCTATGCTCACCCGAGATCCAGAAAAAGAGATTCTCCCTCTGACCAGAGAGCTGGGTATTTCCTTTGTCCCTTACAGTCCGATCTGCCGTGGTTTGTTGGGCGATCAGGTTATCAAGGCAGATGATTCTGAAGATTTCCGCAATGCTTTGCCCCGGTTTCAAGGAGGTGCCTACAAAAACAACAAGGAGATTGCGGAGAGGCTCTCAAAAATAGCCCAAAGGAAAGGGGCCAGTGTAGCTCAGCTTTCACTGGCTTGGGTCATGGCACAAGGAGTGAATATTGTGCCGATTCCAGGAACCACGAAAAATAAAAATTTGGAGGCCAATGCCGCGGCAGTACATCTTGATCTGACTTCCAGTGATCTTTGTGATATCGAAGAAATTTTGCATTCTGTGAAGGTGCAGGGGGCGCGCTATACAGCTGAGGGGATGAAAGGCGTGAATGTGTGAGACAGGATGTGAAATCACTGTTTCTCCATAGAAAATGATCTGGAAGGATTTATGAGACAGCAGCGGAAATACGGAAAAAAGGGATGATGGGCCCCACTCTGTTATTTCAGAAATCGACTTGCCTCTTGGGAAATTAGGGTAGTGGGTTGTGATGATTGAGGAAAATAAGAAGTAGTTGTGATATAGCTAATGGAGCAAAGAATATTTAATATCATAAAGAATAATCAAGGATATAAAATTTTGGTAAAGTATTTTGTGATTTTACTATCGTTTTTCCTGATAAATAGTGAAAACTCGTTAGCTATGCTCACTAGTTCACAATCTTCATCCAGAGATGAAGGTGGTCGGGATTATGTCATAGATGATTTAACTAGACTAGCGCCTGCAAAAAATAATGAAACTACGTTTCCGCCGAATAATTTTTGGAGATATTTTGAATGTGTAAATGGAATTCAACCGTCTGATCCAGAAAAAATTGCTCAAGCCTGTATGCAAGCTGCTGCTGATGGCGATGATAGGGCAAGCTTGCTCGTTGCACTTCTTTATTTCATTGGGAAAGGTGTCCCCGAAGATGAAAGGAAGGGGCTGGAATGGTTAAGGCGATCGTCAGACTTGGATAATCCTATTGCTCAGCTTACTCTTGCCTTCATTGAACTGATCAAGCCAAAGCCAGATTTCGCAAGTGCATTTCATTTGGCGAAGGAATCCTATGATGCGGGGTTTGTTGAAGCTGGTTTTTTGCTTGCTCTTGTTTATCTGGATGGAAAAGGTGTCGAGAAAAATTACGCTATTGCTAAAAAATATCTCCTCGAACTCGATCCGAAATTTCCAGAGGCCCAATATGTCCTTGGGGGCATGGCTTTGAAAGGGTATGGAGGACCGGTTGATTTGGAGTTAGCAATCCAATATTTGACGTCAGCGGCAGAGTCTGGGTGTCTGTCTGCCATGGACTTACTTGCTTTTGTATATCTTGAAAATAAGGGCCATCAAAACGAAAAATGTGCACGTAAATGGCTGGAGCGCTGTGCACAAGAGAAGTATCCAAACTGTCAGTACAATTTGGGGTATATGTATGAGAAGGGGCTGGGTGGGGAGCAAAACGATGACAATGCGCTACGTTATTATCGACTAGCGGCCCAAAACAATCATATTGCTGCACAATATAAATTGGGATTGGCATATGATAAAGGAAGGGGCGTCCTTCCTGATTATCAAAATGCAGTTTATTGGATCATGGTAGCTGCTAATGGTGGTTATCCAGATGCGCAAAATGTACTTGGGACTTTTTACGCCAACGGTACTGGTGTGGGAAAAAATCAGAATTTAGCTGCCAAATGGTTTAGGAAAGCGGCTGAACAAGGAAATCTCAATGCTAAAGCCAATCTCTGGCAAATGTTTTTGAGGAACGAATTAAAGCAATCGAGCAGGAAACAATGTTTGCTTTGGCTCAAAGAAGCCGCCGCCAGCGGTCACCCTATGGCTGAGCATTGCTTAGGGTTGCTTTATCTCGATGGTACATATGTAAAACAAGATAGTGGGCAAGCATGGAAACTTATCGAGCTTGCTGCAAATGCTGGATATGCTCCTGCTCAACATGATTTGGGGGTTAAGTATCGTGATGGCATGACTGAAAAGGAGAGCTACGCCGAGGCGTTGAAGTGGTTTGATAAAGCTGCCAAACAAGGCGATAGGATATCGGCAACAGAAATTGGTATCTTTTATCTTTATGGTAAGGGAGTCATCCAGGATTTTGCTAAAGCCTTTTCGTTGTTAAGTGATAACGCTGCAGAAGGGGTTGCTTTAGCCCAATATCACCTCAGTTTGATGTATTTATTTGGACAGGGAATCCCCAAGAATGGTGAAACAGCATTCTTTTGGATGGAAAAAGCAACTGCAAGTGAGGATCCTAGAATAGCAGCTGGGGTCTATCTTATGCTCGGAAATTTTTATTGTAACGGGGTCGGTGTAGAGAAAAATGTGGCCTATGCATTGGCCTGCTATGAGACATCCGCAAGCAAGGGAAATTCAGCAGGTGCTTATAACGCTGGCGGCTTCTATCTGGAGGGGATTGGTACGTCAAAGAATCTTGAAAAAGCTGTGAAATACCTGACCATGGCTATGGAAGGAGGACATGCGGAAGCACCGCGTTTACTGGGGGAGCTATACTATAATGGTAAGCTTGCTACTGATCTGAATAAGGCAAAGTATTTTGGCCAGATAGCGTTGCAACGTGGGGACGTGAAGGCAGCCGCTTTTCTCAAAGCGATAAAGAATCTGGAGTTAGTGGAAAAAAATCCTCTTTATGTTAAGTACAAACAAGGTGTTAGGTCGATTAATAAGGGGGACTTAGAATTGGCAGAAACAACATTTCGGGAACTTCTTGCTTATCCCGAGTTTGCAGGGCAAAGCTATCTCAATTTAGGCATTATTTTCGGCATGAAAAAGAATTATGGTGCGTCGATCGATAATTTTCAAAAAGCTTTGCAAATTGATCCGCAAAACGCAGATACCTGGGGAAATCTAGGTTACACGTATATGCAGATGGGATGGTGGCAAAAAGCAGTAGACGCGCTAAAAACTGCTTTGAAATGGGACCCGAATCATCAGCGTTCCCAGGTCAACCTGAGGAATGCCCGAAAAATACTTATGGAAATTAAAACGCATGGCAAAGCTTCAGTCATTCAATTGAGAGGTGATTTACGTGAAGAGGTCATTGCCTAAAACTCGGAGATGGTAACTCAAATGAATATGGGAGGGCAAAACTAGTAATGGCTTGAAATGAGCTGAATATAGATTTTAAGATTGTTTATACCAAAAAACGCGCTCCCAAAACTGCTCATGCTTGTCTGGCAAAACGCAACCAGCCCAATAAAGGCCCAAGTAAGGCGGCCAGCTTTTCTTTCGTATTGTCTCCGAAAAATTTCGTTCACGAAAGTGCCTCGGCAATTTTCTCGCTGCTCAATTCACTCTCACATTCCAGAAAAATGCGTGCTTTGCAGTTTTTGCACAGGCTGTGATCCAGCCGGGGGTAAATCTCTGCGATAGCCTCGGGTTTGGTCTCAAAAATATTGTCCGTTCCTATTTCTAGAAAATATTTGAAGAGGCGAAAGTGGGTGCAGATGCCTTCCTTGACCCCGAGCATATAGAGCGTCCCGCCGTTCTGGCGGATCTCTTCGGTGAGATGAAGCAGATACTCAGCTCCAGCCATATCGATGAAGTTCATCCCTTCCGCGACGATAAGCAGATTTTTCTGTTCCGGTGACTGCTCGCGGATACGTTGGATTTCCTCGCGTACATGGTTGACCGCCCCAAAGTAGAGCGAACCGTCGATACGGACGATTTTGAGTTGTGGACATTCCGGCAACTTCGGATCCGTGGTGAAAGGGCGGTAGGGATAGCTCTTATCCGGGACGCGCACAAGCACATGGGGGTGGGAGGTTCGGTTGAGGTAAATCATCAGTGAGAGCATGATACCGAGCAGAATAGCAAATTCCAAGGCCAGGACCAGAGTGCCGACAAAGGTGACGGTGAGAATGACTGCTTCGGAAAAGCTGGTACGATAAATTTTGACGATATGGGGGAGGTCAAAAAGACTCCAGGCAACGACCAGCAAAATGCCTGACATCACCGCGTTGGGCAGGTACGCGGTGAGGGGCGCGACTAATACACCTAAAATGATGAGGATGCCTCCTCCAAAGATGGCGGCCATGGGAGTCTTGGCCCCCGCCTGATAGTTGAGCCCGCTGCGGTTAAAGGAGCCGGTGGCCACATAGCCGGAAAAGAAACTGCCGACAATGTTGGAGAGCCCCTGGCCGATGAACTCCTGGTTGCCATCCAGGATCTGGCCGGTACGGTCGGCAAGGGAGCGGGCAATGGAGACCGCCTCGGTGAGGGCAAAGAGGGTGGTCGCTAAGGCTACAGGCGCAAGTTTGCGAAAGATGTCCAGGGTGAAATGGGGGGCGGAGAGCGGCGGCAGGGTTGCAGGCAGGGCGCCGACCGTTGCAATGTGTACCGTCTCGTGGCCCAGAAAAAATTGCAGCCCAAGGGCAAAAAAACTGCCCAGGAGCATAGAGGCAATCATGGAGGGAAACTTGGGGCAGAGCCGCCTGCACGCTATCCCCGCAATAATAGTGACTCCACCCACAGAAAGGGCATACGGATTCAACCCTTCAATGTTGAGAACAATTGCGTGAATGGTCTGATGAAAGTGGTGGGTACGGGGGATGATCAGACCCAAGATGTGCTTGAGCTGGCTGGCCGCGATCAGCAGTGCCGCCCCCGCAGTGAAGCCGACGACAACGGAATGGGAGATGAAGTTGACCAGCGCACCGAATCGGGCCAGCCCCATAATCAATTGCACCAAGCCCACCATCATGGTGAGTGTCAAGGCCAGTTGCACATATTCAGGGGTCCCAGGAGGCGCGTAGACAGAAAGCGCCGAGTAGAGCACAACCGATGCTGCCGTGGTCGGGCCGGAGACAAGGAGCCAGGAAGACCCATAAAGGGCCGCAATGATGGCCGGTATCATACCGGTATAGAGGCCGTACTCGGGAGGCATGCCGGCAATGGTGGCAAAGGCGACTCCCTGAGGGAGGGCGACGACAGCGCCGGTGATTCCCGCCAGCAGATCGGCCCGCAGGGTGGCGCGGGTTATGCGAGCCCGCCACTTAAGAAAGGGAAAAAAGGTATCCCGCCAGTTTTTTTTGGGAGTTATTCCACATCCTGAGAACTCATCTTGCATGCCTAGCCCCTTTGTGGAAATGGGTCATGTGCTCCACCTTGAAAAAAATCCTCTGCTTCAAAGTGTAGCACATTTTAAGACGCAAGCCAAAAGAAGAGCTGACTGCTCGTAGGCGATCACGGGGCACCGAATTTGCGGCGTTATCGCCCTTTTGGGTACCGACGTACGCTGCAGAGGAGAGAGTAGAGGAAAGGTTTAAAGGTATTTCACCCGTAGGTTCTTTTTGTCAATTTTACCGACACTGGTCTTATCGATGCTTTCCACTATCTTGACTTTTAAGAGCATTGCCTGCTTGGAAAGCAGCCCTTTTTCAATAAAATTATTGATATGACTCACCAGCTGGCGTGGGGTGGGAGCGTCCTGTTCTTCTTTGGCCACAACCAGCGCCAGAGGGCGTTCGCCCCACTTGTTATCCAGCATGCCGATCACGGCTACCTCGGCCACTGCCGGGTGCAGTCCCAGTACGTCCTCAAGTTCCAAGGAACTCAGCCATTCGCCACCGGTTTTAATCACATCCTTGATGCGGTCGGTGATGGTGACGTAGCGCTCTTCATTGATATGGGCCACATCCCCCGTATGGAGGTAGCCACCCTTCCACAGATTTTCCGAATTGCGCTGATCCTTGAGGTAGCCTTGGGTTAACCAGGGTGCACGGACAACCAATTCTCCTACCTGCTCTCCGTCAAAGGGGACATCTTCTAATTCTTCATCGACCAATCGCATCTGCACCAGGGGGATGGGGCGTCCGGTCTTGCAACGCAGGGCCAGGTCTTCATCGTCATTGAGATCATCTTTGTTCACATGGGCAATAGTGAGGATGGGGCAGGTTTCTGACATACCATAACCCGTGAAGACATCTGCACCGGCCGCCAGCACTTTGGCGCACATGGTCTTGGTCAGAGCTGAGCCACCAATGAGGATTTTCCACTTGCTGAGGTCCGTCTCGGAAAATCTTGGATGGATAATGAGCATGTGCATGATTGTCGGTACGCAGTGGGAGAAGGTGACTCCTTCGCGGGCAATGAGTTCAAGAATGGGACCTGGTGAATATTTACCAGGATATACCTGTTTGACTCCCAGTGAGGTGGCCACATAGGGAAGGCCCCAGGCATGTACATGAAACATGGGAGTCAAGGGCATGTAGACATCGCCCTGATGGAGGCGTCCCTGGGAGACAGGGGTCCCCAAAGCGGCTAGATTACCGAGTGTATGCAAAACTAACTGGCGATGGCTGAAATAGACGCCCTTGGGCATGCCAGTGGTCCCGGTGGTGTAGAAGGTGGTTGCCCGGGTATTTTCGTCAAAATCAGCAAAATCGTGATGGGGAGCAGCTACAGTAAGCATTGCCTCGTATTCACCAGCCAGAGGCAGCAATGTCTTGGGGGGCTCGTCCAGATCGGTGAGGAGGACGTACTTTTTCACTGTATCAATGCGGCCTTTGATCTGTTCCAAAATCGGCAGGAATTCATCGTTGACCAAAATGTAATCATCCTCGGCGTGGTCCACGGTGTAGAGAATCTGTTCCGGGGAAAGGCGCACATTGATGGTGTGCAGGACTGCTCCCAGCATGGGGACAGCAAAAAAACACTCCAGGTAGCGATGAGAATCCCAATCCATGACGGCGACTGTGTCGCCCGGTTTGACTCCAAGCTCGCTCAGTGCATTCGCCAGACGGTGAACCCGCGCACGCATATCCTTGTAGGTGTAGCGCATCTGATCACGGTAGACGATTTCCTGTTGTGGATTATCAACCGTGGGGGCGAGAAAAAGGTTTTTAATTAGAAGCGGGTAATCGTAGGCCGAGGCAGTGCGCTGGATCAGGGTCGCGGTCATTCTTTATTCCTTTGTTGTTTGTTGAGGGTCTTGTCTTGGGGCAACATGAGTGGCTCAGAGGGAGGAGGGAAGAGGGAAGAGAGCCATCTGCTTGAAATCTTGGGGTTGCCAGGTTGAATCCGTTTCTGTGTGAGAAAAGGGTGCTCACCAATACTGAACCAGGGGAGGCTTGTCAAATAATTTGGGGAAAATTAAACGGAATCTGACGGTGACAAGGGGGAGATCTAGGTTGCAAATCAAGACTCAAAACGGTGGGCAGGAAACAACGCTCTGGCCAGCCTACCGCAGCTCTTTCCTAACCTCGGATGTAGGAGCTGGCCATGCCTGCGACATCGGTAATTGGGGTATTGAAGGGCTTGGGGGGGCTGAAGCTGTTGTTCCCTTGGAAACCTTGTTGTTGGGGTTCCTTCGTCACTGCCAACCTACAGTATCCGGTTGTTGGGCAAGGTGTTTCATTTTTGTATTTTTCACCTTCTGGGTCAGACGGAATTGTTTATCCTTTTGAGCTTTTAGCTTCATTTTTGCTTATTTGCCAACGACCTGAATGAATTTTTGACCTGTATTCAGGCTGTTGTTGAAGAGACACTAAGCTGGCACGTCTTTTGATAAAGGTAGGAAGAATTCATCAAAAGTTCACAATAAGAATACAACGGAGGTTGACGAATGAAGTTTGGCTCTAAAATCCTGATTGGCGCACTTCTCCTTGCAATGGCTGCCTGCAGCGTCCATGCGGAGACACTGAAAATTGGCTACAGCGACTGGCCTGGTTGGGTGGCCTGGGATATCGCCCAACGTAAAGGTTTTTTCAAGAAACACGGGGTGGATGTTGAGCTCAAGTGGTTTGAATATGTAGCCTCCATGGACGCCTTTGCCGCTGGCAAGGTGGACGCTGTCTGCGTGGCCAATGGCGACGCCCTGGTGCTTTCCGCATCTGGCGCCAAAAACATCATGATTCTGGTCAATGACTACAGCAACGGCAACGATAAGATCGTTGCCAAACCCGGTATCAAGTCTGTTAAAGATCTGAAAGGTAAAAAGATCGGGGTTGAGCTGGGCGTGGTCAGTCATCTCCTGTTGATCAATGCCCTTCAGGAAAACGGGTTGAGCGATAAAGACGTCACCCTGGTCAACGTCCCCACCCACCAGACCGCCCAGGTCCTGGCCTCCGGCGATGTGGATGCTATTGTTGCCTGGCAGCCCAACTCCGGTCAGGCGCTCAAGTTCGTCCCCGGTTCCACCGCTGTCTACACCAGCGCCAACGCGCCTGGTCTGATCTACGACACCCTGACAGTTTCTCCCGCTTCCCTGATGAAGAACCGTGCCGAATGGCAAAAGGTAGTTGCCGCCTGGTATGACGTGGTTGCCTATATGCAGGATCCGGCCAATGAAAAAGAGATGCTGGAGATCCTCTCCTCGCGCGTTGATCTCAAACCTGAAGAATACAAACCCTTCCTCCTGGGAACCAAAATTCTTTCCCTGCCCGAGTCTCTGGCGGTGCTGCAAAAGGGTGCAGATCTTACAAGCCTCTATGGTTCCAGCGAGAATGTGAACACCTTTTTTGTGGCCAACAAAGTGTATACCGAGCCGGTCAAGGTCAAGAAAACCATCGACAGTTCGTTTACCAAAGCGTTTTCAACTAAATAATAGGAACTCCCATGTCCTGGTTTGTCATTCAGAAGGATCTGCCGCCGCGAAAGAGGGCAGTGCTCATGCTGCTCTCCTTTGTGCTGCCCATAGTGCTCTGGTCGGTGGTCAGCTACGTGCCCGTTGTCTGGCACCCGATGATGGAAGTAACCGACCCCGGCGACAGCCCCTATCTGGAGCAAGGCCAGTTGATCAAGCGTGATATCTTTGCCCAGGAGAATCAGCGGTTACTGGATAACGGTGATGCACCCATTCAAGGGTTTCGGGCCAACCCGGTGTATCTGCCTGCCCCCCATGAGGTTCTGGTTGCGGTCTATACCGCTTTCAAGACGCCTCCTCGGAGGCCGAGCGAACCTTGGCTCCACCAGAGCCTGGCCCACAGTATCCGGGTGGTCTTTTACGGGTTTCTCCTTTCCTCGGTGATCGGTGTTCCCCTGGGTATATTTTGCGGTGTGTTTAGTTTTTTTTCCAAGCTCTTTGAACCCTTTTTCGAATTTTTCCGTTACATGCCGGCGCCGGTTTTCGGCGCCCTGGCTGTGGCCATTCTCGGCATCAACGACGGGCCGAAGATCGCAATCATCTTTATTGGTACCTTTTTTCAGCAGGTGTTGGTGATCGCCAATACCACCCGGCAGATGGATCCCTCGCTGTTGGAGGCGGCCCAGACCCTGGGAGCCAAGGGGCCGACCTTGCTGCGTAAGGTGGTTTTACCTGCCATCGCGCCCACAGTCTTTCTGGATATGCGTATTCTTCTAGGCTGGGCCTGGACCTACCTGATTGTGGCCGAGGTGATCGGGACCAGTACCGGAATTACCTGGTTTATCACCCAGCAGGCCAAGTATCTGGTCTACGAAAATGTGTATGCAGCCATCCTCCTGATTGGGGTGATTGGCCTGGGCACGGATATGCTGCTCGCCTGGCTGGGGCGTAACCTTTTTGTCTGGAGTGGTGGCAAACGTGGCCCCTTCTTCCAGTTCCTCCATGAGTTGGTCACCGGCCCCTGGGATGAACCCTTTACCTTTGTTCAAAAGAGAAGAGAACGCAATGCACGCTATTGAACTGCCCAGTTACAAGGAACAGAGCCCCAAGGTCGCTGAGCGGTTTGCCCGCCTCAAACAGCGCGAGGTGATCATGGAGGCTGATGGCATCAGCCGTATTTTTGCCACGGAAAAAGAAGAGATCACCGCTCTTTCAGATGTCTACTTCAAGGCCTACCGGCGAGAATTTCTCTCGGTGATCGGGCCCTCGGGCTGCGGCAAGTCCACCCTGATTCGTATCCTTTCCGGGCTTGATCAGGCCACCTCCGGTCAGGTCCTTTTGGATGGTAAACCGGTGGCCGAGCCGGGGCCTGAACGCGGGATGGTTTTCCAGGGCTACACCCTCTTTCCCTGGTTGAGTGTCAAGAAGAACGTCATGTTTGGTCTGGAGGTGGCTGGCAAGGGCAGAGCGACCGCGGAATCCGAGGCCATGCAGTGGATCGAGATGGTGGGATTGGCTGATTTTGCCTCCCATTATCCGGCGCAGCTCTCCGGTGGGATGAAACAGCGGGTGGCCATTGCCCGCGCACTTGCCAATCAGCCACGGGTGCTGTTGATGGATGAACCTTTTGGCGCTCTCGATGCCCAAACCCGGGCCAAGATGCAATCGCATCTGATGCAGATCTGGCGCAATGTGGACATCACCATCATCTTCATCACCCATGATCTGGATGAGGCAGTCTACCTCTCAGATCGTATCCTGGTGCTGGATGCCCATCCCGGCCGGGTACGTGAGCTGGTAGAGGTGCCGGTGGAACAGCCGCGTTTGCCTGCTCAGCATCTCAGCCCGGAGTTTCTGGCCACCAAAAATCATATTGAGAGTTTGATTCATCCGCTCAGCGAAACTGAGGACAGTTTGCCGATGATTCGTCTAACCACCGTCCAGGATGACATTTTTTAGTCGATACCATGAAACGTAAAAACAACAAAACAGACAAGGTGCAGCGCATCTCGGTCTCGCTGCCGGACAGCCTCATTCGGGAACTGGATCAACTGGTGGAGAGCGGTGTCTACGGCAACCGCAGCCAGGCCGTTACCCAAATGGTGCGCAACAGTCTGCTTGAGGTCCAGCGGCAGGATGATGCCCAGATTATGGCCGGGACGATTACCCTGGTCTACGACGAATCCAGGCCCACCCTGCGATCGCAGTTGGTTCAGATCCAGCGCAAACATATCGATACGGTGATTTCCTCGCTCAATGTGCTTTTAGAGAATCATCACTCGCTGGAGGTGCTGCAGGTGCAGGGACCTGTCTGTACCCTCAATGCCATAGTTGAAGAAATTCGGGCCTGTAAGGGGGTGGAGAGCTGCAAGGTCGCGCTGACCACGACCATTATGCCCCCCATTCATGCCGCACCCTTAGGAGAAGAACAATGAGTGCAACAGAAACACAAAAAATACTGTATGAAAAAGTCGTCGCTGGCGGCTGGAACTGGTCCCATATCGTGAAACGGGGCACCATCCTCCGCATCGAAGATATCGAAGGCGGGGCCAATGTCGCAGCCCTGTTTTACAACGGGGCCAACCCCACCGAGCGCTACAACATGGGCGATACCCTCAAGATTCAGCACATCTCTTTCTTGCAACAGGGGCAGTGCATCTATTCCGATATGGGACGCATCCTCATGTCGCTGGTGAAGGAGAGTTTGGGCTGGCATGACGTGATCTGTGGGGTCTCGGATGCCGCCCTTATTGCCAAGCGTTTTGGCTCCAAGCCTTACCAGGAGGCGCGCAATGATTTTTACCGCAACGGCTATGACTCGCTCCTGATTGAACTGGCCAAACATGGCTTGGGGCGTCGTGATTTCACCGAAACGGTCAATTTTTTTAGTCAAGTCGCCGTTGATGACGAGGGCAATCTCGGCTTTGTCGCAAACTACTCAAAGGCGGGGAGCTTTGTCGAGTTGCGTGCCGAAATGGATACCCTGGTGGTGCTTGATACCGGCATGCATCCGCTCAATCCTTCTGCTGACTACCTGCGAAAACCTGTTCGTCTGACCATCCATCCCGCAGAACCGGTAGGAAAAGATGATCCTTGCCGGCTGTTCTGCCCGGAAAACGAACGCGGTTTTATCAATACTGCCAATTATTTGGTTTAAGGAACGAGACCATGCAACAGACACTACAAGCAAGCGACTTGAAACCAGAGATGGCTACATCGATTCATCCCATTGCAGCTGGCGAGGGTTGGATGCACATTGTCAAAAAAGGTGAGGTCTTTCGCATTACTGACCTCCACGGCAATCAGGCGGTGGATACTATCTTCTTCAACGCCAACCGCATTGAGGAGCGCTACAACGCCGCCAACACCATGCGTGAGCAGGGCAACGTCTATATCACGACTGGTACCGAGATTCGCTCTAATGATAACAATGTGCTCCTGAGAGTGGTGGCTGACACCTGCGGTCGTCACGACACCCTGGGCAGCGCCTGCTCCTGCGAGAGTAACACAGCCCGCTATGCCTTGGAGAAACGGTACATGCACTCTTGCCGCGATATCTTTTTAAAGGCCTTGCTGGATTGGGGGCAGGGCATGGATAAACGTGACCAGGTCTGTAATATCAATTTCTTTATGAACGTCCCGGTCAACCCGGAGGGTGGCTCCAACTTTGAGGACGGTATCTCTGAGGCGAACAAATACGTCGAGCTGCGGGCGGAGATGGATGTGATCGTGCTCATCTCCAACTGCCCCCAACTCAATAACCCCTGCAATGCCTACAACCCGACCCCAGTTGAAGTAAGGGTTTGGTCTAAAGGGAATCTTGAATAATTGCTTTTTCTGCCAATCCCGGCGTCACTCTTAAAATTTTATCCTCGGAATATTATCTATATGCCTGCGGTAAAATTTTGCGCAATCCTTGGCCTTGATTGAAAAATCTAATTATTCAAGATCCCCTAAATTTTTAAGGAAAGAAACAATGTTTACCAAGGTTCTCGTTGCCAACCGCGGAGAAATTTCCTGCCGCATCCTTCGTACCCTGCGCGATATGAATATATCCTCCGTGGCCGTCTATTCAGAAGTCGATGATCATGCCCGCCACGTACTCCTGGCTGATGAGGCCTTTCTACTTGGTCCGGCACCGGCGAGTCAGAGCTATCTAGATGGCGATAAAATCCTGGCCATTGCCAAAGAATGCGGGGCCGAGGCGATTCATCCCGGCTACGGTTTCTTAAGTGAAAATGCAGAATTTGCTCGTCGTTGCGAGAAAGAGGGTATTGCCTTTATCGGGCCCACAGCTTCGCAGATGGTTGATTTTGGCCTGAAACATCGGGCCCGTGAGTTGGCTGAGAGCTTTCAAGTTCCCCTATTACCTGGCTCCTCGTTGCTTGCTTCCGCTGAAGAGGCCGTTGAGGAAGCCAAGCGTATTGGTTACCCGGTCATGCTCAAGTCCAGTGCTGGTGGCGGTGGCATCGGGATGGCGCTGTGCGAGACTGATGCGGACCTGGCCGAGTCCTTTGATCGTATTCGCAGGCTCTCGGAAAACAACTTCAGCGATACCGCAATCTATCTCGAGAAGTTTATTCAGCATGCCCGTCATATCGAAGTCCAGATCTTTGGTGATGGCAAGGGCAGGGCGTTGGTGCTGGGAGATCGGGACTGCTCGGTACAACGGCGAAATCAGAAGGTAGTGGAAGAAACTCCGGCACCTGGGCTTGGACCAGAATTGCGCGAAGCACTCCATCAGACCGCACAGCGCTTGGCCGAAGGCGTCCAGTACCGATCTGCGGGGACGGTGGAGTTTGTCTACGATGCCGATGCAGCCCAGTTCTATTTTCTTGAGGTTAATACCCGGCTCCAGGTGGAGCACTGTGTGACCGAGGAGGTCTTTGGCGTGGATCTGGTGCAGTGGATGGTAGAGTTGGCCGCCGGTGATCTCCCCGATTTTTCTCGAGCCAGCGAGCAACCGCAGGGTGCCTCCATCGAGGTGCGGATCTATGCCGAGGATCCGGGCAAAAAGTATCAGCCCAGCTCCGGAGTGCTCACCGAGGTGGTTTTTCCCGAGGATGTGCGTCTGGAGAGTTGGATTGTCCGCGGTGCTGAGGTCAGTGCCTTCTATGATCCACTGTTGGCAAAGTTGATCGTCAATGGAGCTGACCGTGCTGCCGCAGTCCAGGCCTTACAGGCAGCCTTGGCTCAGTGCAAACTTGCCGGTCTGGAAACAAATCTCCTGCTCCTGCAGCAGATCGCCGCCTTGCCCGCCTTTGTCAGCGGCAATTATACCACCCGCGTGCTTGATGGACTGACCTACACAGCGCCAACCATTAGCGTTGAAGTTCCTGGAATGCAGACCACCATTCAGGATTATCCGGGACGTCAGGGCTACTGGGCGGTCGGTGTTCCCCCATCCGGCCCCATGGACAGCCTTAATCATCGTCTGGCCAACCGCATTGTCGGTAACGGTGCAGAGGCAGCCACCCTGGAGATGACCGTACAGGGCCCGACGCTGAGTTTTAATACCGATGCCTTGATTGCGCTTACCGGTGCGGACATGCAGGCCCGGCTTGATGGTCAGCCTGTCGAGCGCTTTCAGCCGCTAGCTGTGCAGGCGGGCGCAGTGCTCAGCCTCAGTGTCAGCCAGGAAGGGCAGCGGGCCTATCTGGCAGTACGCGGTGGTTTTGATGTGCCCGAGTATATGGGCAGCCGTTCCACCTTTACTCTGGGACAATTCGGTGGCCACGGCGGCCGCAGTCTCAAGACCGGTGACGTGCTGCGTGTGGGGGCAAGTATCGAGCGTGAACCGCAAAGTGTACCGGCCGAGAGTCAACCCATTTTTCCCACCACCTGGGAGATCGGCGTCTTGTATGGCCCCCATGGCGCACCCGATTTCTTCATCGATGAGGATATGGCCACCTTCTTTGCCACTGACTGGGAGGTGCATTACAACTCTTCGCGCACCGGCGTGCGTTTGATCGGACCAAGTCCGCAGTGGGCCCGCTCCGACGGCGGCGAGGCCGGACTGCATCCTTCCAATATTCATGACAACGCTTATGCCATCGGTGCTGTGGATTTTACAGGGGATATGCCTGTTATCCTTGGTCCGGACGGCCCCAGTCTCGGCGGTTTTGTCTGCCCGGTGACCGTGGTCCAGGCGGAGCTGTGGAAGGTGGGACAGTTGCGTCCTGGCGATCGGCTTCGTTTTAAACGGATCACCTTAGCCCGAGCAGAAGAGCTGGAGGCTCAGCAAGAGAGCTTTATCCATAACCTGCTGGCGCATAAAAACATCAGTTTGGAGGACCCTGCTGGGGCTGAAGAACCAGCCATCCTGGCCGAGGCCAATCACCATGGCGATCGGGTTCTCTACCGGCGCGCCGGCGATAAGTATCTGCTCCTTGAATACGGAGCCTTGGAGCTGGATCTGCGCTTGCGACTCCACGTCCATGCCCTGATGCTCGCCCTGGAAAAACGACAGGTGCCGGGCATTATCGATATCACCCCCGGAATCCGTTCGCTCCAGCTCCATTACGACAATCGTCTCCTGGCGCTCTCCAAGCTGCTGGAGCTCCTGGAAGAGCTGGAAGAAGAGATTACCGGTTTTGAGGACTGGGATATTCCGGCACGGGTGGTCTCGCTTCCCTTGAGCTGGGATGATGCCGCAACCCATACCGCCATTGATAAATACATGCAGTCGGTACGACCGGATGCACCCTGGTGTCCCTCAAACATCGAGTTTATTCGCCGGATCAACAGCCTTGACTCCATTGAGGATGTCAAAGAGACGCTGTTTAACGCCAGCTACCTGGTCATGGGGCTGGGAGATGTCTACCTGGGCGCACCGGTGGCGACGCCGCTTGATCCGCGCCATCGTCTGGTGACCACCAAGTACAATCCGGCTCGTACCTGGACTCCGGAGAATGCCGTGGGTATCGGCGGGGCCTACCTCTGTGTCTATGGTATGGAGGGGCCTGGAGGCTATCAGTTTGTCGGGCGGACAGTACAGATGTGGAATCGCTACAACACCACACGCGAGTTTGAAGCGGGTAAGCCTTGGCTGCTGCGATTTTTTGATCAGATCAGATTTTATCCGGTGAGTCATGAGGAACTGATGCAGATGCGCCACGATTTTCCCCATGGGGCAGCAGGGCTCAAGATCGAAAAGACCAGTTTTAACCTGAGCCAGTACCAGAGTTTTCTTGATCAGAATCAGGATTCAATAGCCACCTTTAAAAAACGGCAGCAGCATGCCTTTGAGGCCGAGCGTCAGGCCTGGATCGCCAACGGCCAGCTCAACTTCCATTCAGAGGAACCCCTGGAGAGTGAACCCGAAGAAAGTGTGGCGCTGCTTGAGGGGTGTGCACCGGTTGTCAGCCCGGTGGCGGGAAGTATATGGAAGTTGCAGGTAGAGGCTGAAACCGCTGTACAGGCGGGCGACACTATCGCCATTGTCGAGTGCATGAAGATGGAGATCAGCCTCAAGGCACACTGTAGTGGCGTCGTCAAGCAGATTCTTTGCGCAGAAGGGGAGCGGGTGGCCGCCGGACAGTGTCTGGCCAGCCTCCTGCCCGAGGAGGTCTGAACCATGCAACTTGATATCGCGTATCTTCAGAGCTGTTACCGCAAAGGTTCGCTGACGCCCACGCAGCTGATTGCGGAGCTTCGTGCAGCATGCCAAAAGGCCGATCCGACTATCTGGATTCATCTGCTGACCGAAGAAGAACTGACTCCCTACCTGGAGCGGCTTGCTCGATCCACGATGGAGGAGCTACCACTCTACGGGATACCCTTTGCCATCAAAGATAATATTGATCTCGCTGGTATCCCCACCACGGCTGCCTGCCCGGAATACAGCTATCTGCCGCAGCAGTCTGCCACAGTTGTCCAGCTACTTGTTGATGCCGGGGCTATCCCCCTGGGCAAGACCAATCTGGATCAGTTCGCCACCGGGCTGGTGGGGACGCGTTCACCCTACGGAGGTTGTACAAACAGCTTTGATCCGGATTATATCTCCGGCGGGTCCAGCTCCGGTTCTGCCGTGGCTGTGGCCAAGGGGCTCTGCAGCTTCGCGCTGGGCACAGATACCGCTGGCTCCGGGCGGGTTCCCGCCGCCTTTAATAATCTCATTGGGCTCAAGCCTTCCAAAGGGCTTATCAGTACCCAAGGGGTGGTGCCCGCCTGCCGTAGCCTGGATTGTGTATCCATCTTTGCTCTCTGCACGGGTGATGCCGAGACTGTATTGCAGGTGACTGCCCAGCCCGATGCGGGAGATCCCTATTCGCGCCAGATCACACACAGGAGTAGAAAATATTCAGGGAAGGAGAGCTGTATCTTCGGGGTACCTCAAGAAGATCAACTTCAGTTCTTTGGCAATGCGACCTATGAAAAGGCCTTTCACGAGGCCGTTGCCCGACTCGAAGCCATCGGGGGAAGCAAGCGGGTGATTGACCTGCAACCCTTCCTTGATGCTGCCAAGCTTCTCTACGAAGGCCCCTGGGTGGCAGAGCGAACCGCAGCAGTGGGGGGCTTTCTTGCCGATCATCCAGAGGCAGGCTACCCGGTCACGAGGAGAATCATTTGCGAGAGTAACACCTTCAGCGCGGTGGACTGCTTTCAGGCCCAGTACAGGTTGCAGGCTTTCAAGGCGACCACTGATAGAATCTTAAGTCAGCTCGATTGCTTGGTCCTGCCTACAGCCGGAACCTGTTATACCCTCAAAGAGGTGGAGGAAAATCCCATTACGCTCAACTCGAACCTGGGGACCTACACCAACTTTATGAATCTGCTGGATTACTGCGGTATTGCCGTCCCCACGGCCCTGACAGCGTCTGTACCCTTTGGAGTGACCCTGGTCGGAGAAGCTTTCAGTGAAGAGCGACTATTGGCACTAGCTGCGAGACTCCATGAGGCCTCCAATCTCCCCATGGGAACAGGACAGAGCTTGCCACCCAAGTATAGTCCAGTGGAAGTAAGCGACCGAACCCTGCTCATGGTCTGCGGCGCTCATCTTCAAGGCTTACCTCTCCATTATCAGCTGGAAGAGCTGGATGCCTACTTGGTTGAGCAAACCACCACTGCCCCGAGATACCGCATGTTTGCCCTGGAAACCCAGCCCCCCAAACCCGGTCTTGTTCGTGATGCTGCACAGGGGGCTGCCCTTGAGGTGGAAGTCTACTCTATCCCCTTGAACAACCTTGGCCCCTTTATCACTCAAATTCCGCATCCGCTGGGAATAGGGAAGGTGGAGTTGAAGAATGGCTCCTGGGCAACCGGCTTTATTGCCGAACCTGTGGTGATGAAAGAGGGGAAAGAGGTTACCGGGCTTGGGGGGTGGCGTAGGTATCTGGCAACCAGAGCTGAATGATCTCAACACCAGCGCACTGGCTGAAGTTGGGGGTACGCATAAAAAAAGGCAGAGCCCTGCAGCTCTGCCTTGGTGAGTCCGGAAAATCGGAATCCTTAACGATGCAAGTCCTGTTTATCGGTCGATCACGATTTCTGGCTTCTTTTTCTGTTGGCTGCCGCCAGTCCGATGATACCGCTGCCAAAAAGCAGCATGGTGGCAGGCTCAGGCACTGGTGAAAAACCGCCTTTCTCTACAACCCAGTAGCATAACCGGCTTGAACCCAAGTCGTTCCAGGTTGTGGTATTTGTCCAACGGTTAAGTTCAAGGAAATCCTCGTTCCCCGAGTTGTTCGGTTCGTGAGTTGCTGCGTTCCAGTTATCATAGGTAAATGCTTCACTAGTCACCCACTCCCAGGTGCCCTCAGTGGTCTTGTCGGTAGCTCCTGCCCAGGCCTGGCCATACTGAGAAAGCAGGGTGAAAATAAAGTTGTTTTCTTCTGCTGAGGTAATGGTCGCGAGGTACCAGGCATCGTCACCGGTAAGTCCCTTGTCTGTGTTGTACCCTTTTACCCAGGTGTTGGCTTCCTCCCAGGTTTTGCCACTCGTTCCAACGCCAGAGCCAATTGCATAGGTGTGACCATTTGTTGTCCACAGGGTTTCGGCTTCAATATGGCAGGCTGAAGCGATGGAACTGTTTGCGACCAGAAAGGCGCTTGTGGCGATGGCAGCTAATACGATTTTTTTCATCTTTTCTCCTTATAGCGACACAAAAGAACTTCGAAACATAATCAATGCGTTCTTTTATGCATATTTTACGCCATAGAGTAAAGATCTTTTTAAGTGATGAAAAAACAGAGGGTTGAGAGGTGAGATTTGCACGAGTTAGGTCGATGCGGTTTGTTTTGCTGCGACCAAAAGGATGATTTCCGGAAATGAGTATGTTGGTTTAAGTCTCGTCCGACAAAGCGGAATTTTGTGTCTGGTAAACGTGTTACTGGCTTCCGGCATGGTTTTCGCCACCGCTGCACCCAAGGTTCCTCTTAACCCGATGATGAGTATCGCAATCTGTGTCCCCTGATGTTGGGCAACGAGTCCGAACCGATTTTTGAAGATATATGAAGGGGGGGTGATTCCATCTGTGTCTCACCTTGTGTACCACTTGTTGATTCCATGATATTAGGGCGTGCTCTGAAATGGAATATTCAAACAAAAAAAGCGCTTACCGATTGCTCAGTAAGCGCTTGAATATACAGTGGCTGGGGGACAGGGATTCGAACCCCGATAAGCGGAGTCAGAGTCCGCTGTCTTGCCATTAGACCATCCCCCAGCAGGCAAATTTGCTGCGCGGCAAAATATCTGAAATGGCTTTAATTGTCAATAAAAAATATACGTTTTGTTCGGCTAAAATGTGGGGTGCGAAAGGTGCTCATCGCTCTTGTTCAGTAACTCAGTGAGTTAGCTGATAATGGAGGCTGTCTCTATTTTTAGATAGAATCTGTAGCCCTGAATCCATGAGTCGTAGGGTGGGCACGTTGTTTGTGCCCACCGACTATCGAGCGGTACCATTTTGCGGTGGGCAGAAAAAAAGTTCTGTCCACCCTTGTATCAATGATGGTCTTCAAATCAGGAGATGACCAGTCCTGCATAGCCCACTACCTGGCTGGTGTCGCCGCTGGCTTCGCCGGAATCGGTATAGCGGACAAGCTCCGCCTTGGTTGCTCCGAGTTCCTGGGCGGCCAGCAGGGCAATGGTGGTGGGCATGATCCCGCACATGGAAATGTGCTGGCCGACGACTGTGCTGTAGAGCCCTTGCGCATCCATGGCCAGAATGCGCTCCAGGGCCAGGTGATCCTTACGGCTGGCATTTTCTCGCGATTCGTAATGGCTCATGTCTGTGGAGGCAAGTATAAGCACCGGCCTGCGCAGACAGCCGATGGCAAGCGCCAGCTCACGCGCGACTTGTTGACACGCTTCAAAAGAAAGGGCTGAGATAACGATGGGCACGATTTTAAGTGCAGGTTGCAGCGCCTGAAGAAAGGGGACTTGGACCTCCAGTGAATGCTCGTAGATGTGCGCTGCCTCATCGGCTTGAATACGCGGTGAGCTGTGCAGAATTGCTTCTGCCAGCTGTTGATCGATGGGAACAATGCCCATGGGCATCTGCCAGTCCTCGGTCCCGAGGGCCAGTGCAGCTCCCCGCCCATGGTGGTTGGGCCCCATAATCAGGACTGTTTCGGGGACTTCGACGCGGGCGATTGTCGCTCCGGCGGTGGCACCGGAGTATATATAACCTGCATGGGGCATGACCACCGCTAGTGCCGTTTGTTTTTCGCTCACAGCAATAAGGGGCGTCAGTTTGGCAATGTTACGACGGAGCGGATTGGGATCGCCAGGATAAAATCGGTCGGCAACGGCAGGCATTCTGGTCATGATGGCCTCCTCTGCAGTGCGGGCTGATACTTGTTGGGGGTCCTTCGTCACCACTAACCTACGGCGCTTTCTAGGAGGTAGGTTGGCGGTGAGGCACGAACCCCAACAGAAACAGGGCTATTTTTTTACTTCCCAGGTGGTTCCTTCAGGCCCATCTTTGAGAACAATCTTATGTTCCAGCAACTGGTCACGTACCTCATCCGAGGTCGCCCAGTCCTTGTCGGCGCGGGCCTGGTTACGTTTAGCAATGAGCGCGTTGATTTCCTCTTCGCCAATGGTAATTTCGGCCAAGACCTTAGCCTTGGTGACCGCGACTACCTCGGCTGGATTATGCTGGGCCAGCCCCACTACCTCGGCCAATTCCCGAAAAGTTGCAGCTGTCTTCTTGAGTAACTCGACATCCGCAGCCGCTGGCTGTTCCGGAAGGACCCGCAATACCTTGTTCATCCCTTTGATTGCTTCAAACAAATGACCCAGTGCCTGGGCGGTATTGAAGTCGTTATCCATGGCCTTGTAGAAACGATCGCGCAGGGATTCAAGACTTTTTGCATCCTTGCTACTGGCAACGGGATCACCATCACCTGTTGCTCCCAGCTCATCCACCTTGGCCAAACATTCATAGATGCGGGCCAAACCGGTTTCCGCATCCTGGAGTGCTGCCTCGGTGAAGTCGAGCGGGTTGCGGTACTGGGTGGAGAAGATGAACAAACGCAGGACCTCGGGCTCGTATTGCTTGAGCACGTCACGAATAGTGAGAAAGTTGCCCAGGGATTTGGACATTTTTTCGTCTTTGATGGTCACAAAGCCATGGTGCATCCAGAGGTTGGCAAAGTGCTTGCCTGAGGCTGCGCAGCTCTGGGCGATCTCGTTCTCATGGTGGGGGAAGACCAGGTCCTTGCCACCGCCATGGATATCAAAGGTGTCACCCAGGTACTTGCGGCTCATGGCAGAACACTCGATGTGCCAGCCCGGACGACCATCACCCCAGGGGCTCAGCCATTTGGGCTCACCGGGTTTGGCCCCTTTCCAGAGGACAAAATCCATAGGGTGCTCTTTGCGATCGTTTACTTCCACTCGCGCCCCCGCCTGCATATCTTCCAGGCCGCGTCCGGAGAGCTGTCCGTACCCTTCAAACTTGTTGACCCGAAAGTAGACGTCTCCGTCCACCGGATAAGCAATACCCTTGTCGACCAGTTCTTTAACCAGATCGATCATTTCCTGAATATGTTCGGTTGCTTTGGGCTCAAGATCAGGGCGGAGGGTGCCCAGTGCATCCATATCGGTGTAAAATTCATTAATAAAACGCAGGGCCAGGGCGCTGCTCTCAATCCCCTGTTCGTTGGCCCGCTTGATGATCTTGTCATCAATATCGGTAAAGTTGCGGACAAAGGTCACCTTGTAACCACGGTGGCGCAGATAGCGAACCACCATATCAAAGACCAGTGCAGAACGTGCGTGCCCTATATGACAGTAATCGTAGGAGGTAATTCCGCAGACATAGAGTTTAACATGGCCCTCTTCGATGGGGCGCAGCGGTTCCTTCTTACGGCTTAATGTATTGTAAATTTTTATCGACATCTGTTTTTCCAAGTGGGTTGATACAACCTGTTAGGCTTCTTGAGTGAAAACCTGAATCCGAGCGTATGCAGTGTTGAGCGATCACCCGCCGCCACAGATTCAGTGAAAAGACAATGTACTACAACTCTGGCAGAACTCAAACCTTATTGCGCATCTCTGTGGTACTGTCTCGAAACCATAGGGAGGAGCATGAGGCCTGGCAAGGCCGCTAAGGTGCAACCAATAAAAAAGAGGGGCCAGCCGGTGTGTTCGGCTATCCAGCCGGCAGGGGCGGCGATGATGACTCGTGGAACTCCCATGCAACTGGAGAGCAATGCATATTGGGTGGCGGTAAACCGTTTATTGGTCAGTGAGGCCATGTAAGCAACATAGGCACTGGTGCCCATCCCGCTGGTGAGCTGCTCGAGGATGATAGCCACAGCCAGTGCCGTGAGGGAATTGCCGATCAGGGCAAGTCCGGTGAAACTGAGGATGGCCACCGCCTGGAGGATGCCAAAGATCCAGAGGCTACGAATGATACCGATACGCAAAAGGATCATCCCTCCCAGAAGGCCGCCGGCAATGGCCGACCAAAATCCAAAAAGCTTGGCCAAGGCACCGATTTCGGTCTTGCTGAACCCGAGATCCAGGTAAAAAGGTGTGGTCAGCGTGGAGGCCATCTGGTCTCCCAGCTTGTAGAGCAGGATAAAGAGCAGCAGCATCAAGGCACGATCCCGCTTGAAGTAATCAACGAATGGCTCAACCACAGCCTCGGTAAAGGTTTGAGGCGATCCCCGGGTAAGCTCTGGTTCGCGGCAAAAAAGGGTGGTCAGTACACCTACCAGAAGAAATCCGGCCATGAGCAGGTATACCTGAGAAAAGGCCATCAGGTCTGCCAGGATGAGTCCACCGCTGCCCGCCAGCAGCATACCCACCCGGTAGCCGTTCACATAAAACGAGCTGCCAAGTCCCAGTTGGTTATCGCTTAAATCTTCACGGCGATAGGCATCAACAACAATATCCTGAGAGGCAGAGAAAAAGGTGACGAAAAAGGCCGCCAGGGCCACCAGCCAGGGAGATTGGCCCGGATCAGTCAGGCCGAGGCCGATCAGGGCAACAATAAGGATGAGTTGCAGGGTAAGCATCCAGCCGCGCCTGCGTCCAAACAAGGGTAGGGTGAAGCGATCAAAGATGGGAGCCCAGAGGAATTTTAGGGTATAGGGCAGCCCCACCAGGGAATACAAACCGATCACAGAGAGATCGACCTGGGCATCTTTCATCCAGGCCTGTAGGACTGTGGATGTGAGCAGGAGCGGGACACCGCAGGAAAAGCCCATCAAAAAGGAGACGAGCATGCGGGGAGAAAAAAACTGGCGCCAGAGAGTTGAGTTCATGTTGTTAAAATTGTTTACCATTAATGCTTTGCTTAAAAAAAACAGATCTCTCCCTCTGGTCGAGATGACATCGAGGAAGTTCAGTACGACCTCGCTCTGACCGCAACATTGATGTAATCCCGAACACATGTGAGGGATCTTACTGTTCTCAACGGCAGTTCAGATTCGGTTTTCGGTTCCTGCTTACGTTCACCGATCCAGCGGTTTAAACGGTTGGTAGAGCGGGTCGCCTATCAAAACCATCTGCCAGGAGAGGAAGGGCAGGGTGATGAGATAGGTTTCGCCAAGACTGAGGTAGCCTTCTCTGAGTTTAGAGAAAAACAGGTCCGGCAGCGGGAAGGCCTGGACATAGGGTTCATACACCGGGCCAAGGGTGGCGGTAATGCCGCGTTCCAGCATGCGTTTACACCAGACCTGGGAATTTTCCCGTCTGAGGGTGGCACACTCGTTACTTGCGATATGATAGCCAATGGCTCCTCGTGTCCAGGTGAAGGCGTCGATGTAGTGTCCCAGGCTGTACCAGCCGCAGTAGAGGGCAGCCTTGGGGCAGGTGCCCGGTTGAAACAATGCTGGATTTTGATCAAGGGTGACCGTCATCTGGCCAGCTTCACTAATTTTTTCTGCGGCTTTGTGCAGTGACGCATCGTACAAAGCGTACCCCTGTAATTTCTTTTCAGGAGGGAGGGGCCAACGGGCATCGAAATAGGCGTTACCTCGTAAGCCTTTTTTCTCGGTGGCGAGGGCATCGTCGATAATTCTTCGCACAATTTTGGGGTTCGGTCCGTCCAGGCGGCTGACGATGAGAACCTGATCTTTTGTAAGCAATGTTTTCTGTTGCTGAAACCCTAAAAAATAAGGATTTGGTAGCCAACCATCCAAGGGATATTTTTCAGTCAATACCAGAGCAAGTTCAGAGTCCACAGAGGCTCTGCTATCCATTTCTCGGGGTTGTTTTGCCTTTGGGGTATTATACGGTGGCAGCTGTGGTTTTATCGCCAAAGGTACTCCGTACATGGTGACCAAACATCGAATACGATGTTCCGGATCACGCTTGGCAAGCGCCTCTCGCACCGGTTTGAGAATACTTTGGGTGAACTCCTGGCGTGAGCAACGCTCCTCCCAGGTTGCGGCGATTTTGATGAGGTTTTTCTGATCAATACCTCGTTTGCGCATATAATACTGAGCCAGTGCCAGGCTGTTGCTGGCTCGGGCATTGGCTATGACCATCACTTCGTTGGGAGCAAGGGCAAACGTAGGAGCGGCCAGGCAGGAGAAGAAAAGAATGGAAAAAAGAAAGATTCTTAGAAATTGACTGGCAGGCTTGGGCATAGAAGGGTACCTTGAGATTTGAATTTGCTTCATCTTTTGCAGCATAGAGGAAAGACTACGTGATTGACAAGAACAATGAGGCCGACATCACTGACTTTCGTGGTCGGTTGCTGGACTGGTTTGAAGCCAACCAACGCCCCTTGCCCTGGCGCAGTACATACGAACCTTATCATGTCTGGATCTCTGAGATTATGGGGCAGCAGACCCAGATGGACAGAGTGGTGCAGTATTTTAACCGCTGGATCGCACAGTTCCCCGATGTGGCCACGGTTGCCCATGCCCCAGAGCAGGCGATCCTCAAAGCCTGGGAAGGGTTGGGCTACTACAGCAGAGCTCGAAACATTCAGCGCGCAGCTCAGCAGATGCTGGATCAGTATGAAGGTGCAATCCCCTCGGAGCATAAGGCGCTTCTGGAGCTCCCCGGAATCGGCCCCTATACCGCGGCGGCCATTCTCTCCATCGCGTTTAATCTGCCTTTTCCCTTAAAAGATGCCAATGTGGAGCGGGTTTTTGCTCGCCTGGCTGACATTGAGAGCCCTGTCAAACAAAGCGCGACCCAAAAGCGAATTGGCACCATGGCAGAGGCGCTGCTCGATCCTGAGTCGCCACGACTCTACAATCAGGCGCTTATGGAGCTGGGGGCCTTGATCTGTACCCCGAAAAAGCCAGCCTGTGAGCTCTGCCCGGTACACATGCACTGTCAGGCGCTGAAAAAAGATACGGTTGAGTTTCGCCCTCTGCCCAGTGATAAACAAAAAAAGATCGAAATCGTCATGGCCTGCACCATCCTTCATGTTAATGGGGAGATTTTTGTCCAGCAGCGCATGGCCGATGATATCTGGGGCGGATTATGGGAGTTTCCCGGAGGGCGTCTTGAAGAAGGGGAGCAACCTCAGGAGGCCGCGCAGCGGGAATTAGCCGAGGAGACCGGTTATCAGGTGAGCAAACTGGAATTTTTTAAGACCGTGGTTCATCATTACACCCGCTACCGGGTAACCCTGCACGGATTTCTTGCCCAGCTTGACGCGCCACCTGCAAAACCAATCCTCAGCGCAGCCCAGGATTACGCCTGGGTCTCACCCACCGGACTTGCAGCGTACCCCTATCCCGCAGGACATCGCATGTTGGTTGCTGCCCTGGAGGAGATGGATTTTCCGGAAATTAGGTAGGATTACCTAGTGTAAATTTATTGAAACAATAAACTGTTGCGCTTTTTCATGATATAGATTTACGTATTCTCGGAAATCAAATTGTAATCTCATACCAAGAGTGGTAGGTTACTCAATGTCTACCATTCTTTCCTTTACCGACTCCTTTAACTCATACAATTTCTGTGTCAGATAACGCGCTCAACATATCGAATATGCAAGAAGAGGTGGATCGTCTCAGCACCAACTGGCGAACCTTGCTCGACGCCATGCCCGAAATGGTGTTTCTTCTTCGTGACGATGGCGGTATTGAATACATGAACCGCAGTGCCAAAAATTGCTTCGGTCACCCCTGCGGAAAAAAAGTCGCGGCCAGCCTGGCGGGAATAGGGCAATCCTGCCGCGATAAACTCACCGGCGCTAAAAAGCAGCAGAAGCATTCGAAAGTTGTCGAGACCATGGTCGATACCACCCCGGTGGAGTATTCATCGGTTCCTTTTGTGGGCTATACTGGTGAACGGCTGATTATGCTGGTGATGCGTGATATTACCGAGCGCAAAGATTTCGAGCAGGAGCTACTCCAGTTCAACACCAGTATCGAGACCATTCTCGAGTCGAAAATAGATGAGTTACAGGCCAGTGAGGAGATGCGCACCAAGCTGATGCGTCAGGTCAATAGTTTGAAAAGTCAGCTTGGCCACCACCACCATGCCGATAAAATGGTGGGCCGCAGCCGAAAGATGCGCGAACTTCGCGAGATGATTCATCAGGTCTCTAGCTCTGATGCCACCATCCTGATCACCGGCGAATCTGGTACCGGTAAAGAGCTGGTCGCCAACTTGGTCAAAGCCACCAGCGGGCGTGAAGACAAGCCCTTTTTAAAAATTAACTGCAACGCCATTAACGATTCCCTGCTTGAAGCGGATCTTTTTGGGTATGAGAAAGGTGCGTTTACCGGGGCCACCGGCCGCAAAGTGGGAAAATTCGAGGTTGTCGACGGAGGCACCATCTTTCTTGATGAGATCGGTGATATCAGTGCCCGGATGCAGGTGGCCATGTTGCGGGTGCTCCAAAACGGAGAAATTATCCGTGTGGGTGGTACCGAGCCGGTCAAGGTGGATGTGCGGGTTATCGCTGCAACCAATGTCGATCTGACCCAGGCGGTTAAAGAGAAAAAATTTCGTCTGGATCTCTACTACCGGCTCAATATTATCAATATCGATATTCCGCCATTGAGGGATCGCAAGGAAGACGTGGTCGAACTGGTTTCTCACTTCGTCAACCACTATCGGGAAGCGTTCAAAAAAGAGATCGATTTTGTGCCCAAATCCATCATTAACCGCTTACTCGAACACGATTGGCCGGGTAATGTGCGTGAGCTCGAAAACCTGATCCAACGTGCGGTGCTCATGGCCAAGGGCAAGATGATTACAGAGAGCGATCTCCTCTTTGATCAGGATCCGCGGATCGAGCAGCAGGGTGGAGAACTTGTCGAGATTGATGATAAACTTGGACTTGTCCCCTTAAAGTCGATCCTGGGAGATTTTGAAGCCACCATCATTCGCCGCGCTCTCTCCAAATACAGCGGTAACGTGGCCACAACAGCCGGACATCTCAATATTGGCAAGACCGCGCTCTACGACAAGATGAAGCAGCACGGTATCTCTGCCAAAAGTATCAAGAAGAAGAAAACAGCCTGAGGGGAATCTTTCCTCAAAAAGGCATTCCCTGGTTGTTCGAACCGCAACAGTCTTCCCCCAGCAAGACATCCTACAACCAGTCTCGGTCATCCCGAAGGAATGAGAGGGATCTCCACCCCAGTACTTGAAGGCTGCTGTAAACAAGGCCGGCGTCCGGAGATCAGGGGGAAGCCAGAAATGTCTTCCTTTTAAAACAGTAAAAATTCCTTCAAGCTTCCCCGCATGCAATGATTGGAAGCCATAGATGCCGAGTAGGCACCGGCATTGATCAGCGCCATGTACGTGTGCCCGTGCAAGTCTGGAAGCAATGCGTTGGCATACCAGATATCAAGCGCTTCATTGATATTACCGACCAATGTTTTGTCCGTGCAAGGTTCCCCGTTGTAGCGCAGCGGCACCGGTTGAAAAGGCAGCGCATAATAAGCTGGTTCCGGAGCAATGTTAAATCCGGCATCCACCCCGACAAAGGTGGTTGCCGCTTTAACTTCTTCAAAGGTTTTCTCTAAAAGAAGTATCCCCGCATCCTTAACGATGTAATCTCCCGGTTCAATTCTCAGGTGCAGGTCTGTTGCTCCAAACTGTCGTTTGAGGATAGCCGTCCACTGCTCCAGATCAAGGGGCGCCTCACCTGGTAGGTGCGGTACTCCTAATCCCCCGCCAATATTTACATATTTGATGGTGGCCGCTTTTTCGATAAAACAGAAACAGTGCGTTATGATCTGTTCAAGTTGCTGTAATTGCGTGGTGAGATAACCACAGCCGGTATGAAAGTGGATGGTGTCGACCTCCAGATCATAGCGAGCTGCAATCGCCAGTGCCTCTGCAAACTGCTGCCAGTAGATGCCAAATTTGGTGGTTTGCGCACCAGCATAGTGCAGTTTGTCGTTATCGGCGCGGCCAATGCCCATTCCCGGATTTACCCGTAAGCCAATGCGTGTATGGGGTTTTCTTTGACCCCATTGATGGATCGCATGGAGGGAATCGCAATTCATACAGAGTCCGTCATAGCGGGCGATGCTATCCAGATCCCGCGATGACAGACTCGAAGCGGTAAAGGATATCTCCTCGGGCGTAAAGCCGCAGCTTACAGCTAACTCGATTTCTGCCGGCGAGCAGGCATCAATACCACAAAGTCCGTTTTGTTTGAGCATGGTCAACAAAGGGGCAAAGCGGTTGGCCTTCATCGCGTAGTAGAGCGAGAACCGATCGGCAAAACCAGCCTGGTTCAGGCTGCGGTGAAGCCGAAGAAGATTCTTGTGTACACGAGGAGCTGAGTAGATAAAGGCGGGCGTGCCGCATTGAGCGGCAAGCTCTTGTACACCCTTGTCTGCAAAATAGAGATGTCCCTGCCGGTAGCAGAGATCTTCTCTCTGCCACCAGCCGTAGTATTGCTGTTGATTCATTGCAGGATGGTCCCGCTTTGCTCAACCAGCTCTGCCTCTGCCAATGCTGCCGGATGCAGTTCCTTGCGGCCGGTAATCCAGCCTCGGCAGTTGGAGGCACCGCAGGAGCAGGGGAATTGTTTAAAGAGGACGTCTTCTGTTTCTGCGTAATCCATGTAGAGGTAACTGTTTGCGGGGATATCCGCCAGGGCAGTTACGGTGAGCTTGTCCATATCAAGCGAGATGTTGGGCGCGCAGGAATGCAGAAAATATCCGCTGAAATATGGGTCGAAGAGGTGGCTTTCAGGGGTGATTTGCAGGGTGTGTTGACGAATTTCTGGCACGACATGACCAGCCATGCGGGCGATGATCTCTCCCTTTTTAAAGGAGCGGTAGGTGATCACGCCTTGGCCAACGAGTTGACTGATATAGACAACAGCAAAGTCGGAATGTTTCGGAAACAGAGGATCTCTGCCGAATTGATCGGGATACAGCATGGGCATACTCTCCATAGAGTACTGTCATGCCAGCGCAGTGACCATGCATGCGTGCCCCATGAGAGAAGAGGGGAGCACTCGTATGCACACAGGTGCTCTAGCGCAGGTATGACAACATTCAAGAAACAAAACCTGTCAACCGTAGAGCGGACAGGCAACAAAACCAAAAATGAATGCGCTCGTGCATTGATGCAAGTGAGCAGACATCCAACAACGAAAAATAAGAACAACGCTCCAGTGAGCACTTACTTTGCAGCAAGATCCTAATCCCTTCGAGATTATAGGGTGTCTTGAATAATTAGATTTTTCAATCAAGGCCAGGTAAGCCCCGACTCCGAGGATTGTGCAAAATTTTACCGCAGGCATATAGATGATATTCCGAGGATAAAATTTTACGTATGACGCCGGGATTGGCAGAAAAAGCAATTATTAAAGATACCCGATGGTTGTTCATCGTTGACTCCGCAAGTAATCCGGTCCAGGCAATTGCGCAGACGCAATGACCCGCCTTAAGCTTTGTTTCTCGATGCACTTCCAATCTGTTCGGTTGTACCCTCCTTGCCGCCAGCTGTCTGGGGCCTTTGTCGGTGTATTGTGCAGCTCTCAGATTGTGTGAACTGAGGCTGTATTTATAGCGCGATTTTATAAATCTTCTGCCGCCGTTTGCAATCTGAAATCGAATGTGACTCAGAAAAAAATGCAGTGTTGTCCCCCTGCCGCCAGCCAGAGAGGAGATCGAATTATTGCGACGGGCTCAGCTCTCTGCTTTCAGTGGGGAAATTTTCTTTGATTCACACTTGAATCCGGCTAGTATACATCTAATTTAATTAAAATTATCTTTAAATAGAGGTGCACTATGTCAAACTGGTTTGTCGCCATCAATGGCCAATCTCTTGGACCCTTTAGCCAGCAGCAGATCCTTTCCGGTCTTGCCAGCGGCCAATACAACGAGTCGACCATGGTCTGGCGCGATGGTTTTGGTGACTGGATGTGCATTGGGCAGGTGGCTGAACTGCAGGCAGGGCAGGGGGGGGCACCAACACCACCGCCTTTCTCCGGTCAGGAAGCGCATGAGATTGATTATACGATTTTTGGCAACGAGATGCAGTTTGTCGAGGTGGAACTTGATCCTCAGGAGAGTGTGGTTTCCGAGGCGGGCGCCATGATGTACATGCATGATCATATTGTCATGGAAACCGTGTTTGGTGATGGTTCACGCAGTTCCAGTTCAGGCGGATTCCTTGATAAGATGTTGGGTGCAGGAAAACGGTTGATTACCGGTGAGGGGCTTTTTATCACCATGTTTACCTATACCGGTCAGGGGAAGGGCAAGGTGGCCTTTGCTTCGCCCTATCCGGGGAAAATTATTCCACTTGATTTACCCAAGTATGGTAATCGGATAATCTGCCAGAAAGATGCCTTTCTCTGTGCAGCCAAAGGGGTTTCCATTGGTATTGCCTTTCAGAAAAAGATCGGAGCGGCGCTTTTTGGCGGTGAAGGATTCATCATGCAGCAGTTGGATGGCGATGGCTTGGTGTTTGTCCATGCAGGCGGAACAATTGTCGAAAAAGAGCTGGCCGCAGGAGAAACCATGCGGGTGGATACGGGCTGTCTGGTGGCTCTGACCTCTTCGGTAAATTATGATATCGAGTTTGTCGGAAACGTGAAATCAGCCTTATTTGGTGGTGAGGGATTCTTTTTTGCGAACCTGCAGGGGCCGGGGCATGTCTGGTTGCAGTCGCTGCCGTTCTCCCGACTGGCCGGTCGCATCTGGGAAGCAGCACCCCAGACCATGGGCGGCAGTCAAGGCGAAGGCTCGGTGCTGGGAGGATTGGCCAATATGTTTGAGCGGTAAAAGAGAGAAGTTTGCATACGTCGCGGGTGGTGTGCTTGCCTCCTGTTCAGGTGCAGCAACTGAAGGCCTGTAGGAGTCGGGCCTTGCCCGCGACCAAAAACAGCAGCCTGCTCAATCCCCTGTCACTTCCCCGTATCCTCGATAAATCCCTGCATAACAGCGCTGATCCCCAAGCGGCCTGCCAGGGTATCCAACCAGATGCGTTCTGCCTCGGTGTCAATTTCCACCGTCGCAACTGCGAGCATATACATGGTTTTGGCAACGGCTGGATCATTAATTCCCTCAACCAGCTCATCGATGGTTTTGGGCTGGTGGAGTTCACCAAGCAAGAACATCTTTTCTTCCTGACTGAGCTCAGCACCCCGTAATTTGTCGAGGACCGCTCGCTCCTCATCCGCATCCATTTCACCATCGGCATGGGCTGCCGCAGCCATAACCTGAATCAAGCGGGTGGCTAGGTCGCTTCCTGAGATTGATGTGGTAGCAGGGGTAAGGGGCGTCGCTGCCACTGGGGGAGGAGCGGGTGTTGCCCCAGGCACTGGTGGTGGCGGTGCTGCAGTTGTTCCCCCACCTGGAGGTGGAGGCGGTGCCATGGTTCCACTCCCGCCTGGGGGAGGAGGTGGCGTTTGAGAGGATGGACTGCCAGTGGGCTGTTGTCCTTTTTGTTTGAGGATTTCATAGGCCCCGACTCCGAGGCCGATCATGGTCATCAAGCCTGAACCGGCTCCTAAACCACCAAGCCCGGATTGTTGATTTCCGGACCCCATGACCTCGCCTACAATCTTTCCTAATAATTTCTCTGCGTCAAACATAATTTCCTCATTTAACAGTTAAAATGCCAAAATTCACCCATCGTGAAATTAGCATGTTGCGAAGCTCGGAACGTCGTTCTCGTTTTTTTTTCGAGAACGGCAAACATAATTACCTCGTAAAAAGTTAAAAACGAATTGATATTGCTGATGAGTTCTGTGTTTAAAGGCAATAATGGCGTAACTCTAAGTAGATTTACTCTTGTCACCCATTGTAAAGATGTCGTATAGTAACAACATAAGAATTCTTAATAAGTATACTGCCCATGCTTCTATCGTCAACCAGCCTCAATAGCTCGCCAACCACATTGTACACCCGCAGCGGAGGGATGTCACAGCTCCGTTCTGAGCCGGTACAGCGGGTCGTCCCCCAATCGAAGCCCACATCTACAGACGACGATACATCCTCCGAAGATCCTGTAACCCTGTCTCAGGAAGGTATTGAAAAATCCAAACAGCAGCAGCAGGGGGGGCTGCCAGCCAGTGCCCAGGACTCTGAGGCAGAAGAGTCTGGAAAAACAGAGCAATCTGCAAGTGATATTCAGCAATTGTCCGCTGAAGAAGAACAGATGGTCCTGGAACTCAAAGCTCGAGATCAGGAAGTCAAAACCCATGAAATGGCTCACCTTGCAGCAGCAGGGCAGTACGCCGCAGGTGGTCCTTCGTACACCTACCAGCAAGGTCCGGATGGGCGCCGCTATGCGGTAGGTGGAGAGGTTCCCATCGATGTGGGTGAAGAGAAAACTCCTGAAGAAACGATCCAAAAAATGCAGGCCGTTAAACGGGCGGCCATGGCACCAGCAGAGCCCTCGTCAGCTGACCGCAGCATAGCTGCTAACGCAACAGCCATGGAAAGCCGGGCACGTGCAGAAATGCAAAGTGAAGAGGCTGACTCCAGCACGGATGAGCCAGAAACAGCCGACAACGCAGAAGAGGAAAGCCCGTCCCTGGCAGCTCCTACCGGATCTGAAGAAGTTGAATCCACCGAACCTTTCGAAGCTTTTGCCTGAGCCTGCCTTCCCTTACATAATCCCTTCCCCTGGAACCGATCACTAGATACACCCCAAAAATACACCTGAATTCGTCAGCTTCCACAGATTTTCCCCAGAATTTTCATGAGAATTCTGGAGGTATCTTGTAGTATTCTTTACGCAACATTTTTCTAAGTGATTACCAGCTGAAGTTCAGCTGTCGGTCGCAAATGACGAGATCCCTCTCTTCGTTCGGGATGACGGTGACTGGTCGTGATAGAGGTTGGTAGGGGAATATGTTGGAGTATCGGTCTTCCCGGGGATGTTTTTTTTAGGAAAGTTTTCCCGTGTTCCGTCATTTGGAGTGTAAGGAGAAATCTGTAGTAATGCCAGAGATCCCTCTCTTCGTTCGGGATGCCGGTGACAGGTCGTGATGGAGATTGGTAGGGTACTATGTTGGAGTATCGGTCTTCCTGGGAATGTTTTTTTTAGGAAAGTTTTCCCGTGTTCCGTCATTTCGAGTGTAAGGAGAAATCTGCCGTAATGCCAGAGCTCCCTCTCTTCGTTCGGGATGACGGCGGCTGGTCGTGATGGAGGTTGTTAGAGGAATATGTTGGTGTATCGGTCTTCCCAGGGATGTTTTTTTTAGGAAAGTTTTCCCGTGTTCCGTCATTTCGAGTGTAAGGAGAAATCTGTAGTAATGTCAGAGCTCCCTCTCTTCGTTTGGGATGACGGTGACAGGTCGAGATGGAGATTGGTAGGGTACTATGTTGGAGTATCGGTCTTCCTGGGAATGTTTTTTTTAGGAAAGTTTTCCCGTCTTCCGTCATTTGGAGTGTAAGGAGAAATCTGCAGTAAGTCCTGAGATCCCTCACGTTCGTTCGGGATGCCGGTGACAGGTCGTGATAGAGGTTGGTAGGGGAATATGTTGAAGTATCGGTCTTCCCGGGGATGTTTTTTTTAGGAAAGTTTTCCCGTGTTCCGTCATTTCGAGTGTAAGGAGAAATCTGTAGTAATGCCAGAGATCCCTCTCTTCGTTCGGGATGACGGCGGCTGGTCGTGATGGAGGTTGGTGGTGAGGGACGAATCCCAACAGAAAATGTACTGCAAAATAATCCTTTAGGATGCGCCAAAGGGCGGCGGGGGCAACTGAACAAGACCTGAATTTGATAAAAAATGTTGTCTCATTAAAAAAATACGTTGATCAGTGACCACCCGCCGTCACGGATTCAGGATAAAAACTACGCAAACGTTATGATGGACCACCCCGAGTACATTCAAAGCCTGTTTTCTTTTATCGATCAGTCCCCAACCTCCTTTCATGTGGCTGCCAATGCAGCAGCCAGGCTCGAGGCAGCAGGTTTCACACGCTTGCATGAGGCTGATTCCTGGCAGCAGCTGAAAGCAGGCAAATATTTTGTCATTCGTCATGATGGTGGCCTGATAGCCTTTACCCTGCAAGGTGATCGAAAGACGGCTCAACCGTTTCGTATGGCCGGTTCTCATACCGATAGCCCCAGCCTCCGGGTCAAGCCCCAGCCCATGCAACTGCACCAGGGATGCCTGCAACTTGGCGTCGAGGTGTATGGTGGAGCTCTGCTTGCACCCTGGTTTGATCGTAACCTCTCGCTGGCCGGGCGGGTTGGCTGGTTGGATGGTCAGGGTGGTTTGCACTCTACGCTTCTTGATTGTAAGCGTGCGCTAGCCACGCTTCCCAGCCTGGCTATTCATTTGGACCGCGAAGCTAACAACGGTCGTGCTCTCAATAAACAGACGGACCTTGTGCCCATATTTGGCTTAACTGCCGAATCCAGCCCACCAGATTTTGCTCAGTGGCTCAAAGAGGAACTCAAAACCCAAAATCCAGGGCTCCCCATAGCAGAGGTACTTGATTTTGATCTTTTTCTCTATGAGCCTCAGCCCCTGACTCAAATTGGGCTCAAGGGGGAATTGATAACCGGTTCACGGCTGGATAATCAACTCTCTTGTCATGCCCTCTTGCAGGGATTGATCAATGCCGAGGTGCCTGGCAATGCGATGATTGTACTCAACGATCATGAAGAGGTGGGCAGCGCAACTCCCTCTGGAGCCCAGGGCCCGTTTCTGAGCACCGTGTTGGAACGGTTGTATCCCGATCCTGATCTACGCCAACAGGTTATTGGACGCTCCTTTTTTATTTCCGCGGATAATGCCCACGCAGTCCACCCGAACTTTGCCAGCAAGCATGAACCCGATCATATGCCCAAACTCAATCAGGGGCCAGTGCTCAAGACCAATGCCAATCAGCGTTATGCTACAACCGGACTCACTGCCTCGCTCTTCCGGGCCCTCTGTAAAAAAGCCGAGGTTCCCTGCCAGCAGTTTGTCATGCGTAACGATATGGCCTGCGGTTCGACCATCGGCCCTTTGACTGCGAGCCAGATCGGCGTGGCCACCGTTGATGTGGGCGTACCCCAGCTGGCCATGCATTCCATTCGGGAAACAGTCGGGCATCTGGATGGCTGGTACCTAATGCGAGTAATGGAGACATTTTTTGAGGCAGAGGATGCTGCCGTTTGCCTGCCTGAAATTTGATACCCTCGTAAAAAGTTAAAATGCTAAAAAATACCCATCGCAAAATCAGTATGTTACGAAGATCGGAACGTCGTTCTCGGAGCTTTTTACGAGAACGACATCCATGATAAGTATAGTCAAGGGGAAAACGGAGATTTCCCGTATCCCCCTGGTATTAAGCCAATTCAGCTTTGCCGCTGACCTGATCCGGCCTCTGCTTCGTTGGGAGCGGAGGCCGGAGGGACGTTCCGAGAATGGGCCAGAGTGTAGCTCGTCGGAGGAACGGGCCTCCGGCTGGAGCGGGTGCAAGCTCGGTGTAATACCTAGAGATTTTCAATCACTCACCGCAATCCGATCTTTTTCATCCTGTTCCATGGGCCAACGTGATCACGCGACCAGACATCCATTTGCTGCATTCGAGGCCGGATACGGTTCATGTTCTCCCTCTATCCTCATTGACCTCGGCAGAAGATTGAGTTTGGGGCAACCCACCGGCCTCGAAACAATTTTATCGCAGTATCGCAAAATTCGCTTACAGAGTCGTTCTCGGCGAGGACCGACGGGAAGATCGTGGTTTTGGTAGAGCGTATGTTGTGCGTATAATTCTTCTAAGCTGCTTTTTGTTCCTCACGGAAAACGAAGTCGGTTTGGCTTTTGTCAACTGACATCATGTACGCCACCAGCCTTCTGGCCACGGCAAGCGTTGCCCTGTTTCGGTTGCCTTTGCCCAGTTCCCGTTGATGTACGGCTGCGAGTTGAGGATTCCAACGCGGTGCCAGTTTCGCGGCCTCGACCAAGATGGTCTGGAGGTTTTTGTTGCGTTTCTTGGAAATCGGCCCTCGCTGTTCCTTGCCGGCGGATTCCCGTTGTGCACTGCACAGGCCACAATAACTGATTGCTTGGCGAATAGAGCTGAATCGTGACGGAGGCCCGACCTCAAGTACCCAGGTCAGCGCAGTAACCTCGCCAACTCCAGGAATAGTCATCAATCGACCAACCCTTTCCTGGATTAAAGGATTTGTGCGCAAGGCCTGAAGTAGCCGTTTTTGAAAAGTTTGGAACATCTCAAATCCGCTACGGCTTAGCATGAGTAACTCCTTAACCGAAGATGGGACCTCATCAAGTCGATCCAATAACTCATGAAAATATTTTTTGCCTCGAAGGCGCTTTTTATTGTAGCCCGCTCCAACCTCCATCAGTAGACCGGACATTTTGTTGTGCATTCTGACCGCTGTTCGTAACAGGTGGTTGCGATATCGCAGAACCCGCCGCAGTTCCCTGATTTCTTGCGGAAGCATGGTGCATTCCGGTAAGAGGTTGACCCGCAGGAGATCGGCAATTCTTTCCGCATCGGCCCGATCGTTTTTTTTCTTGGCAGCGGTGATAGCTCTGAGCATCTCAGGATGGGCCACTTTTAACTCAACGGCATAAGGTGCAAGAAAATCGTAGACCCAGCCAGTGAACATCGTGGCCTCCATCGCACCAATCCAAGGGCCAGGTAAGCCTTTTGCCCATGTTTTCAACGATGTTCTGTCAGAGGCTACCATTCCTTGCTCAATGAGTCGACCATCGATGGTTTTGATGCAGTAGGCAATCATCTTCTTGTGAAGATCCAGTCCGATAAAGTACCATCTATTCATAGAAACCTCCTTGTGGCGTATTTTGGGCGAGCTGGTTCTCGACCCAACAGTTGCTAATAACATTATACCCACATGGAGGTTTCTCCCGTTTCAGGGACTTATGCATTCAAACAAATTTGAGAAGCACAAAGAGGAGCACATGCAGCAACAGGAACCTGAAAAAAATCAGTCGGTATCGGAAATTCCAGGATCACCCGACGACTCATCCAAACACCGCTTCTCCTTTAACCGTATGGAACTGGCCGGAGCCTTTGGCGATCTGGGGACCATGCTCCCCATCGTTATCGGCATGATCCTCTTAAACGGCCTCAGCCCGACCACGGTCTTTCTCTCTTTTGGCCTTTTTTATCTTATTTCCGGTATCTATTACGGTCTGCCCATTCCTGTGCAACCCCTGAAAGCTGTGGGGGCCATCGCCATTGCCTACCCGGCTCTGGTTACAGAATCGGTGATCGGGGCCACAGGTATCCTCTTTGGTGGGTTGCTGCTCGGGCTTTCGCTTACAGGCATGGTCGACCGGGTGGCACAGCTCTTTTCCCAGGCCGTGGTTCGCGGTATTCAGCTCACCCTTGGTCTGATCTTTCTGCGTAAAGGCTTCGAGCTGATCATTCATAGAAATGTGTTCGTTTCGGGAGAGGCAGGCGCGCTGACAGGGCCGGTGATCAACCTCATTATCGGCGTGATCGTCTTTGGTCTCGTCTTATACTTACTCAACAATAAACGGTATCCAGCCGCCTTAGCTGCACTGGCGTTGGGTATAGGGCTTGGTTTTATCCTCGGTGGTTTTTCCGCCCAAGGATTGTCGCTGGGGCCAACGGCTGTGCATATCGTTACCCCCACTCTCGCGGATTTCTGGACAGCGCTGGTTATGCTCGTCTTGCCGCAAATTCCCCTCACCATTGGCAATGCCTGTGTGGGCACATCCAACACCTGTTCCACCCTGTTTTCCGGTAACCCCATGCTGATGAAAACCAAGGCAGGGAAGTTTGCCTTTACCATGGGCATGATCAACTTCCCGGCCGGATTTTTTGGAGCGGTACCCATGTGCCACGGCACCGGGGGCTTGGCCGCTCACTACCGTTTTGGTGCCCGCACCGGTGGCGCTCCGATCATGCTCGGCATATTTTTCATTGTGATGGCCTTGGTGCTGGGAGAATTCGGATTTGCCCTGCTTGCGGCGATTCCCCAATCGGTGCTCGGCGTTCTGTTGGTCTTTGCCGGACTGGAATTATGCCCCCTGATGCGAAGTCTGAAGACCAATGAGGAATATTTCGTCGCTCTCTTAATTGCAGGTATTGCCCTGGTGGTCCCCAACATGGCCTGGGCATTTGTGACGGGGATTATCGTCGATTTGGCGATACGGAAGTTTGATATCAAAATTTGATAACCCGTGTCGCAGGCAAGGCCAGCTCCTTGCCTTCTGGTGTTGTCTAACTGGTGGAGGTGTGTCGCGAATAAGCTGGGGGGCACCTAACATGAGCCCACCTGCAGCCACCCAGACCCTGTAGGAGGGCCTTGCCCGCTACCAAGACTCGCCACTCAAGACAATGAAGCAAGGCCCCTCATTCTATAAAGACGAAGAGGCCTCCCCCCTCTAAAAAACAATCACCCTTCAAAACAACCAGGGCGCCGCCACTTTCCGCTTTTCCTCGTAGGCACGAATGGCATCGGCCTGCAGCAAGGTCATGCCAATATCATCCAATCCCTCCAGCAACCTTTTTCTCCGATACTCTTCAATCTCAAAAACAATAACCTCGCCGCTCGGTGTGGTAATGCTCTGATCTTCCAGATTCACCGTCAAACGATACCCCTCATTCGCCTCGCCCTCGGCAAACAATCGATCAACAGCTGCGGTATCAAGGACAATGGCCAACAACCCGTTATTGACCGTATTATTAAAAAAGATGTCGGCAAAGCTCGGGGCAATCACCACCCGAATCCCAAAATCAACCATGGCCCAGACCGCATGTTCCCGCGAAGAACCACAACCGTAGTTATCGCGAGCCAAAAGAATGCTGGCCCCTGCATAACGCGGTTGATTGAGAATGAACTCAGGATTCACCCTGCGTTTGCTGTGATCCATATAGGGTTCACCCGCGTCCAGATAGCGCCAATCATCGAAGAGATTTGGCCCAAACCCGGTCTTGCCGATGGCTTTGAGATATTGTTTGGGGATGATCGCGTCAGTGTCGACGTTTGCTCGATCGATGGGAAGAACAACGCCCGTTTCGGTTGTAAATGGCTGCATATATAATCTCCAGTATTCTATGTACTGTTATTGTATTTTTCATGAATCCGTGACGGCAGGTCACAAACAACGAATCTGCCGTACTGATGAATGCTCACGAATTTAGGTTTTTAACTGAATAGATTTCTCCCGCTGGTCGAAATGACAGAGTCGAGGAGGCTTTCCTTGCAGTATTGATATTGAAGTTGTTCAGGCATTTAGAATGCAATTAAAGAACAATCTCTTCCTAACCGTCATCCCGTCGCATCTAAGAGATCCCCTTTCACAATCTCACCCCATCTCCCGTACATCAACAAAATGCCCATGCACTGCAGCCGCAGCTGCCATTGCCGGACTCACCAAATGCGTCCGACCACCTTGTCCCTGGCGACCTTCAAAGTTTCTATTTGAGGTTGATGCGCAACGTTCACCAGCGGCCAAACGATCTGCATTCATGGCCAGACACATAGAACACCCCGGCTGCCGCCATTCAAAGCCTGCCTCCAGAAATACCTTATCCAACCCTTCCAGCTCAGCTTGCTGTTTTACCAGCCCAGACCCTGGCACAACCAGCGCCTGGGCAATAGTAGCAGCAACCTTCCTACCGCGAACAACAGCTGCAGCGGCACGCAGATCTTCAATCCGCCCGTTGGTGCAGGAGCCGATGAACACCTTATCTACCTGGATTTCCTGCATCGGGGTTCCCGGCTGCAGATCCATATAAGCAAGCGCTTTGCGCATACTCTCTGCTTTCACTGTATCCTTTTCCTGACCGGGATCCGGCACCACCCCGTGCACACCCACAACCATCTCCGGCGAAGTGCCCCAGCTGACCTGTGGCTCTATACTGGCGGCATCGATGCGAATTACCTGGTCAAACTCTGCTCCGGGATCACTGTGTAATTCGCGCCAGGCCGTTTCCGCCTGTTCAAGCAGCGTACCCTCTGGTGCAAAGGGACGTCCTTTGACGTAGTCCAATGTGGTTTGATCGACGCCAATCATCCCTGCCCGCGCGCCAGCCTCGATGGCCATATTGCAGACGGTCATGCGACCTTCCATGCTGAGCTTGGCAATGGCCTCACCACCAAACTCAATCACACATCCGGTGCCTCCAGCGGTTCCGATTTGACCAATGATGTGCAAGATCATGTCCTTTGCTGTAACACCGGTTCCCAATGTCCCCTCAACGCTGATCAACATCGAACGAGATTTTTTCATGACCAGACACTGGGTAGCGAGCACATGCTCAACCTCCGAGGTGCCAATGCCAAATGCCAGTGCACCAAAGGCACCATGGGTGGCCGTGTGTGAATCTCCACAGACCACGGTCATTCCCGGTAAGGTCGCACCCTGTTCCGGTCCGATGACGTGGACCACGCCCTGGCGCATGTCCTGAATCCCAAATTCAAGGATTCCAAATTCCGAGCAGTTGGCATCTAAAGTCTGCAGTTGCAACCGCGCAGCCGGATCAGCAGGTGGAACACTTCGATCCGTGGTCGGCACATTATGATCCGGTACCGCCAAAACTGACTCCCTGCGCCAAGGCTGCCGCCCCGCCAACCGTAACCCTTCAAAGGCCTGGGGCGAGGTCACCTCATGCACCAGATGCCGATCGATGTAGATCAAACTGGTGCCATTTTCATTGGTCTGCACCAGATGTGCATTCCATAACTTGTCGTACAATGTTTTTTTCATAGGGCATGTACCTCCTCATTTCAGTGATTTAGAATCATGGGATAACCCTCTGAATCTCCAATCTGCATTACGTGCTAAGAGCATGGTAGGTTGGTGGTGAGGGACGAACCCCAACAAAAAATATGATTACCACTGAACCTCAGCTGTCGGTTAGAACAGCGAGATCCCTCACATGCGTTCGGGATGACATCGTTGTTGCGGCCACAGCAAGGGCGTACTGCACCTCCCGGGGGTCATCTCGACCGAAGGGAGAGATCTCGTTTTTTCTGGCTGAGCATTGATGGTAATCAAAACAAAAAAAGTGCTTCAAATGTATTGTGATGCCCAGCTGAGTTTCAGTGGTGTTCAGATTTCTCTATAACCCACCAGATTCCATTTTCTCTAGGCCTCAACAGCAGCTCGAATGTAGGAGCCGGCCCTTGCCCGCGACCAAACTGCCCGAGAATGTAGGGAGAGTCTTATGCCTCCCAACTTGCAGGTAGAAATAATCCTCTTATGCTGATAACTCAAATTCATTATTTTTATGAAATTTATTCCTGTGAAGAATAACTGTGAAGTGCAGAACTGCACCTTTCAGACAGATCAACCCTCCACCGTCATTTCGATCCCAAGAGAGGAATCTCGAGGGTGTAGCTGACAGCTAGGACACCAACACCCTCCAAGCTTTTCTAGCAGTCGCCGAAACCGGCTCATTTTCTTTGGCCGGTAAGCAACTTTTTCTCACCTAACCCGCTGTTAGTAAACGCATTGCATCCCTTGATGACGAACTCGCTGTCAAACTTTTTGAGCGGCTGAGCAAACGAGTATTGCTCACCGAAGCGGGGAGGGCGTTTTTGCCGCAGGCCCAGCATATCGTCCAGGAAATTGCAGAGTGCAAACAGAGGATTGTTGACCTTTCCGGGGAGGTCAGCGGTATACTGGAACTGGCCACAAACCACCATATAGGATTGCACCGATTGCCTTCGTGTTTACGCAGCAATAGCATGCAGTACCCAAAGGTGGAATTTGCGCTGCAGTTTATGGATTCGGAAAGATGCTGTGTAGCCGTAGCCGATGGAAGGTTGGAGATGGCAGTAGTCACTCTGCCCCAGATACGCACAGAAAAACTGAATATTGATGGCTTCGTAAAAAGTCGGAAGCCGAAAAATCACATATTGCGAAATGAATAGATTACGAAGATCGGAACGTCGTTCTCGGGGCTTTTTACGAGAACGACATCCATGATATCCATGATAAGTATAGTCAAGGGGAAAACGGAGATTTCCCGTATCCCCCTGGTATTAAGCCAATTCAGCTTTGCCGCTGACCTGATCCGGCCTCTGCTTCGTTGGGAGCGGAGGCCGGAGGGACGTTCCGAGAATGGGCCAGAGTGTAGCTCGTCGGAGGAACGGGCCTCCGGCTGGAGCGGGTGCAAGCTCGGTGTAATACCTAGAGATTTTCAATCACTCACCGCAATCCGATCTTTTTCATCCTGTTCCATGGGCCAACGTGATCACGCGACCAGACATCCATTTGCTGCATTCGAGGCCGGATACGGTTCATGTTCTCCCTCTATCCTCATTGACCTCGGCAGAAGATTGAGTTTGGGGCAACCCACCGGCCTCGAAACAATTTTATCGCAGTATCGCAAAATTCGCTTACAGAGTCGTTCTCGGCGAGGACCGACGGGAAGATCGTGGTTTTGGTAGAGCGTATGTTGTGCGTATAATTCTTCTAAGCTGCTTTTTGTTCCTCACGGAAAACGAAGTCGGTTTGGCTTTTGTCAACTGACATCATGTACGCCACCAGCCTTCTGGCCACGGCAAGCGTTGCCCTGTTTCGGTTGCCTTGGCCCAGTTCCCGTTGATGTACGGCTGCGAGTTGAGGATTCCAACGCGGTGCCAGTTTCGCGGCCTCGACCAAGATGGTCTGGAGGTTTTTGTTGCGTTTCTTGGAAATCGGCCCTCGCTGTTCCTTGCCGGCGGATTCCCGTTGTGCACTGCACAGGCCACAATAACTGATTGCTTGGCGAATAGAGCTGAATCGTGACGGAGGCCCGACCTCAAGTACCCAGGTCAGCGCAGTAACCTCGCCAACTCCAGGAATAGTCATCAATCGACCAACCTTTTCCTGGATTAAAGGATTTGTGCGCAAGGCCTGAAGTAGCCGTTTTTGAAAAGTTTGGAACATCTCAAATCCGCTACGGCTTAGCATGAGTAACTCCTTAACCGAAGATGGGACCTCATCAAGTCGATCCAATAACTCATGAAAATATTTTTTGCCTCGAAGGCGCTTTTTATTGTAGCCCGCTCCAACCTCCATCAGTAGACCGGACATTTTGTTGTGCATTCTGACCGCTGTTCGTAACAGGTGGTTGCGATATCGCAGAACCCGCCGCAGTTCCCTGATTTCTTGCGGAAGCATGGTGCATTCCGGTAAGAGGTTGACCCGCAGGAGATCGGCAATTCTTTCCGCATCGGCCCGATCGTTTTTTTTCTTGGCAGCGGTGATAGCTCTGAGCATCTCAGGATGGGCCACTTTTAACTCAACGGCATAAGGTGCAAGAAAATCGTAGACCCAGCCAGTGAACATCGTGGCCTCCATCGCACCAATCCAAGGGCCAGGTAAGCCTTTTGCCCATGTTTTCAACGATGTTCTGTCAGAGGCTACCATTCCTTGCTCAATGAGTCGACCATCGATGGTTTTGATGCAGTAGGCAATCATCTTCTTGTGAAGATCCAGTCCGATAAAGTACCATCTATTCATAGAAACCTCCTTGTGGCGTATTTTGGGCGAGCTGGTTCTCGACCCAACAGTTGCTAATAACATTATACCCACATGGAGGTTTCTCCCGTTTCAGGGACTTATGCATTCAAACAATCTTGATGATCTCGCGAGATGTCAAAACACAAGACTTCAAGACTTGACCCCGTGTCATGCTTTTCAAGAATTCGCTGGATCTATTTGGTTCCTCAAGAGTAACTCGCTGAAATTTTCGTATAGGTCCCGTCGGTGGGCAATAGCCCATACGATGACGATTTTTTCTGAAGTATTTATCTTGTAAATAATCCGATAGCGCATGAACCTGTAAGAGCGAAAACCAGTTAAATCGGCCTGCAGTTCTTTACCGAGGGTTGGGTTTTGAGCCAATTCTTTGAGTGCCGCCCTTGCAGCACTCTTTATTTCAGAGGAAAATTTCTTCCCGATCTCGTTGGCAGTGGATGTCAGTTTGACCTGATACAGCATCAAAAAGCCTCATCTAGATCAACCAAGGTGTTATTGTTAACATCTTGTGCCGATCGCCTCAATTGCCCCATCATTTCGGCATCAGCAAGAATGTCGATGGTTTCTAAGAATCCCTCAAACTTTTTCATGGACAACATGACTGCTTCGGGGACACCGTTTTTTGTGATCGCTATGGTGTCGTTGGTGTCGTGAATCTGTCGAACCATATCCAGAAGCTTAGCTTTTGCTTGTGTGATCGGAATAAAGGTCTCTATTGTTTGCATGACGTTTCCTCTTTGGCTATTCTATGGTCATTATACTGACCATTTTTGCGTTGCGGCAAGAATTGTGGGTGGAATATTGATCAATGAGAGCGCTTTTTTACCTCAAATGGCGAGAAACTGGTCATGCCCGCGCCTAAAGCTACCCAACACAGAAAAAAGTGTCAGGCTTACAGGGAAACATGTCACCTGGGAGCCTTTTTCCCCGTAGTCCTCTTTATGCTCTTGCTGGATACATGGTAAAATTATATCCTGAATCCGTGAGCGTTCATCAGTGCGTCAGTTTCGCCGTTTGTGACATGTCGATTAAAGTAAACTTTATCGGGGGGTTACAGATAATGAGGTGGCGTGCATGCAGGGTGCCCAAAGGGCGGCGGGTGAGACTGAACAATATCTAAATTTGATAAAAATTGTCGTCTGATTAGAAAGATACGTCGATCAGCGACCACCCGTCGCCACGGATTCATACAAGGTATATCTTTATTGTGCATAGTAGGTGAGTCGCCAGGAGTCTGGATTATAACTGTTCCAACGCAATATCATGAAATCAAAGAACAAAGATACACGCTCTGTCCATGACGGTCTTGAATTGAATCAGGCCCTTTTTTGGGATGTCGAATACACCTCCTTAGATTTCAATGAACATAGCCGGTTTATTATAGAACGAGTTGTTTCCAGAGGAGATCTTGCCGATTGGGATGTACTCAAAAAAGTTTATGGTAAAGAGAAGATTAAAAAAGAGGTTGTCCTTATTCGATCGCTTGACCCTAAGACCGTCAATTTTTTGAGTGTTTATTTTCAGATAGCAAGAAAGGATTTTAAGTGCTGCAGTTAAAGACTGTCCATAAAGACACCTTTTCGTTACTCCAAGAATTATCATCCCACGAGGCTTTGAATTCTTTTGCGCTGGCTGGAGGCACGGCACTGGCGTTACATTTGGGGCACAGAGTATCCATTGACCTGGATTTTTTTACCGAACAGACTTTTGATAGCTTGTCACTCTTCGAGGTGCTTGGAGAGTCTTTTATTCTTGAGAATTGTTCAATGACTACCAATTCTTTGTCGTGCTTTGTCAATTGGCGTGGCGTATCTGTGAAAGTGGATTTGATGCGGCATAACTATCCACGGCTGCGTCCTTGGTTAAATGTGTCCGGAATATGTTTATTTGCTCTTGAAGACATAGCGGCGATGAAACTAAACGCCATCGCCAACCGGGGAGCTAAAAAAGATTTTTACGACATTCATGCCCTGTTAACGTGTTTCTCTTTGAAGGATATACTCGGGTTTTTTGAGAAAAAATACGAAAGATTGAATAGTTTTACAGTGACAAAAAGTCTGGCTTATTTCGATGATGCCCAGAAAGACCCCGATCCATTAAGCTTGGTATCTACCTCCTGGTCGCAAATACAGGCAGATCTTGAAAAGTTGCTGCGAGATACGGCTTGAGGGAATCAATTTTCACACATCTTCCATGCAGCCACCAAGGAACCTGTAGGAGCCGGGCCATGCCCGCGACCCAAATCACGTTGGAGCAAAAAACAGGATCCAGCCTTTGCTGGCAAGAGCATCCGAATCATATGGAATGCCAAACTACATTACGAAATCTCGCTAAGATCTCCCTCTGAGCTCGAAAGGACGGAAGGCGGGAAACATTTCCTAAAAAAAGCTATTCCCGGACAGATCGGTACACCAATAATCTTACCCCACCAAGATCCAGCACAACCAGTCTCCGTCATCCCGAACGAAGAGAGGGATCTCTGACATTACTACAGATTTCTCCCCCTAGTCGAAATGACGGCCCGGGAAGGCACGACTGAAAACGGAAAGTCTTCTGCAACTCCAAACGTTCGCCTTCAGCACCCCTTGGCTCTAGAATGTGAAAAATACAAGTTCAGCCCAAATCCAATAACACCAAATACACATCAATCACTACCAGCCTCCGTTATCCCGAACGAACGTGAGGGAGCTCTCTGTTAACAATGTGAAATGCTCCCTGGTACCTTAGCCAGCACTGAAGTTTGCCCCAACCGTCATTCCGAATGTATGTGAGGAATCTCGTCATTAAAAAAACTCCATAAAGTATCAAAACCATGGATACCAACACCCTCCAAGCCTTTTTAGCCGTTGCCCAAACCAGCTCTTTTTCTCTGGCGGCCCAGCAACTCTTTCTCACGCAACCCGCGGTCAGCAAACGTATAGCGGCCCTGGAAGATGAGCTTTCCACCAAACTCTTTGAACGGCTCAGCAAACGCGTGCTGCTCACAGAAGCGGGCAGGGTGCTCCTGCCTCAAGCTGAGCATATTGTCCAACAGATGTCGAATTGCAAACAGACTATTGCCGATCTCTCCGGAGAAGTCAGTGGTGTACTCCAACTGGCCACAAGCCATCACATCGGCCTGCATCGATTGCCACCCTATTTGCGCAAGTACAGTATGCAGTACCCACGGGTGGAATTCGCGCTGCAGTTTATGGATTCTGAAAGTGGCTGTGCAGCGGTTGCTGCCGGGACCATCGAGGTGGCAGTGGTAACCCTGCCTCAGGTACGATCGGGAAAATTTAAGATCCAAAAAATCTGGGACGACCCGTTGCAGGTCATGGTGGGGAAGAGTCATCACCTGGCTGAAACAATGGACTGCGACGAGTTGGAACAGTATCCGGCGATACTCCCGGAAAAGGGCACAGAGACCCGTCGCCTCATAGAGTCTTCACTTGTAGCGGCAGGTATGTCACTGCGAACAAGCATTGAAACCAATTATCTGGAGACCATTCGTATTCTCGTTATGTCTGGGCTTGGTTGGAGTGTTTTGCCCATGAGTATGCATAATGAGGAACTCATCTGCGTGCCAACGCCAACCGTTATCTTTGAACGACAATTAGGTCTCATCACAAGGGCAGGTGGGGCGCTCTCCCGTGCGGCCCAAGCATTTTCCACGTTACTCACGAATTCTTGATGCCCCACACCCTACAGCGCAAATTTTGTTGTCCAAGGGAATGTACGAACGTGCTGTCGAATACGAACCGATGTCGCGATCAAGGCTCGCCCCTACCTCCTTGCCTTCTGTGAATTTCCGTGTGGTTCATTCTCCATCGCGCACCCCAAGCCCCGGCACCATACAAACACCCCAGCAGCCACCCCGAACCTGTAGGAGCCGGGCCATGCCCGCGACCGAACCTACCCTTAACTATTCACTGTTGGGGTTCGTACCTCACCGCCAACCTACCTTCCACCCGGGATTATGGTAGGTTGGCGGTGAGGTACGAGCCCCAAGTGCGACCGGCATGGTCACGAACTAACTGGTGCAAGTCCAGTGATAGCCCTGAAAGGAGGGAATATGTAGGCGAAGGCAAGGGTGTCCGAAGAAACTCTGCAGATCTGCCCGAGGAGGGAATCCACGGTGAAGTGGAGCCAATGAGGAATCTGAAGGAAGCCGTAGACAAATTTGCCGCCTAAACTCGGTGTGAACCTCTGGTAGGCTTTGCAGGAGGGTGAGGTACCTTGGACTACTTAAACCCTATATCCTTTCCGTATCCCTGCAGGGTAGAGGAGGTAGGCAGGCAAAGAAAGTGCGTGATCTTATCCGGTGAAGGGCCGTCTGTATACCGGGCTGGTTGTAACTGCGACAGCCATGCCCTAAGCGCAGTAGCAATGCTGACGTTAGGGACAGAGGGCCTGCAGATGAAGCCGTAGTAGGCGTAAAACCTGTAGCCGATGAGGATGCGGTGACGTATCTGAGGGTAAAACTATGGGAAAGCGACAGGGATGTTGGAGCCGAAGGGCGGAACATGTGAGAAGGAATAGAGTCTCAGAATAGTGGTAGCTCTGAGTCCAGCCATAGGAGTTTTCTTCGAAGGGAAGACGTAGATATTCTGCTGGTTTGGAAGGAGATGCGGGACGATGACGAAGTTACCCCAAACGCAAGACAAAATGAGACAAAAGAACCTGTTCACTGATGAATGGAGCCTCTTTGAGAAACTCTGTAACCTGAACATGTTGGAGACAGGTTTTAAGGCGGTGAAAAGGAATGGAGGTAAACCCGGCGTAGACGGAGTGAGCATCCAAGAGTTTGAGCAACGCCTAGAAGAGGAGTTAATGCAGCTTAAGTCAGAACTAGTAAGCTGGAATTATCAACCAAATCCGGTTCGCCGGGTGGAAATTCCTAAACCCGGGAAACGAGGAAAAATGCGTTTTCTTGGAGTGCCTTGCACACGTGACAGGGTGGTCCAGGCGACGTTGAAGAATCTTCTTGAGCCGATACTTGATCTTACCTTCTCAGACCATAGTTACGGGTTTCGCCCCGGGTTTGGTCAACGCGAGGCAGTGAATTCAGCCCAGCGTATAGTGAATGAGGGGAAAGAGCATGTAGTCGATATAGATCTGTCGAAATTCTTTGACAGGGTGAACCACGATCGTCTTATGCATCTGCTCAAAGTTCATATTGATGATAAACGAATACTTCGTCTTATCGGTATGACATTGAGGAGCGGTGTGATGAAAGACGGTTTGCTAAGCCCCACCGAAGAAGGAACTCCTCAAGGAAGCCCTCTAAGTCCGCTGTTGAGTAATGTAGTACTGGACGAGTTGGACAAGGAGCTTGAACGACGCGGGTTGGAGTTTTGCCGTTTTACTGATGACTGTAATATTTTCGTTCGGACGCCTAAGGCAGCGGAACGAGTAATGAACAGCATTAGCAAATTTATCGAAGGTAAACTCCGGTTAAAAATCAACCAGGCCAAAAGTAAGATCGGTCGGTCTGGAGAAGTGAAATTTCTCGGTATGACCATTATGGATGGCGCGACTGTCATATCATCGCAATCGATGAAGCGAGCTATGCAGAAGGTCAAAGAGTTGACGCCGCGTGGGACGCATTAGTCGCTGGTAGTGACGATGAAACGAGTGAATCGTTGGTATATTGGGTGGTCCGGCTATTATTGCATGACCCAATACCCATCCCAACTTCGTGTCATCGAAGCGCATATACGAAGGAGGCTTCGGTCCCGAATAGTAGACCAGCAAAAGAAGCGTCGCAATTTATTCAAGCACCTAACTAAGCGAGGGGTATCGTCAGGAATGGCCAGTCAAGTGTTCTGTAATGACGGCCGTTGGGTCTTGTCCAACTGTTTTGCTTTGATAAAAGGATACCCAGTCCGCTGGTTTATCGACGTAGCAGGGCAATGGATAAGATCAGAAGATCAGCAACGACATTGGTTTCCAATTGATATGTGGATAAAAGTCACATGATGAGCCGTGTACGGACCCGTACGCACGGTTCTGTGGGCAGACGGGAGCTTCGGCTCCCTCTGACCCGATCAAATACAAGGAATTATTTTTTACTCAAGGGATAATGTCTCATTATTCTGCACGCGCCTTTTGGTGGAAACGTATCCCCACAGCACTATCACAAAAATCTATCCGTTAAATAGAACACTGCAAGAAATTGGTGAACCCTTTGAGCAACATCTGTACAATACTCCTCAGGGTAAACGTTGCTTGAACCAATCATCGAATCGATATTCGGAAATTCCTGTGTAATAGTACTCTTATCCGGAAAAAAGGGTTCTGTTTAAATAAATGTCCTTCATTGTGACATGTGTATCCTTAAATTCTTGCGAATCGATAGGCGTTTACCAAAAAAAAGGGTAACTACTCACCCCTATTCTTCGGCATCAGGCAGAGTTCCTGCCAGTGCCAACTGGATAGCGACAAGAGGATTGATCCCCTGGCTTGCCATGGTCTGCAGGTAACTTGAAATCCTGCAGTAAGCCTGGGCATATTGTTTCCGTCGAAAACAACCGGATATTTTCTGTTTTACCTTAGCCATGCGAAGATCCCTTTCCGCCCTGTTGTTGGTGAACGGCACATGTGGTTCTTTGGCAAAAAGCAAGACTGCCGCCTCATGCTTTTGTAATCGCTCCCAAAGATTGTGCGCATCGGATTTGGCTATCCTGCCGCGCTTCCCTTGGGGTTTCGGAGGGATCTTGGGCAACTCCTTGCTGCCACGCGTAAGGATATTACGGTAGCGCTTCTGCAGGTTGGCATACTCCCGTTCGGTAAGACATTTTTCCGGACGTTGAGCCACCGTACGACACGTTTGCTGGAGCACCGCTTTTAGATTGCGGGCCCACCGGTATTGGTTAGAGTCAACGACAAACGTCAACTCTCGCAAAAGGTGCGAGCCGCAAAGTCCGTGACCGCAATGGTCGTAGGATAAATATGATGCCCAGCAATCATGGATGATCACCCCGCCATACCGAGGGATGATATTCAATCCTTCGATTGCCTCCTTGCCCCGCTTTCGATGCAGTACTTTCAGGGTTGTTTCGCCGGAAGAATAGACGTGAATCCAGTGATTCTTCCCTTCAACCCGAAACGAGGTTTCATCCACATGCAGGGATGGAGCCTGCAGCAGCCTATCAATAGCTCTGGATTCCCATGCTTCGAGTGATTGGTACAAGCGCAAAACAAATTTGAGCAGGCTGGCCTCGGAGATTACGCTACCGATCATGGCTGTTATCTGTTTTTGAACCCGGTTTAAAGCGACCATCTGGCTGATAACCAAATGAATGGCAAACGCTTTAAGCCCATTGCCGTACTGCAGCTTACCCGGCATATCGTCAGGAAAACGCCCCTTGACTGTTGCTTCACAATTGGGGCATTGCTTTATTTCTGCGTCAATGTGCTCGACAACTTTTTCAAAAACGATGTCGATTTTTGTCCGACGTTCATGCCCCTGGCATGCAACGCTATCCAGCACCATTCCGCAGATATCACACACCTCGACCTGAGCAGTGGTGACCGATTCTTTGACGCGTGTATTGCCAACCCGCCCATTGACTTGTTTCCCCCTGCCGGTAGTGGTGCAGTGCTTGGTAGCGGTTTCGTCTTTCTCGGTTTGCGAAGAAGGAATGCTCGAGTTTTTGTTTCCCTTGCGCGTTGTCTTCTCAAGAAAGATAGAGAGTATCAACTCGACGACAACCAGCAGGCTGTTGACCAGGACCCGTATCTCAGAGGAAACTTTGCCGGTGGAACAAAGCTGTTCAAATTCCTGTTTAAGGAGATCGACTTCTTCGCGGACCCTTATTTTATTTACTGTTCCCATGGGGTTACTATACCATGGCTTTTTTCGACCTCCTGTGTGCCCCTGAGTTGAACGATTGAGCGCTATCGCATCTGTTTGCTATCGGAACGCAATATTGGAACGATTTAGAGACGACCAAGCGCGTTGATGGGCATTTTTGTTGACAGTCCTGGCTATTGGAAAAAATTTCAGTAAAAACCTGTCAAGTTATTTATTTGGCTTTGAGCTTTTTTTAGAGGGGGTGAGTAGTTACAAGATATGTTTAACTTGCTGAAATTAAACAATATAGATATTCTTCGAATTATTAGTCAGGTGGCTTGATTACAAGCAGGAGAGAAAAGAAAGGTGCTGTCGCTTAAATGCGTCGCTGGGAAAAATATACGAGTTTATTCAAGTGATTATATAGTATTGTGAATTTTTCTTACTATGCAGCCCATCAATTGCTTCGGCTGGGCCGAAATAGTTAAGTTCTAATTTCCTCAGGAGGGAGAAATGAAAATTTATCTCTGCCGCGATTTTGCTCAGCCAGTCGCGCAGCGGTGCGAGCGTGGCCCTGGTGGTCACCTTGGTCATGACCTTGAGCTGCCGCAAAATATTTCGCCTTCATCGTACCAGTCCGGCCCTTTTTGCCCTGGCCGCCCTGCTGGTGGTGCTGCTCATTGGCCGTGCCGGCTTTGATACCATTGATGCCCGTTTTGGCCAAACCATCGACGAGCAGGGGCTCTCTGAAAACGGCAAGACTCTGTCCGGCAGGGCCTCCGCCTGGCAAGATTGTTTGCAACTTATTGCCGATTTTACCCTGACGGGTTCCGGTGCAGGCACCTTTTACGCCATCTTTCCCAGCTACCAGACAAATGTTGGTGCTACCCGCATGCGCCAGGCTCATAACGAGTATCTCGAACTGGCAACCGATCAGGGCCTGATTGCCAGCCTGGCCGTGGGCCTGTTTTTTCTGGTCTTTTTTCGGAAAAATTATCGCATGTTCCGTGTGCGCAAAGATGGCTATGCCAAGCACGTGTACATTGGCAGCCTGGCCGGGCTTGTGGCTCTTTTACTCCATAGTATTACCGATTACCAGTTCCGCCAGACCATGGCGATTCCGCTATATTTTTTCGTGCTTATGGGCATTAACACGGCCGCTATCCATGGCCGCAGAGATACCGCCGCCAGTGGTCCCAGCCTGCTGAAAACCTACCGACCTCAGAGTTGGCTTATTTTTGCCGGCAGCAGCTGCCTTGTTGTTTTAACCATCGGGGCGGCTATTTATTCCCTTGGGGTCATGCAGGCCCTTTCCACCGTGCGCATGGGCGATGGTTAGCAGATGGACCTGCTTGCTATCTCGGCCAACGAAGATAAAACAACCCTGGCAGAACAGCGGCAAAAGACCCTGCGTGCCTCCCTCTACGATCCCTTTAACCCCCTGTATAAAACAACGTCAGCTTATATCGCCGACCGGCTGGATCTCGTGGATGAGGCCGAGCAGGAATACCCCCAGGCTCTGCTTCTGGAGCCTGTCAATGCAGATACCCTCCAGCAGTTTGGCACCTTTCTTTCCACCATCGAAGGGGGGCGAGGTCGAGGCAGATCGCCTGCTGCAGGCATCGATTACGCGTGAACAAAGCGCTAAAAAACAGCGCTTGTTTTATGTTTACTGGCTGTTTGGGCAGGGCAAGCTGGCCAATGGTATCCAGCAGGCCAGAGATTTGCTCAGTACTTATCCTGAACTTGCTCGGCCCTATATAGCGATGATGGATGCCAACGCGGACTTCCAGAAATTGATCCCGCAAACCCTGCCGGAACGGGTGCAGCCCTACCTGGCCTATGCACATCTTCTGGTGAAGAGAGGCAACACGGATGAGGCCGCTTCGTACTACAACCTAGCTTTGAGTTGTATTGATCGAGAGGAACAGGTTCACCCCGAATATTTTAATCAACCGCTCCATTTCTTTCGCAGACAAAAGGATGATGACAGCACCTTTGCCGTGCTGAAAATGGCGGTCAACCGACTCCCCAATGACTTCGGTTTTCACCTCATGCTCGGCGATTACTATGTTCGTCAGGGGCTCAATCAAAAAGCACTGGAAGAATACCGGGCCGCACAGTCGATTAATCCGATTGATCAGCGCCTGCAGCAGCGAATGGAGAATCTTTTGCTTGAGTGAGGGAAAAACAGGACTGAGGGCATAGGACTGAGGATTAAGGACCAGCAAATCCCATTTTGTCCCCTGGCCCGCCTATGTGAATGGTGCTGAAGAGACTTTTGGGTTTTTCTATGGGGTTGCAAGGCATATTTTCAGCGCTTTCTCAGCCCGCTGGCTGCAAGGACCATGTTTTTTCGTCATGTAGGGCCTTTTTTAGACGCACTTATCCTCTTCCCTTTTCAGATAAAACCGAAGGGATTGCTCTTTGACAGTTCTGCTGAATGACTTGAACGCTAACCGCCGAGCCAGTCTCTCTCCATCACAATATATCCGCCTGGGCCGTAGACCAGCACCCGGAAGATCGTCTCCATTGAATCAACCCTGAATATGCGGAAATAATTGCGCATCATCTCCCACAACGCTCTTTTGGAGCCGAGTTCCTTCAACGCTGCCTGGAAGAGATGGCAACTCATCTGCTGCACCTGGTCGACAAGAAAGGCCAGCATCATGAGAATGGCAAACACCGCGCTGAGATGCTTCTTGCCCAGTCCGTAATTATGCTCCAGGTTGTATCCCTGGGTTTTCAAGGTGTTGGAGGTTTCGTTTTCGATCTTCCACCGCGCGCGGCCAGCCCGCATGACCTCTTCGACGTTTTCAGGAGTGATAGTCAGATCTGTGACCCAACTGAACCGGGTAAGCTTGTTATTTTTATCCACCTGCCAGTATTCCAGGAAATTGACCAGCAGGTCCTGGCGGGACTGGTTGAGTGATACGTGATTAATAAAACGGAAAAAATGTATTTTGCCCGGATCGTTGGAGTCCACTTGCTGTAGCTCGGTGACCTTCCCCTGGGCGATGGCATCGTCAACCAACGAAAACAGAAACTGATGGTCTCCAGGCTTGACACCAAGGATAAAACGAAGATTTAGCCGTTGCAGATCCTCGATATGGGGCGCGTTGCTGCTGAGTGCATCCTCGGTGACGATGAGCTTGAGGTGTGGATGCTCACGCCGCAGTGCCTCGAAGAAACGACGGGCCGCATTGCGCTCGCAATCGTTTTTAGCCGAACCGTCCTGGCGGGTAATCATTTCAGGAAAGAAAGGAATTAGCTCGCGACAATCCGGATGCACCAGGGCAGCGGCATACATCTGTTGGTAGTACAGTTCTGTTCCATTGCGACGAGTTTTTTTGAGGCAGTAGGATGAGGCCACCTTCGTTGAGGAATAAAACCCTGTACCGTCACCACTGAGCAGATAATGGCCACCCAGCAGCGTCATTGATTCCAGCTTTTTGCCTCGTTGCAACCGCCGAAAAACGGTGCGAAACGCTGGTCGTAAATAGTCTGGATCAACTTCATCCAGGATGGCGCGCATCTGAGAGTCGCAGGAGATGCCGGTCACTCCATATACCGTATGCAGGTTTTCTGGTTCTCTGCTCCGTCGCTCATCGAAGGCCAGCAGCGACTGGTCTTTCAGGTGAAACACGGCAAAGGCAGACATGATCGCGTCATCAAGGGCAATCTTGGCATTTTGGGCCCGATGATCGGTAAGTTTGCCAAAATCAGCTTTGATAGCTTGAATTAATGCGTCCACGTGGAGTGTTTTGTTCACGGCTCTTCCGTTCGTTGGGGCAACCAGTTGTAACGCTTTGGTCGAGAAAATTTTTAGCGACTGCACAATCGATTCTCCATGTAATTCATTGTAATTCCATGAAAAAATCGATTTTTTATTTCATTGCTTTGTCAAGAAAAAAATGCGTCGCCCCTGGTATAATTATCTCTTAATTTTAATATGTTAAATGCATCCTGTTCGGTTGACTGCCAGGTGCTCCCCGGCCAACCCTTTAGCGATCAAGCCATACTCCAAAGTTTACGAAGACTAATCCCTTCGTATCCCATAAAATCAAGGGTTGAGGGAACAATGGGAATTGCTGATTAAGGACTGAGTGGTACAGGGGAATTCGAAAATTACGGTTTGTTCGGTGAAGTTACGCACCACCCCAGGGCAAGCGCACCAAAATGTCCTAACAAAGCCTGTTTAGCGACTGGGTTAGGCTAACTTGGCGTTAAAAATTGAATGAAATCGAATTATTATTCAATCTTGTTCGCATATCCTATATAAACTACCCTTCAAAAATCACCAATTGGAGAAGGGGGATGAAATCAACAAAACCAGACATAGCTTCCCATTTCGAAAACTTGAAAGATCCGAGAGTCGAAGGGAAAAACCGACACCTGCTCATCGATATTATTACCATTGCCATCTGCGGGGTGGCATCTGGTGCATCTGGCTGGGAACAAATAGAAATTTTCGGACAAGCCAAACAAGAATGGCTCGCAACGTTTCTTGAACTCCCTAATGGTATCCCTGGACACGATACATTTCGACGAGTCATATCTTGTCTTAATACCAAAATTTTTCAAGAATGCTTTTTGAGTTGGGTGCACTCCGTGGTCGAGGTTACTGATGGCGAAATTATCCCTATCGACGGTAAGACCTTAAGGCGGTCGCACGACTCCAGGTCGGGAAAATCAGCCATTCATATGGTCAGTGCTTGGGCTGCGAACAATCGACTTGTCTTAGGGCAAGTCAAAACCGAAGAAAAATCAAACGAAATCACCGCAATTCCCGAACTTTTAAAACTGCTGGAAGTCAAAGGCTGCATCGTGACTATTGACGCCATGGGGTGTCAAAAGAAGATAGCCGAACAGATCGTCCAACAAGGTGGTGATTACGTATTAGGCTTAAAAGGCAATCAGGGCTCATTACTTCAAGCCGTTGAAACGATTTTCAGTCAAGCAGACGCAGAGACCTTTAACAGCGATAAATTTGATTTCTACCAAAGCGAGAGCAAGGGCCACGGTCGCCACGAAATCCGCTCACATTACACAACCGATGCCGCCGAGTTGCCAATGGCTGCACAGTGGAAGGGGCTCCGGACAATTGGTGTTGTCGTTTCAGAGCGGCAAGTAAAGAACAAAAAAACGACAGAATGCCGATATTATATATCAAGCCAAGACAACAACGCCGAACTTTTTGCCAAGGCAGTTCGGGCCCATTGGGGGATAGAAAATTCTCTCCACTATGTACTTGATGTCACATTTCGAGAAGATGAATGCCGAATCCGGAAAGACGATGCTCCCGAAAATTTTGCCGTACTGCGACATATTGCACGCAATCTTCTACAGCGCGAGCAAACCAAAATGAGTATCAAGCAAAAACAGTTTCGATGTGCCTGCGACAATAACTTCCTCGCCAAGGTACTTGCTGGCTAGCTTTTTCGTGCGCTTGCCCTGCGCACCACCCCTGTCATCTCGACCAACGGGAGAGATCTCGTTTTTAAGAAGTGAGAAGTGAGAAATGAGAAGTGAGAAATGAGAAATGAGAAATGAGAAATTTTATTGCTCCCACCAATGACGTCAACAACATTTTGATGAATTAACTGTTTTTTCTCCTAACTCTTCACTCCTCCTCTCCTAACTAAAAAGAAAAAATGCAAAAGCCCCACAAACAACTACGAGCCTGGCAACTGGCCATGGAGATAGCGCAGACCGTGTACCGAACAACTCACACTTTCCCAGCCGATGAAATATTCGGCCTCACCAGCCAGATGCGAAGGTGTTCCATAAGTATAGCTAGTAATATTGCAGAAGGGGCAGGGCGGCAAACTACGAAGGAATTTATCCAGTTTCTCCACATCGCCCAAGGCTCTTTAAGTGAACTCGACACCCAACTTGAACTAGCCTTGAAGCTTGGCTATATAGCTCAGGAACCCCGGCAAACAATCGATAGCTTGCTGACGGAAGAAGATAAGATTATCTCATTTGAAAAGGCTAATACCCGTCAAAAAAACGCTGCCCAGAAACGGATCGAGCTCCTTGAAGCCAAGCTGCAAACAAAGAACGAGGTCTTCTCTGAACTCATGGAGGAGCATGTTCTCTTAAAAAAGGATCTTGGGGAACGCTAAAAGCGTCCTGGGTTCCCCATGACATCCGAGATAGCGTGATCGACTTTGTCAAGCGATGGGCCAAGAAGACTGGTCTCGCTGTGACGCATTTTATTTCCTGGCTCGGTCTTACCTCCAGTAAGTATTACAGCTGGCAGAGTCGCTACGGCAAAGTCAATGAACATAATGGCCAGGTACCCCGCGATTTTTGGCTAGAAGACTGGGAGAAACAAGCTATTATCGTAACTACTCACACCCTCTAAAAAAAGCTCAAAGCCAAATAAATAACTTGACAGGTTTTTACTGAATTTTTTTCCAATAGCCAGGAATGTCAACAAAAATGCCCATCAACGCGCTTGGTCGTCTCTAAATCGTTCCAATATTGCGTTCCGATAGCAAACAGATGCGATAGCGCTCAATCGTTCAACTCAGGGGCACACAGGAGGTCGAAAAAAGCCTTGGTATAGTAACCCCATGGGAACAGTAAATAAAATAAGGGTCCGCGAAGAAGTCGATCTCCTCAAACAGGAATTTGAACAGCTTTGTTCCGCCGGCAAAGTTTCCTCTGAGATACGGGTCCTGGTCAACAGCCTGCTGGTTGTTGTCGAGTTGATACTCTCTATCTTTCTTGAGAAGACAACGCGCAAGGGAAACAAAAACTCGAGCATTCCTTCTTCGCAAACCGAGAAAGACGAAACCGCTACCAAGCACTGCACCACTACCGGCAGGGGGAAACAAGTCAATGGGCGGGTTGGCAATACACGCGTCAAAGAATCGGTCACCACTGCTCAGGTCGAGGTGTGTGATATCTGCGGAATGGTGCTGGATAGCGTTGCATGCCAGGGGCATGAACGTCGGACAAAAATCGACATCGTTTTTGAAAAAGTTGTCGAGCACATTGACGCAGAAATAAAGCAATGCCCCAATTGTGAAGCAACAGTCAAGGGGCGTTTTCCTGACGATATGCCGGGTAAGCTGCAGTACGGCAATGGGCTTAAAGCGTTTGCCATTCATTTGGTTATCAGCCAGATGGTCGCTTTAAACCGGGTTCAAAAACAGATAGCAGCCATGATCGGTAGCGTAATCTCCGAGGCCAGCCTGCTCAAATTTGTTTTGCGCTTGTACCAATCACTCGAAGCATGGGAATCCAGAGCTATTGATAGGCTGCTGCAGGCTCCATCCCTGCATGTGGATGAAACCTCGTTTCGGGTTGAAGGGAAGAATCACTGGATTCACGTCTATTCTTCCGGCGAAACAACCCTGAAAGTACTGCATCGAAAACGGGGCAAGGAGGCAATCGAAGGATTGAATATCATCCCTCGGTATGGCGGGGTGATCATCCATGATTGCTGGGCATCATATTTATCTTACGACCATTGCGGTCACGGACTTTGCGGCTCGCACCTTTTGCGAGAGTTGACGTTTGTCGTTGACTCTAACCAATACCGGTGGGCCCGCAATCTAAAAGCGGTGCTCCAGCAAACGTGTCGTACGGTGGCTCAACGTCCGGAAAAATGTCTTACCGAACGGGAGTATGCCAACCTGCAGAAGCGCTACCGTAATATCCTTACGCGTGGCAGCAAGGAGTTGCCCAAGATCCCTCCGAAACCACAAGGGAAGCGCGGCAGAATAGCCAAATCCGATGCGCACAATCTTTGGGAGCGATTACAAAAGCATGAGGCGGCAGTCTTGCTTTTTGCCAAAGAACCACATGTGCCGTTCACCAACAACAGGGCGGAAAGGGATCTTCGCATGGCTAAGGTAAAACAGAAAATATCCGGTTGTTTTCGACGGAAACAATATGCCCAGGCTTACTGCAGGATTTCAAGTTACCTGCAGACCATGGCAAGCCAGGGGATCAATCCTCTTGTCGCTATCCAGTTGGCACTGGCAGGAACTCTGCCTGATGCCGAAGAATAGGGGTGAGTAGTTACCTATTATCAGTTTTTACATGGAGCACCCTCTGGAAGGCTATCGGCGACTGACCTTAATGATGCTTGATCGCGATATTGTCGCTGTCAGCCCCAGCAGCGCCTACCGTGTATTAAGTGCAGCTGGCCTGCTCAGACGCTGGAACGGCAAGCCTAGCAAAAAAGGAACTGGATTTGTTCAGCCCTTGAAGCCTCATGACCACTGGCATATTAATGTTTCATACATTAACCTGAAGGGCACTTTCTACTATATGTACAGCCTTTTGGACGGCTGTAGCCGCTACATTGTTCACTGGGAGCTGCGTGAGTCCATGACTGAAAAAGACGTTGAAATCATTTTGCAGCGAGCTCAGGAGAAGTTTCCTATGGCAACGCCCAGGATAATTTCAGATAATGGCCCTCAATTTATTGGCAAGGATTTTAAAGAGTTCATCCGGATAACAGGCATGACTCTCGTCCGAACATCGCCGTTTTATCCACAGAGCAACGGCTAGGTGGAACGCTATCACAAAACGATCAAGTCAGAATGCATCCGCCCTAAAGTTGCTCTGTCTGTTGAAGAATCAAGAAATCACATTGCTGATTATATCGGCTATTACAACGAGAAGCGGTTACATAGCTCCATTGGCTACATAGCCCCCAAGGATAAATTAGAAGGCCGAGACGAACAAATTTTCAAAGAACGCGACAGGAAACTCGAGGCAGCCCGAGAGATTAGAAAACAAAAACGCCAAGAGAAAAATAGCTATTTCGCACCACGCCCAGCTCAAGCTGCCGTGGAAGCTGTTAACTCGCTAACTCACCAGGAGCAATTCTCCATTTCCAACTGAGGCAAAACACGTCGTTCTCGGGGCTTTTTACGAGAACGACAAAAGTAAGAAGTAAGAAGTAAGAAGTAAGAAGTAAGAAGTAAGAAGTAAGAAGTAAGAAGTAAGAAGTAAGAAGTAAAGAGTGAGAAGAACAACCTCCACACTCCTACCCTCCTCACTTCTTACTAAAAAAAACTCCTAAACTCTTGAATCCTAACGAGAACTAACCAAATACAAAATGCCCTCTCCTAACTCCTCACTCCTAACTCCTAACTCCCGCATCTTCCTAGCCGGTCACCGAGGCATGGTAGGTTCCGCTATCCTGCGCAAGCTCACCGCCCTGGGCTATGAAAACATCATCACCCGCACCCACAAAGAACTGGACCTGACCCAACAGCAGGCCGTGCGGGAATTCTTTCAAAAAGAAAAGATCGACTACGTAGTTCTGGCGGCGGCCAAGGTCGGCGGCATTCATGCCAACAACACCTACCCGGCGGATTTTATTACTCAGAACCTGCAGATCCAGACTAACATCATCCACGAGGCCTTCATGGCTGGGGTCAAGGATCTGCTCTTTCTCGGAAGCTCCTGCATCTATCCCAAACTGGCGCCCCAACCACTCAAGGAAGAATACCTGCTCACCGGCGAGCTGGAACCCACCAACGATGCCTACGCCATCGCCAAGATCGCGGGCATCAAAATGTGCGAGGCCTATAACCGCCAGCATAGCACCCGGTATATCGCTGTCATGCCCACCAACCTCTATGGCCCTGGAGATAATTTTCATCCGGAAAATTCCCATGTCCTGCCAGCGCTGATCCTTCGCTTCCACCAGGCAAAGTTGAAGATGCGATCAAACCAGGAAGAGGTCGTCGTCTGGGGTACAGGCAAACCCATGCGAGAATTCCTTCATGTAGACGATATGGCCGAAGGCTGCGTTTACCTGATGCAGCTCGACCAAGCCACCCTTAAGGACCACCTGCTGAGTTACCCTAAACCCTGCTTCGTCAACCTGGGAACAGGCCTGGAAGTCTCCATCCGCGAACTTGCAGAAACAGTGAAAGAAGTCGTTGGTTTTCAAGGCAAACTCACCTTCGACACCAGCAAACCCGACGGCACCCCCAGAAAACTCCTCGATGTCTCTCGCCTCCACCACCTCGGCTGGCAGCATAAGATCGAACTCCGCCAGGGAATTGAAGATACGTATCGGTGGCTGCTTGAAAATGAAGATGCGTTAAGAATTTAAGCAAATATTGGAAACCGTAAGGATGAGACAGTAAGGAGTTAGGAGAGAAAAGTGAGGAGAAGAACAACCTCCTCACTCCTCCTCTCCTCACTCCTCCTCTCCTCACTACTTACTCCTATACTCCTAACTAAAAAAATGAAAAAAGCTTTAATAACTGGAATAACAGGCCAAGACGGCTCCTACCTCGCAGAACTCCTCCTTGAAAAAGGCTACGAGGTCCACGGCATTAAACGCCGCAGCTCGCTCTTTAACACCGACCGTATTGACCACCTTTATCAGGACCCGCACGAAAAAGAACGTCGCTTCATCCTTCACCATGGCGACCTGACTGACTCAACCAGCCTGATCCGTATCATGCAGAAGGTCCAGCCGGACGAAGTCTATAACCTGGCGGCCCAATCCCATGTCGCGGTCAGCTTTGAAGAGCCGGAATACACCGCCAACTCCGATGCCCTGGGCACCCTGCGGTTGCTCGAGGCCATCCGTATTCTTGGCCTCACTGAGAAGACCAAGTTTTACCAGGCCTCCACCTCAGAGCTCTTCGGTAAGGTCCAGGAAATACCCCAAGTAGAAACTACCCCCTTTTACCCGCGCTCCCCCTATGCGGTGGCCAAGCTCTACGCCTACTGGATCGTGGTCAACTACCGTGAGGCCTACGGCATCTATGCCTGTAACGGTATCCTCTTTAACCACGAATCCCCGGTGCGCGGTGAAACCTTTGTCACCCGCAAGATCACCCGCGCCCTGGCCCGCATCTCTTTGGGCCTCCAGGACTGTCTCTACCTCGGCAACATGGATGCCAAGCGCGACTGGGGCCATGCCAAGGATTATGTAGCCATGCAGTGGCTCATGCTCCAGCAGGATAAGCCCGAAGATTATGTCATCGCCACCGGTGAGCAGCACTCGGTGCGGGAGTTTGTCTCCCTGGCTGCAGCAGAGTTAGGCATTCAGCTCACCTGGCAGGGAAGTGGGGTAGAAGAGATCGCAATTGTTGAGTCGGTTGAGGCTAAGGCAGCGAGTGGCAGTACTGAGCAAGGGGTAAAACCTGGTGACGTGATTGTACGTGTCGATCCGCGCTATTTCAGGCCAACTGAGGTTGAAACCCTCCTAGGTGATCCGTCTAAAGCGAAAAAAGAACTTGGCTGGGAGCCACAGATTACCTTCCCGGAACTCGTTCAAGAGATGGTGCGTGTTGACCTCGACGAAGCACGACGTGACGATCTGTGTCGTCACCAAGGTTTTAAGACGTTTGATCGCAATGAGTAGGATTTGAGCAAGAGGGGGAGATTTGCTTTTGTTTTGTTTTTTCTAATAGGTAACTACTCACACCCTCTAAAAAAAGCTCAAAGCCAAATAAATAACTTGACAGGTTTTTACTGAAATTTTTTCCAATAGCCAGGAATGTCAACAAAAATGCCCATCAACGCGCTTGGTCGTCTCTAAATCGTTCCAATATTGCGTTCCGATAGCAAACAGATGCGATAGCGCTCAATCGTTCAACTCAGGGGCACACAGGAGGTCGAAAAAAGCCATGGTATAGTAACCCCATGGGAACAGTAAATAAAATAAGGGTCCGCGAAGAAGTCGATCTCCTCAAACAGGAATTTGAACAGCTTTGTTCCACCGGCAAAGTTTCCTCTGAGATACGGGTCCTGGTCAACAGCCTGCTGGTTGTCGTCGAGTTGATACTCTCTATCTTTCTTGAGAAGACAACGCGCAAGGGAAACAAAAACTCGAGCATTCCTTCTTCGCAAACCGAGAAAGACGAAACCGCTACCAAGCACTGCACCACTACCGGCAGGGGGAAACAAGTCAATGGGCGGGTTGGCAATACACGCGTCAAAGAATCGGTCACCACTGCTCAGGTCGAGGTGTGTGATATCTGCGGAATGGTGCTGGATAGCGTTGCATGCCAGGGGCATGAACGTCGGACAAAAATCGACATCGTTTTTGAAAAAGTTGTCGAGCACATTGACGCAGAAATAAAGCAATGCCCCAATTGTGAAGCAACAGTCAAGGGGCGTTTTCCTGACGATATGCCGGGTAAGCTGCAGTACGGCAATGGGCTTAAAGCGTTTGCCATTCATTTGGTTATCAGCCAGATGGTCGCTTTAAACCGGGTTCAAAAACAGATAGCAGCCATGATCGGTAGCGTAATCTCCGAGGCCAGCCTGCTCAAATTTGTTTTGCGCTTGTACCAATCACTCGAAGCATGGGAATCCAGAGCTATTGATAGGCTGCTGCAGGCTCCATCCCTGCATGTGGATGAAACCTCGTTTCGGGTTGAAGGGAAGAATCACTGGATTCACGTCTATTCTTCCGGCGAAACAACCCTGAAAGTACTGCATCGAAAGCGGGGCAAGGAGGCAATCGAAGGATTGAATATCATCCCTCGGTATGGCGGGGTGATCATCCATGATTGCTGGGCATCATATTTATCCTACGACCATTGCGGTCACGGACTTTGCGGCTCGCACCTTTTGCGAGAGTTGACGTTTGTCGTTGACTCTAACCAATACCGGTGGGCCCGCAATCTAAAAGCGGTGCTCCAGCAAACGTGTCGTACGGTGGCTCAACGTCCGGAAAAATGTCTTACCGAACGGGAGTATGCCAACCTGCAGAAGCGCTACCGTAATATCCTTACGCGTGGCAGCAAGGAGTTGCCCAAGATCCCTCCGAAACCCCAAGGGAAGCGCGGCAGGATAGCCAAATCCGATGCGCACAATCTTTGGGAGCGATTACAAAAGCATGAGGCGGCAGTCTTGCTTTTTGCCAAAGAACCACATGTACCGTTCACCAACAACAGAGCGGAAAGGGATCTTCGCATGGCTAAGGTAAAACAGAAAATATCCGGTTGTTTTCGACGTAAACAATATGCCCAGGCTTACTGCAGGATTTCAAGTTACCTGCAGACCATGGCAAGCCAGGGGATCAATCCTCTTGTCGCTATCCAGTTGGCACTGGCAGGAACTCTGCCTGATGCCGAAGAATAGGGGTGAGTAGTTACGTTTTTTCTTCTATTTTTCCCTTTGTAGTTTCTTTTTATTCTTGCTGTTGGGCAAGCACGTCTCTCACTCCGTGGAGGTGCCAATGAAACGGGCAATCTTTCGCTGCGCCTGTTGCAGGCGGATTCTGCCAAGAAACCCAAAGGTGAAAGATCAACGATACTGCGGTGATAAAGCCTGCCAGCGGGCAAGAAAACGCAAGTGGCAACAGGAAAAACTCGCAACAGATCCAGATCACCGGGCCACAAACGGGCCAGTCAACAGGCCTTGCAAAGGAAAAATCCTACCTACTGGATAGAGTACCGACGGAAAAACCCCTCGTCCGCTGGACGTAACCGACAGCTGCAGCGGGTCAGGGATAAGGCGAAACGTGGTTCAGCAGCACGGAACGTGCTTGCAAAGAAGGACACGTTAACGCTATTTTTTAATGATACATCAGCTATATACTACCTTTCACTCGGCGTGGGTAATCTTGCAAAGATGGACGCGTTACCCGTTAAGATAATCTCAATTTCAGCAAGATAGGATCATTTTGCAAAGAAGGACTTGATAGCCTCTGGCCTTGAGATACGCTACCGTGCTCAAAAAAGGAGGTCTTTATGAGAAATGCACTTCTTCCCGAGCGAGTACGAACCATCAACGGCAGTTTCGCTTTTATCGAACATCGTTTTCTGAGCCATGGTTTTTGGGCCAGTATCACCCATCACGAGCTGCTTTTGTATTTTTTCCTGATCATGGTCGCCGATCGACAGGGGCTCTCGTTTTACTCCTACGACAAGATTTGCTCTTTGCTCATGCTCAGCCTGGATGAGTACCTCTGGGCACGGGATAGCCTCATCAACAAAGACCTGATAGCTTTTGACGGCACATTCTTTCAGGTGCTCTCTTTACCGGCAGAACCGATCCGTCAGACAAAGTTACTGAGAAAGCAGAAAGATATGCAGCTCAGTGACCCGGCAACCATTGACCAACTTCTCCGGCAAAGTCTGGAGGTGGGGCAATGATCAGCAAGCGAACGATTCTGGAAATAGCAGAGCTTAAGGAACAGGGGTTTTCTATCCGCTGTATTGCCAGACAGTTACAGCTCAATCGCGAGACTGTGGCAAGATACCTGGCAGGTGAAACGCCGAAGCGAACCACGATTAATAAAACATCTAAGCTGGATCCCTACAGAGAAATGATCGCTGAGATGGTTGCAAGCTGCCCGGATATAAATGCGCCGGTGGTGCTGCAGAGAATCAGCAGTAAGGGATTTAACGGTGAAATAACCATCGTACGGGGGTGCATCCGATAGTTATGGGATTTAAAGTTTTACGCTATATATGGGGATACCTTTCCTTGATGAGCACTACATGAAGTGCAGCGAGAGCAATTTGCCATAAGTGTCGGATGCACCCATCGTACGGGGCCTGCTCAGGCAATTACGGGGGCAACAATCGCTGCGAGAGCCTTTTATCCGTTTTGAATCGGCACCTGGCGAACAGATCCAGATCGACTGGGGCCACTTCGACAGCCTCAGCTATGGCCAGAGCAGCAGAAAACTTTATGGACTTGCTGTACTCGAAGGGTATAGCCGTATGCTCTACGTCTATTTCTCCCACAGCCAGCAACAGTAAGCTCTGCATCAAGGATTACTGGAAGCCTTCAACTACTTTGGAGGCGTTCCCAAGGAAATCGTGGTCGACAATATGCTCCCCGCAGTCACGGAGCGGGTGGGCTCGATCATCCGTTTCAATGAAGCCTTTCTTGAATTTCTCAACATCTTCGGCATACGGCCCCATGCGTGTACCATCCGGGCACCCCACGAAAAAGGCAAGGTAGAGAATGCCATCAAATTTATCCGTACCAACTGTTGGCCCGCGCGAAAGATCGTAAGCCTTGATCAAGCCCGGGAAGAAGTACGGCACTGGCTGGATACCGTGGCCAACGTCAGAACGCGCCACCACCGGCCAGCGGCCCATAGACCGGCTCCATGGGCTGCAGCGCTTGCCGGATCCGCTGCCGGACTGTCGTCAGATCTGCACGCTCTAGGTCCACAAAGATTTTGGGGTCCGTTTCGATACCAATGTCTATTCCGTCCCGCCATGGGCAGTGGGAAAGCAGGTTGTTCTCAAGGTGGACAACCAACGGGTCTCCATCTATCTCAAGGATAAATTGATCGCCTGCCATTACCGGTGTTGGCAGAGAAGGCAACGGCTGGAGTTGCCCGGTCACCGGGAACAGGTGCGGAAAATCAAAAAGAGAATGCTCAGGGATCGGCAGGTGATTGTGTTTCTCTCCTTGGGGGAAACGGCGCTGCAGTATCTTGACAAGCTGAGCGAGCTTCGGCTTCCGCTCAAAAAAAATATCACTGCGCTGTTATCACTGGGAGATGAGTACGGCGAGGCAGCGCTGCGTTATGGCCTGAAGACATCGCTTGCGAAAAAAGCTATCGGGGCTGACTATGTCCGCAATATCCTCTATCGGGAGATGACACCGGTCAGCAACCATCCACCGGTACGGCTCGACCAGGAAGAACTCAATGAAATCAGGCTCACAACTCCGTCTTTGGCCGAATACGACGCCGTTGCCCTCAAAAGGAGGTCCGGCAATGGTTAAGGAAATCCAGGAGAAGTTCAAGGCGCTGCGACTCAAGCATTGCGCGCAGAATATAGAATCCATGCTGGAGCAGGGGCGACAGAAAAATCATTCCGCCCTGCAGACGATACACAGCCTCCTCGACCTGGAGATCGAGCAACGTCGCCGGGCAAGGATCGCGCTCTGCTTTAAGCAGTCGAAGCTACCGGAGCAACCGACCATCGATCAGTTTGACTTCAGCTTTCATTCTTCCCGCAGCAAGCACCGGGCGACTATTTTAAGTCTTCTGGATCTCGAATTTATCCGCAATAAGATGGATGTCATCCTCATTGGCAATCCCGGGGTTGGGCAAAGTCTGCTGGCCAAGACCATCGCCTATGGAGCCACGCAGGCCGGTATCAAAACTCTTTTTACCTCGGCAATGGACATGATTAATCAGCTTGTTGCCGCCCAGGATAATCACACGCTTTTGAATAAACTCAAAACATATCAAAATCCGGATCTGCTTGTGATAGACGAGATCGGGTATCTACCGCTTGGCCAACAGGGCTCAAACTGGTCAGGGCAAGCGCACCAAAATGTCCTAACAAAGCCTGTTTAGCGACTGGGTTCGGCTAGCTTGGCGTTAAAAATTGAATGAAATCGAATTATTATTCAATCTTGTTCGCATATCCGTAACTACTCACACCCTCTAAAAAAAGCTCAAAGCCAAATAAATAACTTGACAGGTTTTTACTGAATTTTTTTCCAATAGCCAGGAATGTCAACAAAAATGCCCATCAACGCGCTTGGTCGTCTCTAAATCGTTCCAATATTGCGTTCCGATAGCAAACAGATGCGATAGCGTTCAATCGTTCAACTCATGGGCGCACAGGAGGTCGAAAAAAGCCATGGTATAGTAAACCCATGGGAACAGTAAATAAAATAAGGGTTCGCGAAGAAGTCGATCTCCTCAAACAGGAATTTGAACAGCTTTGTTCCGACGGTAAAGTCTCCTCTGAGATACGGGTCCTGTTCAACAGTCTGTTGGTTGTCGTCGAGTTGATACTCTCTATCTTTCTTGAGAAGACAACGCGCAAGGGAAACAAAAACTCGAGCATTCCTTCTTCGCAAACCGAGAAAGACGAAACCGCTACCAAGCACTGCACCACTACCGGCAAGGGAAAACACGTCAATGGGCGGGTTGGCAATACACGCGTCAAAGAATCGGTCACCACTGCTCAGGTCGAGGTGTGTGATATCTGCGGAATGGTGCTGGATAGCGTTGCATGCCAGGGGCATGAACGTCGGACAAAAATCGACATCGTTTTTGAAAAAGTTGTCGAGCACATTGACGCAGAAATAAAGCAATGCCCCAATTGTGAAGCAACAGTCAAGGGGCGTTTTCCTGACGATATGCCGGGTAAGCTGCAGTACGGCAATGGGCTTAAAGCGTTTGCCATTCATTTGGTTATCAGCCAGATGGTCGCTTTAAACCGGGTTCAAAAACAGATAGCAGCCATGATCGGCAGCGTAATCTCTGAGGCCAGCCTGCTCAAATTTGTTTTGCGCTTGTACCAATCACTCGAAGCATGGGAATCCAGAGCTATTGATAGGCTGCTGCAGGCTCCATCCCTGCATGTGGATGAAACCTCGTTTCGGGTTGAAGGGAAGAATCACTGGATTCACGTCTATTCTTCCGGCGAAACAACCCTGAAAGTACTGCATCGAAAGCGGGGCAAGGAGGCAATCGAAGGATTGAATATCATCCCTCGGTATGGCGGGGTGATCATCCATGATTGCTGGGCATCATATTTATCCTACGACCATTGCGGTCACGGACTTTGCGGCTCGCACCTTTTGCGAGAGTTGACGTTTGTCGTTGACTCTAACCAATACCGGTGGGCCCGCAATCTAAAAGCGGTGCTCCAGCAAACGTGTCGTACGGTGGCTCAACGTCCGGAAAAATGTCTTACCGAACGGGAGTATGCCAACCTGCAGAAGCGCTACCGTAATATCCTTACGCGTGGCAGCAAGGAGTTGCCCAAGATCCCTCCGAAACCACAAGGGAAGCGCGGCAGAATAGCCAAATCCGATGCGCACAATCTTTGGGAGCGATTACAAAAGCATGAGGCGGCAGTCTTGCTTTTTGCCAAAGAACCACATTTGCCGTTCACCAACAACAGAGCGGAAAGGGATCTTCGCATGGCTAAGGTAAAACAGAAAATATCCGGTTGTTTTCGACGTAAACAATATGCCCAGGCTTACTGTAGGATTTCAAGCTACCTGCAGACCATGGCAAGCCAGGGGATCAATCCTCTTGTCGCTATCCAGTTGGCACTGGCAGGAACTCTGCCTGATGCCGAAGAATAGGGGTGAGTAGTTACCTGCTGCCTTTGATTTTTATAGATGAAATTGTTGGTAAGTATCAATTCGAAGAGCTTTGCCGTGAAAATTCAGAGGTGTATATCGCACCTGATTCTAGAGGAAGGACCGTTTATTTGGCTGATACACCTGTCGAAATAATTCATGGCACTTGGGTGGCTATGGTTTTGCGTACTAAACGTTTTGTTGATGTAAATACGGGTGAGTTGGTAGTCAGATGCAAGAGTGCCCGAGCACAAGGGGGGTGGTTTATGAAGTTGTTTTTTAATGGAAAACCAATTCTTTGTGAAGGTACTTGTGGTTCTTTAAATTGCCCCGTGGGGGTTGATGGATTTAAGGATTTAGGGATTCGTTACGTTGAACCTCCCAATAATGATGGTGCAAATATATGATATCTATCAATAACGCATATATCAATGCTTTGCTGGCAGATTCGAGTTACGTCCAAGAGCCTTTATCTGGAAAAACGGGCATAGATCTGGCTGATGACCTTTCGGAGCGTATGGGGCCTAATATTGCGCAATTTATTGGGGACAATTTTACGGTTTTAACCCTGGAGGCCTCTGCAGATTCTAGTTTTAATACGACAGTTTGGCGTGTCAATCCTGGTGCAGATTATGAAGACAAGATCTACGTATCTATGCGTGGTACTCAAGAGCTAAAGGATTTTACAGCTGATGCTGATTTGGCTACTTCTGGTCTTGCCAAAGCCCAGATTACCGATATGGTCAATTGGTGGATGCGAGAGACAAACCCTTTAGGCGAGTTCAGCAGAAGCCCGTAGCCCTGGTCGCATTATCATTGCGGGTTCCTACTTTTATTGGAGCATATCTTTGCAGCCGAGCTGGAAAAGTTGTGTTGTTTTCTAGTCGTGCTGTGTCGCGGGCAAGGCCAGCTCCTACATCCTTGCTTTCTGGGGGGGTTGGAATGTCAACAGAAAGCTTGATCCCTCAAGATCGTCAGCCTTCCCTTTCAAACTTTCCATTTTTTATACTCCAGTTGAGAACACCTCATCGTTTGAGCGTGCATCAATCCTGGATCTTCCTTGTTTCGCTTTATGCCGCAGCTGACGTATTCCTCCAAAAAAAATCTAGTTAGGGAAGAGCTGAATGCGTTGCGGCTCAATGTTTTTCTCTTTGCTAATAGACGGAAATACAGATGGATGAGTGATTTGAGTTCACTTTTAATAATGCATCGCATAGAATTTTACTATCACCGAAATCAGTGAGTGCACGACAATGCGTCTACTCCATTGTAGAGCGTGGCCGTGCCAGCGACTTCAGCTGCGGGTAATGAACAAAAATTGAGAGGCTGAGTTTATCCTGTGCCCTTGTGAGGAAGTTTCAACCTCATTCGGTATTGGAGTGGAGGCGCAATATGATCGGATTAATGTATCTCCTTTTTTTCAGTGCGTACGCGCTGATATCACTAGCTGTGGTCGTTGGGGCTGTAAAATGGGCCCGAAAGCGTGGGCGGAGTACTTTTCGCTGGGGATTCGCTGCTGCGTTTATCATGTACAATCTCGTTTTCTGGGACTGGATACCATCAATCATTCAGCACGAGTATTACTGTCGAACCAAGGCTGGATTTTGGGTCTATAAAACCTTGGATCAATGGAAAGCGGAGAACCCAGGTGTTTTAGAGACGTTGGTGTTTGATAAAAAAGGTTTGCGAGTCTCTCATGAAGGCGATGACTGGAATTACATTAATCATAGCAGATTAAATGATAGGTTTGAAATTGTAAGTCACGCTAACTATGTGAATTTTTTGGGTGTGAATTTCGGGGTGAGAACTGGGAAACATTTTCTTGTTGATTTAAGTAATGATGACATTCTATCGGAATATTCTGGATATTCTATCAGCTCTGGATCCGGAAAAATTCGTTTTTGGAAAAAACGAATTTGTCGAAAAAATAGGGTCAATGAGTCGGATTTTTGGAAGTACGAAAATGATTTCAGGGGGACTATTGATGGCCCAAAATAATGCGCTATTCAATCTGACTCAATTGGCTGAAGCATCATATGCTGATTTAAGTGGATATCTTCATGATAGTGAGACCTTCAGCTCTCGGCTGCAGGGGATAGAGGATGAAACAATTCTCTCTCCTTCTCAAGCCACCAACCTTGCAAACCACTGGGAAGTTGCAGCACACCAGCCTGACACTGATAGCGGTTTTTCAGCGACTCTATTTCGTTCTCTCGAGAATGGTGAATATGTCCTAGTCTGTCGAGGTACAGCAGGAGGCTCAGATATATCAACGGATCTCGGAGATATTTATCGCCAAGAATTTACTCAAAGAGAATTTGCGGGGAACCAATTCATCCGTAATTGAATGGTGCTGAGGAGAGCCTATGAAAAGACCGTTGTTGGTTACTGCCCTTTTTATTTCCATAGGGTTTGTTGTTGCCCTGTTTTTTTATGAGGTTAGTCGCGGTAAGATACGTTGGAAAGAAGAGGTCTTGTTGCATGATGGCAATACATTAATCGTCGAACGTCTAGTCGATTTGGGTGGGCGGCATGAGATAGGGCAGAGTCCGGCATACAAATATCAAAGCCTGAAGTTTTTCATGCCAGGTACAAAAGAAAAAGTATTGTGGGAGGATGAATTTAGTAAAGACTTGGGGATGATAAATTTTTTACCATTGTTATTGGATGTGTTCAAAGAGACACCATTCTTGATCGTCACTCCAATGGGGTGTCTTTCCTATAATAAGTGGGTCCGTCCTAATCCTCCCTATATCATATTTAGATATGAAAATAAAAAATGGGTGCAGATTCCATTGCATGATTTGCCCTCTGGAATTGAAAAACCTAATTTAATTCACTCCAGACCAGATTTTTTTGCAGAGCGGAATAAATCCCGTTTTTTTTCTGCTGAGGCTGTAAAAGGTATTGTTTCTGGATATCATAAACAGGAACATAAAAAGATACTCAGAAAAGCAATACCTAATTATGGGGAGTACTGTGGTGAGATGATTCGTGATGGGAAAAATGGCTGGATAGGTATCGGGTGGTTTAGGAAACAAACCTCATATGAGGATTGTCAAAAAATGTGTGAACGAAACACTATGGAGAAAGAGTATTGTCCTTGTGATGAATTGTTTAAGACAACCACTGAAAATAATGAGAGATAATCATGGTAACTAGGGTTGAGTTAGCAATAATGGCAGGGCGAGCTTATCAATCAACACGACACTATATCAATTGGTTCCCTGCACTAGAAGGTTGGGGCGAACCATTACAAGAACGTAAAATATTACCAAGTGGTTTTGAGGCAGGATATTTTCAGCGTGGTTCAGGGATAAATTCTGAGGTAGTAATATCTTTTGCTGGAACATATATTGATGCTGAAGAACTTGGTGATTTAATCGCTGATATTGCTCTTGGTGAAGGATTATATACTGAGCAGCTCAAGGATGCAGCAGATTATTATCTATTAGTAAAATCTATGTATCCTGACGCAAAAATAACATTGACAGGTCACTCCTTGGGTGGGGGGGTGGCTTCATTGATCGCAGTATTTTTTGATGAAGAGGCTGTTACTTTTGATCAGGCTCCATTTCGTAGTACCGCAACGTATCATAGTTCTCAATCTCCAATCCTGGATCCTTGCGCATTTTTACTTGCTGAATTACAGGGCGATAGCACTCTAGATTCAAAAATCCTCCAGCCTCTTGTGGAATATGTCGATATTTTACGACAAGGAATCTTGGATGAATTTTATGACCGCGAAAAAAATGTCGAAAATATTATGGTAGATGGAGAGTTCTTGTCATCTGATATGCCCTTTAGTCTACTTGATACTATCGGAATAACATCATCTGAAAATATTCTTACCCATGGTCAAACCAGTATTTCTAGTATTGATCTACATTCCATGGCACTTCTCTCTGCTTTTTTGCAGAATCCGTCTTTTCAAGGGGTGACAATACGCTTGCCAAATCTTCTCGATATGATATTCGATGAAAATTTATATGCGGTGACGACGGCACCAAGCAACGAAAACACTACCAATTTTTTAGAATACCTCTTGCGCAACGAGTTCGGGATACCATCTGAAGTTGAAGATTCTGATATGCTAACACGCTTCACCCAAGATATGGAATGTTTCTCGCGTGTTGGTGGTCTGGCCATGAGCAATGAAAATTTGATAAAAATGCTGACAGCTTTAGCTATGGAGGCATATGTCAGACAGGGGGAGACCAGTGATAATTTATCAGAAAATGAACTGTTGTTTCATCTGGTTGATGGAGCTATTTGCTTCAGTGTAACTAAAGTTTCATCAAACTTCTTAACAGCGAAGGCATATCAGTACTGGGAAGAATATATAAACACACTGTCGAATAGTGAAGTAGGTTTAAATCCAATTATTACTCCGGAAATTCAACAACAAATTTCAGAACTTGTAGATTGGTATATTCAATCAGGGGCTAATGCGATGTCCGTAGTTGCCAGTGCCGAGAGAGCTTTTATGTTGGGTGGACCTGGGGACGATCATCTGACAGGTGGTAACCGGGGGGATGTGCTTATTGGCAATGGGGGGTGTGATATCCTCTGTGGTAGTGATGGAAATGATTTATTGGTAGCTGGCTGGGATACCGATGCAGGGCTTAATTTGTGTGATCCGTTAGGCTCTTATTACCTCTTGGATACTGGTGGTGATATTTTTGTTGGTGGACTTGGCGATGACACAATGATTGGTAATGCTGGCACCGACACCTATGTTATTACCTCCGGCGACGGCCAAGACACCGTAACCGATCAGGGACGGAACTTCCTCAAAATCAATGGGGAAATTTTTGCCGGAGTCTTTACCCCGGATGAGGCGATCGATGGATATTCCTTTACTCGCGAGGATGGTACAAACACTCAGGATTATACGCTCACCTTTGATTCTTCAGGAATCTTGACCATCGACGAAAATACCAGCATCGTCTTCACCAACCAGACCAGTCCCGAGGCTTTTGCTGACGGAGAATTTGGCATTACTCTATGGGAGAATGAGGTGCCAACAGAGTTCGATGTGGCACTCGGCGGTAGTGCAGCCATAAATCTCACAGTTTTGGATTATGCTGATGGTGAAGGGAGTGCTCTGTTTTACGGATTTCTTGATGTGACCTCCATTGATGCCGACGGGTACGCTTCTGGGAATTACCTTTATTCTCAGACTAATGTCGATGTAGAGACGAGCCTCAATCTCAACGGTGGCGAGGGGAACGATCGTCTGGAAGGCCTCCTGGGGGCAGACCATTTTATTGGTGGTGCTGGTAACGATAGTCTTTGGGGAGTGCATCCCGATTTTTGGTCCTTCGAACAGCAACAGGGAGATTGCCTTGAGGGAGGGGCAGGTCTTGATCTGCTGGTCGGAGGCGGTGGCGAAGATATGATCTATGGCGGCGAGGACACCGATGTGCTTGCCGGTTTGGGAGCTGATGATCTGCTCATGGGAGATCAGGGAGATGATGTTGCTGTTGGGAGTCTAGGTAATGACATTATCGACGGTGGAGCAGGAAACGATGTGCTCATTGGTGACGGGTATCTGATTGTTTCCAACATTCGCATGAATAGCGAATTGTATAGCGTCGATTTTCTCTATGAAGACGGTTACCTCACAGGAGTCACCTCACCCTATTTAGTCCTGGATTTAGAATCTCCATTGACCGGTGATGATCGACTCTATGGAGGCGATGGTACGGATTGCTTAATTGGTGGCTGGGGGGATGATTTGCTCTCAGGGGATGAGGGCAATGACATCCTTTGGGGCGATAATGACAACGCGACCGATCAAGGGGGGGACGACTCACTTTATGGTGGTGGAGGCGATGACCTGCTCTACGGCGCCAGCGGTGAGGATGTGCTTGACGGGGGCAGCGGTGCTGATGGCCTCTATGGCGGAGCTGGGGACGATGAGCTTTTCGGTGATGCCGGTGACGATATTCTCTGGGGAGATGACAGCACAGGGCTCGCAGAGGGAGCGGATGTGTTGCGTGGTGGCATCGGCAACGACCAGCTCTATGGGGGAAATGGTGACGATGTCTACCTCTTTGCTGCCGGTGATGGTGTTGATACGGTTCGTGATGTGAGTGGGGACAATCTGATTGTTCTCCAGAGTATTGCTTCGCTTCATTGCCTTGAGTGGATGCGCTGTGAGGTTCAGGACGACGGAACTGCCGTCTATTCAACCAATGGGGACAGCATACTGCTGCGAACCAACGGTGGTGATGCGCTTATTCTAGCCAGCGCAGCCTCCACCCATTTTTCTTTTGAGCTCGCTGACGGGACTCAGTTGGATTGGACCAATTTTTTTGACCAGGTCAGCGAGTATCGCCAGTATGGGGAGGACAATGACAGCCTCTCCGGCACTGATGCTCAAGATACCATCTACGCCTCTGGTGGGAATGACCGGGTCTATGGAAAAGCAGGCAATGATGTCATCAGTGGCGGTAATGGGATGAACACATCCTTTATCGAATTATTGCGCCATCAGTACCCTGATTTGCCAGCCAATTTTTCTGTGGATTGGGTCATTAATGATACCTCGACACCCATTTTGGCCACGAATAATGATGAGCTCTACGGTGACGAGGGCAATGACATGCTGGATGGTGGCGTAGGCCACGACTGGCTTTTTGGTGGAACAGGAGATGATGCCCTGTGGGGCGGAGCAGACGAAGATGTGCTCTACGGTGGTGAAGGGGCTGATCTCCTCTTTGGGGGAGACGGACAGGATCTGCTCAATGGCGATTCGGGAGATGATCAACTCGATGGCGGCGCCGGGGATGATATTCTCACTGGTGGGCTGGGGCAAGATCGACTCTGTGGCGGTGATGGCGTGGATGCTGCGTATTACTTCGATTCCGATGCCGGGGTCACCATCAACCTTGCCGCTGGCACAGCCTTTGGTGGAGAGGCAGAAGGGGACAGTCTCTCTCAAGTGGAATCTGTGCTTGGCTCAAGATATGCGGATACCATTGTCGGAGATGAGAATGACAATCGCATAAATGGCGGTGGTGGTGCTGACACCCTGCAGGGCGGTGCAGGCAATGATGTGCTGGGGTGCATTGTGCTCAATGAGAGGGATGAGGCATGTTACGATACCCGAGATCCGTCGTCACCCACCTTGGAAGAGGCCTGCCAGATGGATGGTGGCCTCGGAGATGATGAGCTCTACGGTGGTCGGTATTCGGATATCCTCGATGGGGGAGACGGCGATGACCTGCTTTCGGGAGGTATGGGCCACGATATTCTGCGGGGTGGGGACGGCAATGATTTCTTGACCAGCGGCACCACCTATGAAACTCCAGATCTCTTGTATTTTGATCGCATGGAAGGGGGCGCGGGGAACGACATCTATCAGGTTGACCTGGAATCGGCCGGGGTTGATATCATAGATGACCAGGATGGGGCAAATACCGTAACCTTTTTTTCTTCCTTTTTGTCTGCAGAAAATCTCTCCAGCCTTTCCTCGTATACCATTGGTTTTACGCAAATCGACGAAGCAAGACTGCTGGAACTGATGCAGGTGGACTGGCGTGATTCCTTTGAGGCAGAACAGCAACTCACTGCGTACATCGATGCGTTGCGCCAAACGCAGCAATGGTGCCCGTCCGAGGCGTATAAAGATCTTTACATCTTTTCGAACTCGACTGAAATGGCCTGTACCATCATTCTCGGAGGGAGGAATGCGACTCTTGATCTGCAGTATGATTTTGGCAACGGTCAGGTGTATTCCCAGGAAGAAGTGCTCAGCGAAGTAATGGCTCGTTACCAGAGCCCCTACTATGGAGAGACGGACGATAGTATCGAGGGAGACGCCTGGGATAACGCACTTTGGGCCGGTGGAGGGAACGACTGGTTGTCGGGCGGTGCCGGCGATGACCAGCTTTACGGAGAGATGGGCGATGATTGTCTGATGGGGGATGCTGGAAATGATCTCCTGGTTGGCGGCCTGGGCAATGATGAGCTCCACGGTGGTGCAGGGGATGATGTCTATCTCTTTGCCCGCGGCGACGGGCAAGATACCATTTTTGATCTCGATGTCGATGGCAGCGTTGATACGCTTCAACTTGGTGCAGACATTACCCCCGATGATCTGCTTGTTTTGCAAAGCCATGGGGAGCAGGGTGATCTGGTGCTTCAGCTTAAAAACAGCAACGCTCAGATTCGAGTGGTTGGGTATTTTGAGACTGCAGGGGAGGAAGGAGCAGAAGAGGGAGAAGGTGCGGCGAATCAAAAAATCGAGCGGATTTCTTTTGCTGATGGAACCATCTGGGGCCCATATAATGTAGAGAGACGCTTGCTGGAGAATCATGCACCCGCAGTTACCCAACTTCTTTGGGAAAAAGAATTACAAGTCGGAGAGTCCTTTTCCTTGGACCTTGCTGAGGGACTTTTCTCCGATGCGGATGCCTGGGATAGCTTACGCTATACGGTGGAGATGCCCGAAGAAGGGGAGCTCCCTGCCTGGCTGCGTTATGATCCCTCCAACCAGATGCTCTCAGGACTCCCCGATGCTGCGAGTCTTGGCGAGCTGGAACTTTTGGTCAGTGCCTCTGACCTCTGTGGTGCCTCGGCTCTGGTCTGGTTGTCTTTGACTGTTCTTCCTGAAAATCAGGCACCTGTACTCTCAGAACCGTTTGCAGATCTCACTGTTCCCTGGGGACAACCTTTCACCTCTACACTGGATACCTCCTCGTTTTATGATCCCGATGGGGATTGTTTAACCTTCAGTGTAACACTTGAAGACGGGGCCGCCTTACCCAGTTGGCTAACCTTTGATCCTGTCAGCAGCTCCCTTTTTGGGGATGTGTTTGCTCTGGAAGGTGAAAAAATAGTACTGCGTGCCACCGATGAGGAAGGCTTGAGTGTGAGCGGTGTTTTTGATCTGGAGGTTGTTTTCGAGCCAACACAAGCTGGAAGCAGCGATGACGATCTGTTGCTGGGAGATGCCGAAAACGATGTGCTCTTTGGTCTTGCCGGTGATGATATTCTCTGCGGCAAGGGGGGGAGAGATCTGTTGGACGGTGGAGCCGGAAACGACACCGCAACGTATGAGGATGCAGATACAGGCGTCTATGTATACCTTGGTGGAGGGGCTGAAGGTCGGGGGGCAGCGGAGGGAGATATTCTTATCTCGATCGAACAGGTACAAGGATCGTCTTTTGCAGACAAGCTGATCGGTTCAGCAAAGGACGATACCCTTATGGGAGGCGAAGGGAAGGATAAACTTGCAGGGCTTCAGGGCGATGACTGGCTCTCTGGTGGAGGCGGAAGGGATATCCTTACCGGAGGCACTGGCGATGATCTGCTTTGTGGTGGGGCAGGGGGCGATGCGCTCTATGGCGGTGAGGGGACGGATACAGCCGATTACCGTGACTCCAGCGAAGGGATACAGATCGATTTGGCGAGCGAAGAATACCACGGTGGATCTGCAGAGGGGGATCGGCTTTTCTCAGTGGAGAGAATTATCGGTTCTTCGTATGCAGATACTTTGCAGGGGGCGGAGAGCAGCGATGTGTTGATGGGAGATGCTGGAGATGATGTGATCGACGGTGGTTTGGGCAATGATACTCTTGTGGGCGGGGAGGGGAAGGACAGCTTTCTTTTTACGACCTCTTTAGATGGTGACACCAATAGTGATGTTATAGCAGATTTCACATCGGGTGTTGACCGTATTTGTCTGAGCAGCGATGCCTTTGCCGGGTTGCAGGAGAGAGAGGAGTTATTTGCCCAATCATTTTGCGCCAATTCCTCTGGCGTGGCAGTCGATGACAACGATTATATCCTCTACAACACTCTTAACGGGGCACTCTTGTATGACAGTGATGGCTGTGGGCCAGGAGAAGCTAGACAATTTGCCTGTTTAAACGAGGCTCCCGAGATTTCGGAAAAAGATTTTCTGGTGGTGGCTTGAAAGGAGCTGATAGGCCATTTGTGGTTCAGAGAAGGGTGGCGGAAATCTATATTGGATGAACTTGTTTTTGTTGGGGTTCCTGCGTCACCACCAACCTACCGTATCCCGGAAATTGGGAATGATGAATTTGGAGGGGAGTTTTCGAATCACTTCACTATCGATGTCGCGGGCATGGCCCGCTCCACAATTCGAGGTTTGGGTAATCTCTGGAAGGTGATGTGCGTAAGCCAGTTCTGGCCTTGCCGGATTTAAAGCTTAACAAACTGGGTAGACTCAGCGACGCGGTTGGCGGTTTCTTGAGGCGCAGAGAGCAACAACCTGGAAAATGGATATTCTGTCGGGGGCATAGCCTGTCTTCTACAAAGTTCTGAGCCATTGAGGGCTTGTAGGAGCGGGCCATGTCCGCGACAAATATTCGAGCTAAGTTTTGGTGGTAATCAAAAAAAATGAGCATCAAAAAATTGTCCGAATACATTGAGGCTCAATGTATTCTAGCTAAATTAGTCATGTAACTTCAGCTGGATATGTAAAATACTGTTCACTTATGTGAATAAATAAGATAGGCTGAATCTATTCAATTACGCATTGCTTCTTTATTGCAGCTTTGTCGGAACTTCCCTTTATACACTCTCACTACGGATATGTCGGAAACCAGAAAAGCCCGGACCGACAAAAACACACCCCACCTCCTTGCTTGCTGTCAGCTCTATGCCCAGCAGCTTGACGCCTCTTTTGCCGACCAGCTTTCCCGGCTGGCTTCAACTTTTGATCAACAATCCCCCAAGCAGATTTTGACGCATATCATGCACGTTGGTCGTGCATGTGGCTTCCAAACCGCTATTCGTCGTCCAGATGGTGCAACATTGGCGTCATTTCTGCCTGCAGTTGCTGAGTTACGGGATGGCAGTTACGTGTTCGTGGGGCAATACTTGAACGACCCCATCCCTTCGATACGCGTCTTCCTCCCGCGGACAGATACCTCGTTTTCGGAAGAAAATAGAGCCTTATCCCAATTTCAACACCTCTGGGCCGGAGGTCTTCTCTGTTTCGAACGGATCAACACCGCCCTCGTCTGTTTCACCATTGTAGCCCGAGAACTCAAGCTTGAGGTGACCCAAGAGCGCCTTATCCATGAATTTGGTTTGGGCAGAGAGGAGTCTTCTCCAGAGACGATCCTCTCCATGGCCAAAAAACTCGGGCTTAAGTCTCGGCAGCTCCAGGGGCAATGGGATGATATTATTCAGCTCGGGCAAGCTTACCCGGCTATTGCCGGCATGAAAAACGGGCATCATCTGGTGCTGGCTGGAATGGAAGCAGCTCGCGATGATCAGGGGCCGCACATTCTCTGCTACGATCCCCTGGCGGTCTCTGAGGAGAGGTATCAACGATTTTCTCGGGCTGATTTCGAACCGCTCTGGGCTGGTACGCTTTATCTCTTTAAACGAACGTATCGATGGGATGACAGTGCGCAACCCTTTGGCCTACGCTGGTTTCTTCCTGAAATTTTGCGGCAAAAGCGGACCTATATCGATGTGGCCCTGGCTGTTTTCTTTATTCATGCGATTTCGTTGGTCACACCGGTCTTTTTTCAGATTATCATCGATAAGGTTCTGGTGAACCAGGCCTTCACCACGCTGCATACGCTTGGAATCGGTATGCTCGTTGTCCTTGGCTTTAATGGAGCCCTTGATTTTCTGCGCGATTTTCTTTTGCTGCATGCTGGAAACAAGATCGACCTGCAGGTCAGCGGAAAAACATTTGCTCATCTGCTCCAGTTGCCCCTGCAATTTTTTGAATATATTGCAGCCGGGGTGCTGACCCAGCATATGCAACAGACCACAAAGATCAGAAATTTTCTCACCGGCAGTGTCTTTCTTACCGTGTTGGAAGCGACCTCTCTGGTGATTTTTCTGCCCTTTCTCTGTTTGTACAATCTCTGGCTGACGGCTTTAGTTCTGGCCTTTACTCTGGCCATTGGTGCGGTAGTGTTTCTACTCAATGGTCCTTTCCGAAGGCGGCTCAATACCCTGTACGATGCCGAAGGTAAACGACAGGCCATGCTGGTTGAAACCATAAACGGTATGGCGACGGTGAAAGCCATGGCCCTGGAACCCCTCTTGCGACGTCAGTGGCAAGATGCCGTCGCCCATGCCGTACGCATGCAGCTGCGGGTCGGCAAGATATCCATTTCCGCCAAGTCGGCGACCCGATTTTTAGAACGAATGATGACCGTTGTTCTCATCTGGAGCGGAGCAAATCTCGTTTTTTCGGGAGAAATGACAGTAGGAGCGCTGATCGCCTTTCAGATGTTGGCTGGGCGGGTCACCTCACCACTGGTGCGTCTGGTGGGGCTGGTTCACCAGTATCAGGAGGCCGCCCTATCCATCGAAAAACTCAGTTTGGTGATGAACGCCAAGGAGGAATGGTCCGTTGCCCGCCACGGAGCCACACCATCATTGCAGGGGGATATTGTTTTTGATCGGGTCAGTTTTCGTTATGGGCCAGACCTGCCCTCTGTGCTTCAGGATATCTCGTTGACGATACCAGTCGGGACGACGGTGGGGATTGTCGGGCCAAGTGGCTCGGGGAAGACCACTCTGACCCGGCTGTTACAAAAAATGTATTTACCCCTCAGTGGGACCATTCGGGTGCATGGCTGCTATCTCAATGAGATCGATACGCCCTATCTGCGGCGCCACCTGGGAGTGGTACTTCAGGAAAATTTTCTCTTTCACGGTACTGTCGCCGACAATATTCGAGCTGGTCAGGCAGCGGCAACGCGACAGCAGATTATCGAGGCGGCACGTCTGGCTGGGGCGGACTCCTTTATCGTGCGGTTACCGCAGGGCTACGACACCATGCTGGTGGAAGGGGGGAGCAACCTCTCCGGCGGGCAACGGCAGCGTCTGGCCATTGCCCGGGCACTTTTGACAGCACCGGATATCCTTATTTTTGATGAGGCGACCAGCGCCCTTGACCCCGAAAGTGAACAGAGTATTCGCAAGAATCTGGCCCGTATTGCAGAGCAGAGAACCGTTGTGATTGTCTCACATAGGCTGTCCATGTTGCAACAGGCCGAGAGTATAGTTGTTCTTGCAGAAGGAAAGGTAGTTGGCCATGCACCGCATGAGCAACTGCTTAGAGAGTGTGAGGTGTATCAAAATTTGTGGCAGCAGCAGATGTAGAGTCGTAAGCGCATACAAACTCAATGATACAGGTCTTTTCAGAGCGTACTTCCTGATCTGTTCCGTACAATCACATGCATTTACCTGAGAGCAAAAAGACGATTCTCCAGTTTCAGCCCGATGCGCTGGAATTAGAAAAACAGCCTGTGCCAGGACGGGTGAGATGGATACTCTACCTGATCCTCTGCGCGCTTGTCTTCATTGTGATCGGAGCTATCCTACTGCAGGTTGATCGTATCGTCGTTGCTCCCGGAAAATTGATAACCACCACGCCCCAGATTGTGGTCCAGCCACTGGAACGGGCCATCATTCGTTCCATCGATGTCGAGGTGGGGGAGCTGGTTGCAAAAGACCAGGTCTTAACAACGCTCGATGCGACTTTTTCCAGGGCAGATCTGGATCAGTTACAGACGCAGCAATTGCAGCTGGGGGCTCAAATTCGGCGAATACAGGCAGAGCTGAACAATACCTCGTTTTCTCCCTTGCCAGAAGAAGGGGAGGAGGGGAAATTGCAAAAAGAGGTGTTGCAACAGCGTCGTCTGGTCGAGACCACACACCAGCAGAGGTCCCTGGATAAGATGGCGCTGCTTCGTGCCCGCCTCGCTCACCTTGAGGTGAAGCGTCGCGGCCAAGAAGAGCAGCTGCAGGTCTTGCATGATGTTGAAGAACTCATCGGGCGGCAGGCATTGATCAATAGGGAAACACGCCTGCAACTTTTAGAAGCCAGAAAAGAGCGGTTTGAGGGCGAGAGTAATCTTGAAAGTCTTCAGGCCGAAGCCTCGGTGGTCCGCCAGGAAGTACATCAGGCTCAGAGTGAGTGGCAAAGTTTTGTTGAAGAGCGTCGGTGTGCCTTGATGGAAGAGGAGGTCGGGTTACGCAGTCGTTTGGATCAGGTGACAGAGGCCGTCCATAAAGCCAGACGCATGCACGAGTTAATTTATCTTCGTGCGCCGCAAAAGAGTATAGTCTTACATATTGCCGAGCGTTCTGTGGGGTCTGTGCTTCAGCAGGCGGAACCTTTTATTCTCCTTGTGCCATGTGATGCAGCGCTTGAAGCGCAAGTTAACATCAGGGCTCAAGATATTGGGCGGATCCGTAGCGGTGATCAGGTACGTCTCAAGCTGGAAGCCTTTCCCTTTCAGCGACACGGCACGCTTTTGGGGCAGGTACGGGTTATCAGCGAAAATGCCTTTGATGGAGCAACGGAAAAGACTGGAACCTCTCTGAGTCTGCCCGCAGAGGGAACTGCTCCATTTTATCGAGCCCGTATCAGTCTTTCTTCTCCCACCTTACGTGATGTCCCCCAAGGGGCTCGTCTGCTCCCCGGGATGAAACTACGAGCAGAAATCAAGATTGGAACCCGGGCGGTGATAACCTATTTTCTCTATCCGGTTATTCGCGTGTTTGATGAGAGTTTGCGTGAACCTTGAAGAGTATCATGGATCGATGTGTTGACCGTATCAAGATAAATCACTATGATTAACTATGAATCGTGATCAAGATACCCTTTTCTCAGGAGTAAGCAATGGCGCAGGCAAAAACAAAAGTTATCACAGCACATGTTCCTCTGCAGATGGCTGAAAAGGTCGACCAAATGGCTGTGCGGCTTGAGCGTTCTCGTGGGTGGATTATTAAGCAAGCGCTGATGGCCTGGATAGATCAGGAAGAAGAGCGGAATCGGTTAACCAGGGAGGCGCTCGCGGATGTTGATGCTGGGCAAGTGATTGATCATCAGGCGGTTCAGGCATGGGCTGATAGCCTTGATACGGACAACCCCTTGGATCTACCTCGCTAATGGAGTTACAATGGACGAGTAAGGCGCTTTCTGATTTGGCAAGACTCTATGAATTTCTGGCACCTGCAGATAAACGTGCGGCTGCTCAGGCGATCCAGTCGTTGACAAAGGCACCGACCAAATTGCTCCTATACCCGCGCATTGGTGAAAAGCTGGAAGAGTTTGACCCACGCGAAGTTCGACGCATTCTCGTGGGACACTACGAAATCCGTTATGAAGTACAGCAATCAAGAATCTATGTGCTCAGGCTTTGGCACACCCGGGAGCAACGTTAGCCGCCGGTCAGCCCAGGTATCGTCTATACTGATGACAAATCTGGGTAGTAGATTAGTCACCCCCGGGGCCGATCATGAGCATTGCACCGGCGATGGTACTGTTTAAGGGTGTTTTGCACGTGACCAAAGAGGCTGGTTTTAGGATACTGGCCTCGGGCGTTGAGTTGCCCGGGCTTAAGGCCAGTAAGCAGTTCAATGCCGTCGGTGAGCTCTGCCATTGAGTAAATCGTAAAGCGCCCAGTCGCGACCGCCTCGCAGACCTCATGGTCAAGCATGAGGTTACGTCTGTTTCGCTCGGGGATGATCACTCCCTGATTGCCTGTGAGCCCGTAGTCTTGACAGATGCGGTAATATCCTTCGATTTTTTCATTAATCCCCCCCACGGGCAGAACTTCGCCGTGTTGATTCAGGGCACCTGTAACTGCGATCCCCTGATGGATGGGGACACCGGCCAGAGCAGAAAGCAGGGCAAAGAGTTCAGCACAGGAGGCAGAGTCGCCCTCAATGCCGTGATACTCTTGCTCAAAAACGATGGATCCGGTGAAACTCAGCGGCGCGTTTCTTTCAAAGAGGGCAGCAAGATAATTTTGCAGGATGAATACCCCCTTATCATGGATCGGGCCGGACATCTCGACCTCGCGCTCGATGTTGGTGAGACCGTCTTCCCCCGCGTGGGTTCGTGCACTCACCCGCACCGGAAAACCAAAACGGTGATCGCCCAGATCAATCACGCTGAGACCATTTACCTGACCGACTCGACTCCCTTCAAATTCGATCAGTACATCGCCATCGCTAATTGATTCTCGCATGCGCTGCTCGGGGTAGTCGTGACGCATTCTCCGGGCACGCTGTGCCTGTTCAACATCTTTAACACGGACCAGAACATCATTTCTTTGCAGGGCTAAGGGAGCGCTTTCAACTATTCTTGCATCTAAGTGGCCAAAAGCCGCGCTTTGTCGTCGTTGATCATCGGTTTCGCGATGGCTTTCTTCAAGCAGCCGGGCAACAGCCTCGGCGCTAAAATGGGGCAGGTTGCGTTTAAGGCAGGTCTGCGCCACAAAGACCGAGGTCGCCTGGCGGAGCTCTTCGCTATCAACGAATTCTTCGACAAAATCGACTTTCACCCGAAAGCGACGGGCAAATTCAGGGTCACCTTCCTGGAGTTCATAATAATGTTCAGGCGAGGCGATGAGAATAATTTTGACCGAGATTGAGACCGGTTTGGGGCTTAATGAAAGGGTGGCGATGGGCGCGAATGCAGTGCCCGGATCTTCGATTTGGAGGACACCGCTGCGGAGAAAACGACGCAGTTTTTCCCAGACCAGTGGATCGGCAAGCAGATCGCGCAGATGCAGCATGAGAAAGCCACCATGGGCTTGAATGAGACTGCCCGCACGAATCTGGGAGAAATCTGTGACCAGCGCCTCATTTTCTGTGTGGTACTCGATAGAGCCAAAGAGTGAGCGGTGCAGCGGGTTGTTTTCGATGATGACCGGAGCTCCCGCAAGCTCGCTGTTGTCGACCACCAGGTTCACCCGGTAGCTGGCCAAAGTGCGCTGCAGCGCCTCGAGACGGTGCACTTCTGCCTCGCCCTCGGCAGAGAGATAGAGGTCAAGATTTTCGAGAACGTCGTCACTGACCTGGCGAAAATACTCTCTGAGGACAGGCGAGTCCGTTGTCTCTGCACCAAGAGAGGAGGTTATCTTATGAAGCTCATTCTCCAACAGAGGCCGGATGGTTGTCTTTTGCAATGCATCGAGATCCTGCTCCATCCTGCGTTCAAGCGGCCGAGTTCGCTCGAAATAGGTGTTGATTTCTGCAAGCAGTTCTTCTTCGCTTTCATTGATCGACGCCCGTTCTTCTTTGGAAAGCGCCATTAACTGCTCTTCGCTCATGGCTTTTCCATCCGTACCGAGCAGGGTAAACAGTAATTGCCCTGATTCTTGGCGCATACTGAAATTGCGTGCTTCGGCAAAGACTTCCAGCTGATTAAAGGCCTGGGTCTCCTCAACCTTAAACGCTTTTTCAATGCGTTCCCTCTCCAGTTTATAGTCCGTCTCCTGCAATTGTTGTGGAATTTCCGTGACTAAGGATTTGCTCATTTGAGCCATGGCCTTACGCAATGCCTTCCCTTTACCGGCAGGGATATGCAGGGCTGAAGGACGCTCCGGAGCATCAAAATTATGGAGAAAGCAGAGATCTGGTGGAGTTGGACGTTGTGCAGCAGCGATGGACATCGCCTGTTTCATTAAGGAAGAGCGGCCACTGCCGACCTCGCCAAGGACGATAAGGTTATAGTCCGCCTGCTGCATGCCAAGACCAAACTGAGCTGCCTGCTGAGCACGTTCTTGGCCTATCCAGGGGAGGGGCTCGTTGATCAGCTCGCTGGTGTCGGTAAAGCCAAGGCTTTCCGGGGCAATGGAGAGGCGGAGTTCGTCAGGGGTGAGTTTGGTGATGGGCATGGAATAGGTCGGTTATAGTGGCTCAAGAAAAGAAGCAAGGCTTGTACAATTTAGCAAATGGTTAGGTACTTGAGGAGGGGTGGGAAGTCAACCGTATTTGCTTGTTGGGGTTCGTGCCTCATCGCCAACCTACCATATATCTGGGAAGTAAGGTAGGTTGGCGGTGACGAAGGAACCCCAACGTTTTGTTGGACGAAGCCGCTGCGCGGCAGAATAAAAACCAGTGTATACTCGTGTAAGAGTTTAATTTTCAAACACTTACAGCAAGGAGTATACTATGAACAAAGCCGAAATTAAACGATTCGAGTCCCTCTATGAGCGCCACCTGCAAAAGCTTGCCCTGCAAGGGAAAAGCGCCAAAACAATAGATGCTTACGGCAGGGCTGTGCGTCGACTGGTCTCATATTTCGATTGTTGCCCCGACAAACTCAGCGTACACGAGTTGGAAGAGTATTTTGCCAAATTGGTCAAGGGGTACTCCTGGAGTACAGTCAAGCTGGACAGGCTCGGTCTCATGTTTTTTTGGAAACACGTTCTGGAGACAGACTGGCAATGGCTCAATATAGTCAAAGCACCTGTCGTCAAAACCATTCCGGATATCCTGACCCGTGATGAAATCGGCAGGATCATTCATGGCTGCCGGGAGCTCCGTTACCGCGTCTTTCTCTTCACCACCTATTCCATGGGGCTTCGCCTGGAAGAAGCCTTGTCTCTTCAGGTCGGCGATATCGATACCGGCCACATGAGAGTTCATGTCCGTCGTGGCAAGGGGCATAAAGATCGTCTCGTTCCCTTGCCGCACCGTACCCTGGTAGCGCTGCGCCTGCTTTGGCGTGAACACCAACATCCGAAGTTGTTGTTTCCCAATTACCGGGGATCGATGGAAACGATCCGGCAGGCGACAAACCACATGAATAATGGAGGTGCTCAGCAGGCCATGAAGGCGGTGGTCTCCTCCTGTGGAATTAAAAAAAAATCTCGATCCACAGCCTTCGCCACAGCTTCGCCACCCACCTACTCGAATCCGGCTTAAGCCTGCGGCATATCCAGGCTCTGCTTGGTCATGCCAGTCCCACAACCACAGCCCGTTACACTCATCTCACCGATGTTGCCGAACTGGATAGCCAGGCAACGATCAATGCTTTAGTCAACTCACTGCAACTCAACCCGGCAGGGAGATAACTATGGACCTGGCCACTCTTGTTCACCAATATTACGATGTCTTCATGGCGCGGTTCGGCAAAACTATCCTGCCGGACCAACGCAAGGCCCTTGATGCGATTCTCCGTTGCCGAACGCCTGCTTCCGGAGAACTCTACGTGCAGTGCCCTGACTGTCAGCAAGGTCAGTGGCGCCCGCTCTCCTGTGGCAACCGCCATTGCCCACGCTGCCAAAATCACCTGACCAGTCTCTGGATCGACAAACAACGGGAAAAGCTCCTGCCTGTGCCCTATTTCATGGTGACCTTTACCTTGCCCTATCAGCTGCGTTCGTTGGCTTATCGTCACCAGGGAGAGGTCTATTCGCTCATGTTCCGGTGTGCTGCCGAAGTCCTACGTTCATTCGCCCGCAATGCAAAATCTTTGGGCGCCGAGATCGGCATGACCATGGTCTTGCACACCCATTCAAGGAGACTGGAATTTCACCCGCATATCCACGTCCTGATCCCTGGAGGTGGCATTGACCAACAGGCTCGGGTTTGGAAAAAGCTCTCGGGGAAATATCTCTTCAACGGTTTTGCCTTGGCCAAAGCCTTTCGCGGTAAGTTCCTGGCCGGAGCAGATGCTATCGGCTTGCGGATCACAGACAAAGTCCCGAAAAAATGGGTTGTCCACTGCGACCATATGGGCACCGGCGCACCGGCCTTGAAATACCTCGCAAGGTATTTGTACCGAGGCGTGATTGGAGAAAAAAACATCGTTGCCAATACCAACGGCGAAGTAACCTTTAGGTACCGGGACAGCGCTACCGGGACAATGCAGAAGAGGACGCTTAGGGGAGAAGAGTTTCTGCGTCTGCTTCTTCAACATGTCCTGCCAAACGGGTTTAGGCGGCTGCGCGAATATGGATTCCTGCACGGGAATGCGAAAAAAATCCGTATGCTGGTCCAGTTGGTCCTGCACGTCGTTATCAGGCCGCAGCCGCCCCGTCCCCGACCAGTGTTTGCTTGTCCGCACTGCAAGCAAACGATGCGTATTGTGTGCTTTAGAAATGATTACCGCCAACCTGGGTAACCTTTAAGCGAGGCGCCGCTTCACCGTCAAGAAGCACACGGGAGGAAAACTCTTTTATGAGCAGCGAGCCGCTTTTTTACGCCTGATACAGGCGAATGCATTCCTACGTCCTGCGTTCAGCACTACCATCCTGGTAGTGCTTCCAGCATATTCCAGAGCAATATTTATTTCCTTTGTGAGACCGGGCTTGTCCAACCCCGGATAAGATTGTGGTTCGTTCGTGCCTCACTCACACAATCTATCCTTGTTCGTTCGATCAATAATGAATTTGATTGATCTGCTGGACAGAAAGAACATTGTAGCTGCAACTGAGAATATTCAGACAACAATAATTCTGGGGGATGGTGAGCAGGTCATCAATTGGCGTGTGTTGCAGCGAAGCCAGCAAGACGCGATTGACCCCGGCGTGGGCCACAATGAGAAAAGGACCTGTGTTTGTGCAGGCAAGATTTTGCAGGGCGGGCAGGGCACGGGCGGCCACGTCGGTGAAGCTTTCCCCTGCCGGAGGGCGGAAGCTTCCCATGTTTTCTCCCCGTTGTTCATAGGTGCCTGGGTATTTCTCCTGCACCTCTGTGGCAGTTAACCCTTCCCACGCTCCCAGGTTAATTTCTTTGAAGGCCTCAATGGGCTGGATTGCTTTTGGAGGATAGCCACTGACCAGTTCTGCGGTCAGCAGCGCTCGGCTGAGCGGGGAAGAGAAGACATGCTGGAAAGAAATGTCGGCAAGGGCCAGGCCAACCTGCATTGCCTGGTTGATGCCATTTGCGTTGAGGAGCACATCCGATTGCCCCAGAAAACGGCGAGGACGTGACGAATCAACCTCGCCGTGGCGGAGCAGGTAAATCAGTGACTGCATGTGGCAAAGGCCATCTCCATGATGAGCTCCAGGGGTTGGCCTACCTCGGCCTCAACCGCTGCAGCCAGGTCCTGGGCTAAGCGATAGCGCCGTAAGATGGCCTCAACCGCTTCAGGATCATCTTTAAAGAGAGTCAGTTTTTCTTCAAATCGTTCATTGACCCGGACCATTCGGCTCCCGCGAACGACCTTGTCCGCCAGGTGAACCAGTTCGCGCTCTCCTACGCCCATCTCCGGTTTCCAGTCCATGTCTTTATGGGCGCCCACGATTTCGGCGGCTTCATCAAAACCAAGCTCACGTAACCAGGTGGCCCCGGTTTCTTCGTGATGAGGATGGCCTTTGGCTATATCATGGAGCAGTCCGCATACCCGACAGGTCTGAGGCTTGAGTTCGCGGCCATTATGGCGGATGAGAGTCTGGCAGAGAATACCCGCCACATCGCCCACCATCCTTCCATGGGCCAGACCTTTTTCTGGCATGCCATAGATGTGATCGATAATGGCCTTGGCTTCGGCCATGGTGGGAACACCTTGACGGGCAAAGCGAATGCAGCCATCAAAATAGTCATCGGGGGTATCCATATCAAAATGGATATTAGCATCAGCCACCTGGACCTCGCGAATCTGATCCGGGTGTTCCGCTTCCAGGGTAGCAAGGATGGTACGCAAACCACCTTCAGGTTCATCACTGTTTCGGATGAGGTGCATCAACTCGGAAGAAAGCAGGGGCGGGTGTCCACGATGGTCTTCAAAAACCGGATAATAAATGTTTGCCGGTGCTTGGGCCTGGGCCTGCAAGAGGAGGCTCACCGTCCCTCGTCGCACCAGGGCAATGTCCACCGGGAGCAGAAAACATCCATGACAGTTGGCAGAGAGGGCATGTACCCCAGCCCGTATGGAGCTGTACATACCCTGGGCAAAATCGGGATTATGGGTGGTGCGGACGCCTGCTTTCTCTGCAATGGCCCGCACTTCTTCTGCACGATGACCGGTGACGACCATGATATCGTTGACACCGCAGGAGCGAAAGAGGTTGATCGACTGGTTCAGTACCGTGGTCCCGCCCATGGGAAGCAGGGCCTTGAGTTCGCCCATGCGTGAGGAGTACCCTCCTGCAATGATGATGGCGCTTGGTTTTGGTGACATGGCAAATACGTCTTTGATCACCATCAGAATTCAGCTGAACGTCGAGTAAGCGCCACGAAAAATACAGGTGAAGTACTTTTGATGTTGAGGTTCGTCTCTCACCGCCAACCTACCATGCTTCCGGGATGTAGGTTGGTGGTGACGAAAGAACCCTAACGTGTGCGATCGCTACATGTAGAGTCGCTGAGCTGAGGGAGTGATCATGTAAACTAGTGAATATGATGATAAATCTGTCTAGTATCAGGTGAATTAGCTGTTCAGAGCAATTTAATTTAAACCCAAATCAAATCAGATGCCAGGGCTTTCTTCCTGTCGCCCGCTGGTAAATGAGCTCACCGACGATGGAAACTGCAATCTCCTCCGGCGTATCTGCTTCAATACCAAGGCCTATGGGGCAGTGGACCTGATCAAGATGTGCCTCTTTAAAACCTTTACCCATGAGTTTTTTATAGATGGCATTCCGTTTTTTTCGTGAGCCTATCATGCCTATGTATCCGGCATCGGTCTGTAAGGCCTGATCCAGAACATCCATATCATGCATGTGCCCACGGGTGACGATGACAAGGTAGGAATCCTGGTCGATCTCAAAACCTTGAAAACAATCGTCAAAAGAATCGAGCACCTTAATTGCATCGGCTGTTGGAAAGCGATCCTGGTTGGCAAATTCAACCCGATCATCCATGACCACAATACGAAAACCAACCCGGGTGGCGGCCTCGGCCGTACAGGCGGAGACATGGCCTGCGCCCAACAGGTAGACAGTTCCGGCTACGGCAAAATAGGAGAGCAGGTATTCCTTACCTTCATGTTCTATCAGGGTGGCGGCAGAGGTGGACGATCGCACCTGCTTGATGGCAGAGAGCAGTCCGTCGGAGATATCCATGCGGCTGGGAGTACCACGGTGGTTAACGACAAAACGTGGCTCAACCTCCGCGGTGTCGGATAAGGGGCAGACCAGGGTGATCCTGTTTCCGGCTTGCATGGATTCAAGCAACTGGTGGAAGACAGCACGGTTGACATCGTTTGCAGCGATATATTCGAGAAAGATCTCCATGCGTCCACCGCAGATCATGTCAGTGTTGGCTGCCATACTGTTGGTCAGATCAAAGGTCTGACGTTTAGAGACTTTACTCTCAAAGCATTGTACCGCCGATTCAATGGCCATGGCCTCGACCTGACCGCCACCAATGGTGCCCCCGATGGACCCATCACGGAGGATGATCATTTTGGCACCCGCAACGCGTGGGGTAGAGCCTGATTGGCTGGAGATCGTCGCCAGGATCAGGTCCTGGGAGTCATCCAAAGTGGTACAGATCTGTTGAATGAGTTTCTTCATGGTTGAATATCCTTACGATGGTCTTCAAGCGTTCGTTTTGCCGGGTGAATGTTCGTCTCTGGTGGCGCGTTTAAGATGATTTCAATCCCCTCTAAGGCTGGAACGGCAGATAAAAGTTCCCGGGCCGATTGTTGCCAATGTTCGCTGCGGCTGGGAAGAAGTTTCAGGTCAATATACAGGTGTTCTTGTTGGTCTTTGATCGAGAGCCGGGCGCTGAAATCAAGCAAATCCGGGAGGGGAAAAAGAGCCTCGTCGAGAATATCCAACCCCAGTCGATGGCCATTGCTGAGCAGGCAGGTCTGGTTGATGCGCCCCATAACCTGGTCAAGACGGCGGATGGTGCTGCCACAGGGGCATGTCCCGGGGAGAAGGCGGCCCTTGTCTCCGGTTCGATAGCGAATCAGGGGCATCCCCTTTCTGGTTAAGGTGCTAAAAACAATCTCCCCCCACTGGCCATCAGCAAGCGGTAGGGTACTGACAGGGTCAATAATTTCAAAGAGCAGATCAGCCTCGCGCAGATGCGTGCCGCAGTGGTGCCAGCAATCGACCCCGCCTCCGAGTCCGGTTTCTGTGGTGCCATAGTGGGTGAAGATTTCACAACCAAGGAGTTGGGTGAGCTCAGCGCGCAGGCTGTCTGGAATATAATCCGAGCAGAGCAATACCGAGCGAATTTTGCCTATATAGAGTTGCAGGTGGGCTGCCATACGGGCGATGGCCAGTATCTGCACCGGAAAACCAACCAGTACATCAGGCTGGAGCTTGGAGAGTGCCCGTACGGCCTCGTCAGGATGGGTAACAAGACCAATGATGTGGCTTTGAACGTTACCGCGCTCTAAGGCCCTGGTAAGAAGATGCCCCGTGGAATCCGGTGTCGAACCGGGGAGTAAGATGACAACGCTCTGACCGGAATCGACCATGTGCTGCATACCCAAATGGAAAAAATCAAGGGTCTGTTCAAGATCATCTTGAGTAAAAAAAAGTCTTTTAGGCGGGCCAGTTGTGCCGGAGCTCTGCATAGTGATGATTCGAGCAATATTATCCTGGCTCATACAGAGCATGCCTGCCCCATGTGCTCGCAGATCATTCTCTGTGATAAAGGGAAGGAGAGAGAGATGATCAAGAGATTGAATCGATCCCGGAGCAACTGGGCGCAAGTGTTCTCGGTAAAACGATGAATGCTCCCTGCAGTAATGGAGCTGTTCTTTGAGCCGCTGGAGTTGCCACTCCTCTATGGTTGCTCGGGAAAGGGGAATGGCGTGCTGACCAAGTTGACCTGCGACGAGTGGTTCCAGGGTGGTGGGGGTCATGTTCGCGGTACCCCTCGATAGAGCGGTTCCCCCTGATTGGAGGTGAGATTATAGGCACAAAAAGGAAACAGCTTCCCCTCTGGAGAAACAATATGAATGCAGCAGCCCCGCAGTCGTTCCAGGTCCAGGTTCCACACATCTTGAAAGGCCATGGCCGAAAGCGAAAAGGTGTGGGTGCGGGCCCGTGCAAGAAATCGATCAAAATCATCTTGGGGTTGATCTGTACACTTGCAATCACACCCTTGAGTGGCTGATTGAGGAAGAGAAGGCAAGGACCATTGACGGGCGGTGAAATTGACGCTTTTCTGACGTCCTTCCAGGGCGGGAATAGCCTGGGGCTCAGCGGTTGAACAGCAGGCGCTGCCACTACCAAGCGGCATAAGCTGACCATCCTCCTGCACGATGAAGTTGCCATGAAAGGAACAGAGCGCATGTTCACAGGCAGGCGGGGCAAAGTTCTCTCGACTGATGTGCCCCTGGCTTTGCACCTCGATCTGTTCAATCACCTCGGGCAGGGTGATGCGATCACGGTCAGCCGGTGGTTCGGGAAAACGGCCAAAGTAGGAGATGGGTTGAAAATGAACACCACGAACGGTGGGTGCAAATTGCGTACCGTATTCGACGATGGCACCAATCTCCTGGGTGTTCACCCCCGGTACGAGAGTGGGGACAAGGACCACACCCAAGCCTGCTTGGCCGCAGTTGATAATGGCCTGCTCTTTGATGCTCACTAGATCGCGTCCCCGCAGCGCCAGATGGGTGGCAGCGCTTACCCCATCAAACTGGAGAAACACGGAAGCCAGTCCGGCTTCTTTGAGTTTGAGCGCATAGTCGGGGGTTGCAGCGAGCTTGAGTCCGTTGGAATTGAGCTGGATAAAGTGAAATCCCTTTTGTCGGCCCAGGCAAATAATCTCTGGCAGATCTTCGCGCATGGTGGGCTCGCCACCGGAGAGTTGGATGTTGCTTGGGCCAGAGCCGGCCATGACCTGGTCGTAGAGAAAGCCAATGCGCTCAAGAGATGGTTCTGTGGCTGGCTGCTCGGCTCCGGCATCGGCAAAACAAACGGGACAGCGAAGATTACAGCGGCTGGTGATCTCGATCAGTGCGGTACAGGTATGCTGGCCATGCGCAGAACAAAGGCCGCAATCAAAGGGACAGCCCCGATTCACCTCGGTGAATGCTTGCAGAGGAGCAGAAGGCTTTTTAGGCCGCAACCATGTCGAGAAGGGAATATTGCCCCGCCAGATAACGGTGCGAAAGGTCCCATGCTCCGGACAGTGTTTGACCAGGTAGACGGTATTCCCCTGTTGTTCTCGTATGGCAGCCACACGCTGCATACAGACTGGACAAACGCTGGATGTGGACGAGAGGAGCTCGATTGCGTGATTAGAAACTGTTTGTTTGGTCTCGAGGCAGGCTAGGGTCAATGTCGTTCTCCATGAGTAAGGCGAGTATGGTTTCACGGGCCCGCAGCATGATGTCTCCGCAGACCTCGGGCTTGCGACCACCTTGATAGGCAACGATATCTTCGCAACGGATGCCACCCCATTCGTTGGCGCTGGCTTTGAACCAGTCCATAAATTGGGAGAGCATGATCGGGTAATTGTCTAACTGCTGCTCTTCATCGCTGCCTTTTGCAGCATAAAGCGAGAGTACACAGGCTCCTCCACTGGCAACACCACAGAGATCTCCACAGCCAGATCCTTCACAGAGGCCTGCCATTGAGCGAATAAGAGCCGGGTTTTCCTCACCCATATCGTCAAGGGCCAGCTGCATCATAATCTGGCTACAGCAGTATCCTTGGGCATTGAGCTGCATCACCCGCAGCGCTGTGTCATCCATTGGGACTCCTTATACTTTCTTTAATTCACTTCGTAGCAACTACCACGTAATACCCAAGCGGAGCCGAAGCCAATGCGCAGGTGGTATGGTGTGCTGCCTCTTCATCCATGAACAGCGACCAAAATTTTTCCAGGCTGCCGTAGGAAAAGATAATCTGGCCAGCAAGCTGCCTGAGCAGATCTGAGCGGTCTTGCACAAGTGTCAGGCTAAACCCTGCTTGCATCAGGCCCTCGGTAATTTGCTCCAACGGCACCGCTCGTGTTATGCAACTCTTGATTTCAGGCAGCTGAGCCTGCAGCGAAAGTCGTTTGCAGTAAATATCACTGAGTAAAAGGTGGCCCCCTGGTTTCAGCACGCGGTACATTTCGCTGAGACTTTGTTCCATGCTGTCAGTTAACGACAACACGCATTCGCAAAGGACACCATTAAAAGACGAATCTTCACAAGGCAGGTGTGTGGCATCTCCCTCGAGGATAGTTGCCATGGGGGCCTGTTTGTTCGCTTTAGCAAGCATGGCAAAGGATGGATCGACGCCTGTCGGTTTGAGCACAAACTCTCGGGCCAACATCTCCAAACTATGACCAAGGCCACAGCCGATATCCAGCACCGAGTTCCCCGGTTCAAACTGACAAAAGCGCAGTAGTTCGCGAGTGAGGGCAAGCCCTCCGGGCCGGAGCGTACCGCCGGTCAGAGCCTGAAGTTCATCCTGCTCATACAGGGGGAGTGGGGTGCTGGTGCGAAATAGGCAGCTTGATTCCATGGCGAAATTTCCCTACTTATCTTCCAAGAGTTGCTCAACTTCGAGCATCTTTCCTGTTGCCAGGCTTTCAGGAATGAGCGTGAAACCACATTTGGGGCAGGTCATCAGCTCGACATGGAAGGCAGACTTGAGATAGGTTACCTGCACCTTGGTGGCCTCAAGCGTCTGATTGCAGGCGGCACATTGCCAGTCTGTGGCTTCGACAAAGGAAAACTGACTCATTTTTGATCCTCCGGCAGTATCATGCGGTGGCTGTACCCGTTGTGAACCAGGTAGCCACCTTTAAGCGGTTCATACTCGACCCAATAGGTAACGCGAATTGGGCGGTACTTGGCGAGGCGGTGTCCATTTGTAGGGTTAACCAGGTAGCTGCCACTATTTTCAGCATGATGGATAACTTTTTGGAGATCTTCCAGCAAGATGAGCCTGTTGTTGAGAAGCTGTTCCACCTCTTCGCTGAGCTCAATGGTGATTGCTGTATGTGCCGGTCTATCGATGGTTTCTTCCTGCCAGAGGCTGGTGAGCAGGTCATTTTTTAAACGAGCCCGATTTTCATGACGCCGGGAGTAGCCCGGGTTGGTGCGAGCAAGCGGATCGTTTTCAGTGGTCGCAAATAGGTAGTCGAGCAGGTGGGCGACAGGGCCACCGTGGGCGGCCAAATTGTCACGACACATGGCACAATAAGCGAGGCCATCGAGTTCACTGCGATTGGCTTTTTGGGCGACCGCTTTCTCTCCCAGTGTTCTATTGGCGTACTGCATAAGGCCGCCATAGCCGCAGCAGTCGGTGGTTGCACCGTTAAAGTCGTGTTCGACAACCTCAATCCCAACTTTGCTGCAGATGTTACGTACGCTTGTGCGAAGCCCCTGTTGTTCACGGGCGGTGCAGGGATCATGGAGGGTGAGCGCATGCGCAGGTTTGGTCGTCGTTTTGGGCAATTCTACTCTGTCGAGCACTTCCCAAAGGGAGACAGCAGTCAGGTTCGGTGCAAATTCCTTAAAGATCGAAAGGCAGGAGGAGCAGGCGGTGATAACCGTGGGGGTACCCAGTTGCTCTACATTCTTGGTAAAGGCCGCCATGGTGTCGGCAAAGAGCTGCTCCCGTCCTGCCCAATGGGCTGGTATGCCGCAACAGCCGAGCATCAGGCCAACGCCACCGGTAAGAGTCTCTTGAAGAAAGGCATACGTTTGTTTCACCGCTTCAGGATTGGAACCGGAAAGCTGGCAGCCCGGGTAGAATACATACCCACTGCTGGTTGTTCCTGGCTGATGCCGAACCAGCGCACAGTAGTCACTGAGGCTGAATTCCATGTCTTCCAAGGCAAACTCGTGGGGTGAAGGCGGCATATGGGCGGTTTCAACCAGGTCAACACGGGAGGTCCGACAGACCTCGGCAACGGGGAAATCGTTAGGGCAGATGACCGTGCACTGGCCACAAAGGCTGCAGGCGTTGATCATCTTGTTGGCCATACGGGTTCCCTGGACAATGGTCTGGCTGTTAAAGATTTTACGGGCCCAGGGTTTGGGGTATTCTTTGTATTCCTGGAGGTAGACACATTGTTTGACACATTCCAGGCATTCACACTGAATGCAGCGACCAGCCTCCTGTTTTGCCTCATCAGCCGTAAAACCCGCCGTTGTATCAGCGGGAATGACCTCGGTAACAGGGGCCATATCAGCGATGGAGGTGTACATGCGGGTGGCGCAGGCACCTTCTTTATCGCGCTGGGCTGTCATGGAGACTTTTTGCACAAAACGTTCAATGGAGAGTGCTGCGCGTCGTCCCTGTTCTGCCTGGAAGACGGGAGAGAATGAGCCGTCTGCTGAGGTGCCTCCACCGGCAAAGCAACCTTCCTGGCTGGTTGCCAGGGTGATGGCATCGATGCTTTCAAGAGAAAAGGGGAGCAGATTTTGCTCAATATCGTCGAGGTCACAATAGACAGCATCATATTCAGCCAAGATAGCCGAGATCGCTTCTAGATCAAGGGAAGCCGTGGTGTGTATTTCCACGCCGTAATGGGCGAGCATTTCCTGGGCCTGGCTGAAGACCTTGGCGGGGAGAACTGATTCATCCAGCTGCTGTAAAGAGCCGCCCAGGGTTGAAGCGCTGGTGAAAATGGTTGCCGGACGTCCCTTTCGGCTGAGATCGAGAGCTGCTGTCATCCCGGAGAGGCCTGCTCCGAGAATAGCGAATTTTCCTCCCTTGGAAGGGAGTTTGGGCAGTTTTATGACTGTATTGGTGGCGCCAACGCAGAACTGTTCCAAGCTGCCAATGGCTAGAGGCGCATCGATTTCACTGCGCTTGCAGTGGCTGCGACAGGGGTGATCGCAGATCCTACCAAGAATTTCAGGAAAGGGCATGGTCCGATCAAGAACACGCCGCGCTCCTCGAGTATCACCTTTGGCAAGAGCAGCCATAAAGGCACGAACATCCACATGAATGGGACAAGCCGCACTGCAAAAAGGATATTCTTCCTGGATGCACTTGGATTCAAGTTCTCTGAGCTGAATTTGATTCATGATATCGCTGGTATGGGGAGGAAAATTGAGGATGCCTTGAGAAAATCTTGAAAAAAAAAGGGAGGCGAAGATGTAACTCTCTTGCCTCCCTCTTATTCACGGGATTAGGTGTTATTTGGGCATAGCAGCCAGTACCTTCTCCGGCAGTGCAGGAAGGTGACGGACCCATGCACCACAGGCATTGTGAATTGCATTGACAACTGCGCAGTGCGGAGCGGTCAGCGGCATCTCACCTACACCAGATGCACCATAGGGGCCATCAGGGCGTGGAGACTCTACGTACATTATCTCCATGTCATCTGGGATTTGTTTAATGTACGGGAAGCCAGCGCCTGCCAGGGTGGAGTGTTTCTTGATGTCCTCGAAATCCTCGGTCAGTGCAAGACCAACACCCTGAGCCAGACCACCGTAAATCTGACCATCAACAACCAGCTTGTTGACCACAGTTCCGACATCGGCAACACAGGAGATGGAATCAACTGTAGTTTTACCTGTGGCTACTTCGACGGAAACCGTTGAGAGGAACACACCATACATGTAGCAGCAGAAAGGATTACCCTGTCCATTTGCGTCACAGTCGCTGGCCGGTGCTGTCCATTTTCCATTAATTTTGGTGGGAATGTTTTCGGCAACCATCTCGTCATAGGTACGGAACGAACCATCGGCCTTGGTCATGGCTTTGATCAACTCTTCGCAACCAACGCGAATTGCCTGTCCGGTAACAACCTGGCTCCGGCTACCACCAGCAGGGCCGGAGTTCGGACACATGGAGGTATCGTTCATAACCAGTTTGATCTGATCGGTGCTCAATCCAAGCGGACGCAGTGCTTCGTGAGCAACGGCGAGGGTACCCATGTCAGCGCCCTGTCCGTGGTCTTCCCAGCAGTTGAAGATGGTTACAGTGCCATCGGCATTGAGCTCAACATCGGACTCAGAGGTATCAGGGCCGTCAAGGCCAGCACCGTACACGCCGATGGAGATACCAACACCTTTCTTGATGGCATCGGTGGACTCTGCAGCAACGCGTTTTTTGGCTTCTTCGTACTTGGGACGAATCTTATCCATCATCTCAGGCAGGGAGTATACCTCAGGATCCTGACCTGTGGGGGTGGTGGAACCTTTGCGATACACGTTTTTGTAGCGCAGCTCAAAGGGATCCATGCCCAGTTTTTCAGCCAGTTCGTCCATGAGAACTTCAGACGGGAATTCTGACTCAGGTGCGCCGTATCCACGGAAAGCAGCACCCCATGCATGGTTGGTAGCAACGGTGCGGCCTTCACCACGGATGTTCTTGATGTCATACCCGGCACCGATGTACTGAGCACCGCGCAGAGTCAGGAGATCGCCGAACTCAGAGTAAGGACCATGGTCAACAGACCAGTCGGTCTCCATACCAAGGAGCTCGCCATCTTTGGTGGAGGCAAGACGGACAGTTGTCCAGAACGGGGAACGTTTACCGGTGTAGATCTGTTGTTGAGCGTAATCGTAGCAGAGGTAGACCGGACGTTTGGTGGCCATGGCTGCGGCACCAACCAGGGCTTCCATGGTGGGGCTAAACTTGTAGCCAAAGGTACCACCGGTATTGTTCTGTACCAGGGCGATGTCTTCAGGCTCAACACCCAGACCAGGAGCGATCATGTAGAGATGCAGATGCAGACCGATGGATTTGGAGTGAATCATCAGCTTGCCATCTTCGGCATAGTAGGCAAATCCGACATCCGGCTCAATAGGAAGATGCGGCTGACGGCTGGTGTAGTAATCACCCTCGATGGTTACATCTGCTTTTTCGAAGATGGGAGCGGTCTCTTCACCTTTGGCAACTTTCTGAATGTAGTAGATGTTTGGGGTACCAGGATGAATCTCGATGGCATCGGGCTCCATGGCAGCAGGTGCACTCATGTACGCGGGCAGTTCTTCCAACTCAACTTTTACTTTTGCTGCTGCTGCTTTTGCGTTTTTCTCGGTATCGGCACAAACGATGGCGATCGCGTCACCAGTCTGGAATACTTTGGTATCACAGAGGATCGGACGCTCCCACCCGTCACCTTTGTTGGTGGGGAAGGTGATCAGACCGGTGATGCGGTTTTTACCCTGAACGTCTTTGTGGGTAACAACTTTGAATACACCAGGCATTTTCTCTGCTTCAGAGGTGTCGATGGAGAGAATATTTGCATGGGGAACTTCGGCCTGAACCAGGGCGCACTGGAGAGTGTCTTCAGGAAGGCTGAGGGCCAGGTCTGCACCGAAGTCCCAGGTACCAGTAACTTTGGCAGCTGCGCTTGGACGCGGCATGGAGGTACCCAGTACTTTGCCGTCTTCAGGCAGCTGATAGGCCAGGTCTTTCATGGTCATCTTGCCGTTGAGTACTTTAACCGCATCCATGACTGCATCAACAAGCGGTTTGTAACCGGTACAACGACAGGCATTTTTATGTTTCTGGAACCAGTCGCGAACTTCTTCGCGCGAAGGATCTGCATTTTCGTCCAGAAGTGCTTTAGCGGAAACAATAAATCCAGGTGTACAGAAACCACACTGTGCTGCGCCATGGAGCATCCAGGCAGCCTGGAGGGCGTGGAGAGCAGTGGGGGTACCGATCCCCTCGATGGTGGTGATGGATGCTCCATCGGGTACACGGTTCATTTTAGTAATACAAGAACGGATCAGTTTGCCGTCCAAGATCACGTTACAAGCTCCACACTGTCCTTTGCCGCAACCAACCTTGGTACCGGTCAGGTGCAGGTTTTTACGAATGACATCGGACAGCAGGTCAGAGCTAGCGGCCATTACCGTGCGCTCTATACCGTTCACCAGCAACTTCTTTTTCTGCATGAGTGACTCCCATGAAATTTGTGAGTGAACTATACGGATATTCCGTATTGAATGAAGAAACAAAAAATGCCAGACAACAGAGAGCCGTTTTCCTGCCGGTGAAAACGAGTCGGTGCTGTCTGGCTTGTGCGGACCAACAAAAAGCTAATTTTGCTACAATACCGCGCACTTCAGACTTTGGTGGCGCTACGTTTGCGTTGTTTGTGCACCTCCTGGCCAATGAGGAATCGAGGCACAGGGACACAAGGAGTAAAGTCCCTGCGCCTCTCTTCCAAATCAATGTTTACAAGGTGTAGAAACGCGGGACGCGTATAGCGTCCCGCAACGCCAACCACAGCGTAACTCGTAAGGGGCCGGTGAAGCCCACGCAGGCCAAGTTCAGGGATAACAGGGGCAGGCTCCACCGGCATTCTTTGGGGCGCTGGTCGCAGTCTACGGTCTCATCGGAGAGGGGGAGGATAAGACCGGTGCAATCACCACCCGTATATTTTTTATAACCTGAGAATATAATGTGGGTTTCAAGGGGATGGGGAAAGCGATTCACCATCCCCTTGAGAGTCCCTGTGACGCAGGTTGTACGTCAGGTTACTGCTTAAAGATTACAGAGCAGCGGTGTAGATGGCTGCTACGTCTGCATCTTTCGGGCGACGCGGATTGGTCAGGCCACAAGCGTCAACCTGAGCATTGGCCACCATGGTGTCGATATCAGAAGCCTTAACCTCTTTACCGTAGCGTTTACCCAGCTCGATAAGACCGGCAGGAATACCGATGTCGGAGGAAAGTTTTTTGATGGCTTCCAGAGCGAGCTCAGCAGCATCACGCGGAGACAGACCTTCGGTGTTCTCGCCCATGAGCTGAGCGATTTTGACGAAACGGTCGATTTTAGCGATCAGGTTGAACTTCTCTACATGGGGCAGGAGAATGGCGTTGCACTCACCATGGGGCAGGTCATAAAAACCACCCAGCTGATGGGCCATAGCATGTACGTGACCAAGGCTGGCGTTGTTGAATGCCATACCAGCGAGGTACTGCGCAAAACACATACCCTCACGAGCCTCAATATCAGCGCCGTTAGCAACTGCAGGACGCAGATGTTTAGCGATCAGCTCGATGGCTTTCTCTGCAGCAGAGTCGGTCATCGGGGTAGCGATGGTGGAAACATAAGCCTCAACAGCATGGGTCAGAGCATCCATACCGGTAGCAGCGGTCAGTGCCGGCGGCATACCAACCATGAGCTGAGGATCATCAACAGCGATACCCGGGGTTACACGCCAGTCAACGATGGCCATTTTCACGTGACGAGCCAGGTCGGTGATGATACAGAAACGGGTCATCTCAGAAGCGGTACCGGCAGTGGTGTTTACAGCCAGGTAAGGAGGCATGGGGTTGGTGGATTTGTCCACACCCTCGAAGTCCTGGATTTTACCACCATTAGCAACAACCAGACCTACACCTTTACCGCAGTCATGGGAGGAACCGCCGCCCAGGGTGATCAGAGAGTCGCAACCTTCTTTTTTGTAGATGTCAACGCCGTCGTGAACGTTTTTGTCGGTGGGATTCGGGATTGTTTCGTCATAGACAACATAACCCATGCCGGCTGCATCCAGCAGATCGGTGATAACTTTGGTGATGCCAGCGCCGGTGATACCCTTATCAGTAACGATCAACGGTTTGGAACCGCCAAGCGCTTTGATTTTTGCGGGGATCTCTTTGGAAGCACCAATACCGATCAGGGTTACTGAAGGAATAAAATAACCGTATACTTCTTCACGAACTGCCATAATGAAACCATCCTTTTTTGAAATTGAGTTTCTTCTACGTTCTGCAAAAAGTTTTCTGCTATCTTTGGATCCAACGATGTGCGCATTTTCCTTAAGGCAATCCCTGTGCCATGCTGGATATATGAGATATTTTTGTCATTTTAGGAGAAGGCGATAGGTGAATCCTTCCTAGAATCGACCAAAACTGACAGGTGTATTTCGAGGCGAGTCAGGATGACACTGGAGTTTGCAAGGGGTGGTTAAAATGTCCCATGGATGGGGAAAGGGGGATTCCCTAATTTTGGAGGGGCAAACGGGACAAATTGAGCCTTGCGCGAACTTTTGTTCATGGAGCGAATTGAAGAAGAGGATTGTGTGTTAATGATAATGACATCGTTTCGACGAGTTAAACAGTAATGTGTCATTATGATACAGCTATTTGACGAGGTGGGGCAAAATGTCCAGCGGGGTGGTTTTGGGGCTGGTTTTGGAATAAAATTTATTTAATAAGAACCAAAAAACAGTCTATTAGAGGGCGAGTTATTTTTTGGTACTTATGCATTCTTGATGAGTCCTTGGCTCAGTCAGGGCGGTAGACTTTCCGAAGCAGTAAAAATGAAATTTTGGTTCAATGTAATAAAATTGATTGAAACCGGTGAGGTATGGTATATTTTTTATGTAAATGCTGTATGCGGCTCTTCGTTTCGCTTGCTTTGAGTTGGCTTTGTTCCTGACAAGACTCTTGGGGTAGGCTTCCGAAACAACATCTCAAACCAACCACGGAGAAACTTTCATGCCTATTGTTTCCATCTCTCGGGGGTCGTATAGCCGGGGTAAATGCGTAGCTGAAAAGCTTGCGCAAAAATTGAATTACAGTTGTGTTTCACGGGAAATTCTACTGGAAGCCTCAGAGGAATTTAACATTCCTGAGATTAACCTGATTCGTGCTATCCATGATTCTCCTTCCATTTTAGAGCGGTTTCGTCACGGTAAAGAGCGATACATTAGCTATTATCAGTACGCACTGCTTAAACATGTCCAGGAAGATAACATCGTCTACCACGGATTGGCAGGGCAGTACTTTCTGCGCCACATCCCTCATGTGCTGAAGGTTCGCGTTTTAGCCAGCATGGAAGATCGTGTTGCTGAGGTTATGCGACGTGATAATGTCTCTCAGAAGGATGCGGTCAATATCCTTCATAAAGATGATGAAGAGCGCAGGCGTTGGGGCGTGAAACTCTATGGGATCGATACCTGGGATAGTCGCCTCTATGATATGGTCATTCTCATTGATAAGTTGACCGTTGACGATGCGGTCGATCTTATTTGTGAGACCTTGCAGAAACCTGTATTTCAAACGACACCTGAGTCCACAAAGGTTTTGGAAAACCAGGTGCTTTGTGCCAAGGTGAATTCACTGCTGATCAATTACTCTCTTCTGTTGGAGTGCTGCGTAAATGATGGTGTGGTGAAGCTTGACAATATCGGAGAGGTTCTGCGGGCAGATCCTGATCTACTCAAACGAGTCGAAGCGATGATTCGTGGTGTCAATGGCGTCAAGGACGTGATTATCACGGATAAAAAACGAAGCCACGGTCAACATGTGAATCCGTTTCACAATATTGATTAGGTCTATTCTATAATGGGGGGTGCTGCTTGGGCAGATGCCGGGGAGTTCACCCAGCCATGGCTGAGCTTGTAGAGGGTTTCTCTCAACTGATGAACCATGCGTTCCATCAATGAGGCGAAACCCTTTGCATTTATTCTCCATTTTGCTTTACACTTTTATTTGATTCCAAGAGGAGAGTGTAGGGTGGCGCACGGCAGTATCGTGCCCACCGATGAACAGTTTGTCTTGTCATTCTGGATCCACGTCACTACCACGATCTTTCGATATCCTCAACTTTGTAGGTTGGCAGTGAGGGACGAACCCCAACAGGAATTATTTCGTGTATAAATCCTCGAATATCTATCGGCATGTCTGTAGTGCAGATCATTATGATTCGAATCGGAGCACCCCATGGAACAAAAAAAGAAATATGAAGTAACGGTGCTCTTGCCTGCCTATAACGAGGAAGGCAGTATCGGCCGTACCATAGAAAAAATACGCACGCTCCATCCAGATTTTGAAGTATTGGTTGTAGATGACGGATCAACAGATAACACCATGCAGGAGGCCATGGCTGCCGGAGCCCATGTCTGGCCACATCCCTATAATATAGGTAACGGCGCCGCTATCAAATCAGGCCTCCGCTGTGCTCAAGGGGAATGGGTATTGATGATGGATGCCGATGGCCAGCATCAGCCAGAAGATATTGCCAGGCTCCTTGAACACAAAGAGCAATTTGATATGGTGGTGGGGGCACGAACTTCTCAATCTGAAACAAGCGTGCACCGAGACCTGGCCAACTGGCTCTACAACAAATTCGCCTCCTATGTGACTCGATTTAATGTTCAAGATTTGACCAGCGGTTTTCGAGTGGTTCGACTCTCGGTGGCTAAGCAGTTTATTTATTTGCTGCCCAACACCTTCTCCTATCCTTCAACCTTAACCCTCGGCTATCTCCGCAGCGGCCGCAGTGTTAAATACATTCCCATCAAGGCCAAGGCCAGAAAAGGCAAAAGCAAGATAAAACTGCTTCGTGATGGGACACGATTTTTTCTGATTATCACCAAGATCGCGACACTTTTTTCTCCGTTTCGAGTGTTTCTGCCAATTAGCTTTTTCTTCCTTTTGACGGGCCTTTGCTACTACGCTTATACCTTTATCAATTACGGGCGATTTACGAACATGTCTGCCCTGCTTTTCAACAGTGCGATCATTGTCTTCATGATTGGACTTGTCGCCGAGCAGATCAGCCAGATGCGCTATGATCGAGTTGAATAGCCATGGTCGGGAACAAGCCAAAGCTTCTTGTGCTCACAACGACCTTTCCCCGTTGGAAAGATGATACTGACCCTCCCTTTGTTTACGAGCTTTCAAAAAGACTGACAGATACCTTTGATGTGACAGTGCATACACCCCATTACCCAGGTGCCATGGTCCAAGAGCAAATGGAAGGGGTACATGTTCACCGTTTTCGGTATTTTTATTCTCGTTTTGAAACGCTGGCGGGAGGACAGGGGATTGTTCCAAAGCTGCGTAGAAACAAACTTTATTGCCTGATCTTACCATTTTTTCTCCTATCCCAATTTTTTTCACTAGTTGTTCTGTGTTATCGCATAAGGCCAGTTATAATCCACGCGCACTGGTTGATCCCACAGGGATTGCTGGCTGTGGTCATTAAAAAAATATTTCATATTCCAGTAGTTATAACTGCACATGGTACAGATGTATTTAGTCTGAGGGCAATGCTACTTCTTTTGGTGAAGAGGTGGATTGTCAGAAATTCTGATCAGATCATAACTGTCAGTTCCGCCGTGGCATATGTGCTTGGTAATGATGTAACGGCAGGTGATCTGACAGACATTATTCCAATGGGGGTGGATTCAGCGGTATTTTCTCCGAAAAACAAGAACGATATCCTTAGGAAACTCTACGGCATACATGGACCGTTTTTGCTTTTTGTCGGTCGCCTGAGTGAAGTCAAAGGGCTGAATTTTTTGATAGATGCTATGTCGCTAGTTATTCAACGTTTTCCTGACGCACGATTGTTAATCGTCGGACAGGGGGAGTTAGAGGGGCAACTGCTTGATCAGGTGCAACGTAATGGGCTGGATAAAGATGTACTGTTTGTTGGAGGTATAGAAAACACCAAATTGCCCATGTATTATGCATCTGCTGATCTTTTTGTCGGGCCTTCCATCCAAGCTCGTGGCGGAGATAGAGAAGGGTTCGGGCTCACCTTTGTCGAGGCATCTATGAGTGGTTGCTTGGTGATGGGAACCAGGGGAGGAGGGATTGAAGATATCATTGTAGAGGATCAAACCGGTTTTTTGGTTCCGCCAGGAGAAACGAATGTATTGGCAAAGAAAATTGTTAGTGTCCTCGAGCGATTGGAGAGTTATTCCGAAATGAAGACGCGTGCCAGAAAATCTGCTGCTGAAAAATATGACTGGGCGGTGATAGCGAGGCAATATATTGATTTGTTTAGGGCGTATGCTCGGAAGCAGTGATCTTGGCCCGGATAAGAGATTCGGGCTGACGAGAAAGCTAGTCTTGTGCTTTGAGGATAATTGTTCGATGCCTCGGAAAAATCACATTGCAGAGTTGTGCCCTATCTCCTCATGCATGGCTATTGAGTAAACTTTCAAGATTCTGTACAGAATTTTGCCAGTTAGAAAGAGGAGAGCGCAATGACTGCGTGTGAAGAGCGGAAATGATTGTCTTGATGGAGGACTCCGTATTTTCCGGATTGAACAGCCAGTCTGGGTGATCTCGTAAAACCCAGGACGTCGCCGGTAAGTCCGTGGCAACAATAGGGACGCCGCAGGCAAGGGCCTCATATATTTTGACGGGATAGCTATAATTGCCAAAGCCTCCTGGTTTATTGATTGCAAACATGAGGTCCAGTGAATTTATCAGAAGGGGGACCTTTTTTGCGTGCAGATAGCCCAGCCAGCGCACGTGAGGCGGTACATCTGTTTTTTTTGATAACCTACCAGAAAGAATGAGTTCTGCATTCGGCAGTAAATTTCTAAGCTTTTCAAATAATGAGAAAAGTATATGTATTCCTCTGCTTTGATGGAGCGATCCTGAATAGCCCAATAGAATCTTATCGTGGGGTAAACCTAACTGTTTTCTGCAGTCAGATTTTGAAAGAGGAGAGAAGCACGGGTCGGCAGCCATCTCGATGACATTGACCTGTCGTCCCCCAACTGAGTTGCTCATAAAATGGGCGAGCTGAGGCCCTGCAGCAGTAACCACAGTTGCTTTGGACATTGAGTGGCGCCATAAACGATGCAAAGGTATGCACCAGGGGATATAGCTTTCGTAATTGTCGTAGGCGTCGATTAGTGATTTACAGCCGAAGTGGTGGGCAAGGTGTGCTGAAAGAATTCCATACCATGTGTCGGAAAAGCCAATGATCCAGTCTGGGGTGTGTAACTTGCCTAGCCTGCAGGCCGTGCGATAATAGCGGAAAATATTTAGCCCGGCGAGGCTGATTGAATACCACCGAATGCCATTTTGATCGTGAACGTCATAATGATCCGGCTCTTTTTTGTAACTGCAGAGCAGAATGGTGACCTGATGCCCCTGTTGTGCCAGTAAAAGGGGCAGGTGGTAAAATCGTCCATAGGGACTAGTGAGCAGGTCACGACCTTGGGGGCGACGTTTGCAAAGAAAAAGCAGCTTCACTCTAAAGTTTACCGGTAATCTCTCTTGGAGTCATCGATAAGGCTCAGAACAATGTCCTGGTAATTTTGAGCAAAAGAATTTTTCCGTGCCGTCAAGGCATTTTGTGCGTCGATCACCATGGAATGATCTGTTGTAGGGTCAGTATTGTACATGATCGCTTCCAAAATATTAGCCAAACCTTCTGGATCTTCAGGTACGAAAAATATTCCAGTAGATGGGTTTTGTTCCCGGTGAATAGGGATATCAGAAAGTATAATTTTTTTGCCGAGGGATTTAGCCTCCTCAACGGTACTGCTCCATCCTTCGAATAGAGACGGGTTAATCAGGGCAAGTGCATTTTTCATCAGTGCCACTAACTCATTGTAGGGAATTACCCCAAGAACCCGAAAACTATCCGCCAGGCCATGTTTCTCGATCATGGATTTAAGATTATTGAAATGATCGGGTTGGCGATGGTCAATTGTTTTCCCGGTGGCAAGTATCAAGGGAAGTGTTCCGCGCTTCTTCAAAATTCGTAAAGATTCAATAACCACTTTGTGGTTTTTGTGAATCCAGAACTGGTTTGGCAGGTGGAAATAAGGTTTCCGAAAATTGTATTTTTCCTCAACCTGATGGATGGGAATAGGATTCGAAACGTGGAGTGGACCGGCGACAAACTGCAGTACATGAACTTGGGCAGCGCAAGTTGGGTGAAATTGACACAGGTCTTTTAAAGCGTCATAGCTGCTGACTAGCAATCGGGTGCAGTTCTCGCACAGCTCCTGGTGCATCCGGTCTCGGAGGTATAGCTCTGTTTCACTGAAAAGATTTGGTAAATGCTTATGCTGGAAATCCGGGATCCAGCCAATAGTTTTTATTTGTGATCTTTTGCCAAGAGAGCCTGAGTGGGAAAGAACGGAAATCCTGTGTTTTTGCAACAGCTTTTCCATTACAAGGTCCCGGGGTAAAATGGTTTTGGATATCTTGTGTGCCATCCAAGTAGGTGATTTTCGATTCAGCAGTTTGGTTTTTATGATTTCTGTTGTAGGAAAATTTTCGAAAAGAACAGAGTCTATAAGATTTCCCGTAATGATTACCGGTTCAATCTGCCTATTCTTCAGGCAATAAATAGCTTCCAATAGATTTCGAAAATAATTGAGCTGACCGAGCAGCCGATCCGAAAAGCTGATGAGAAAACCGACTCTGATCATGATAACTCCGTTTTATACCATTCGACATATTCCCGTACCTTTTGTCTCCATTCCTTGCTAGGGCGCCAGTCCCATTTTCGGGTTTCAGTCAGGTCGGCTATATAATCGACTGGGTCCCCAGGACGGGGCGCCCCCGTGAATTGTGGCAAGTCGGCCCGCCCGAAGCTAGCGAATATTTCAGACAGGATTTCCTTCGTGCTGGTTCCTATTCCGGTTCCACCATTCACGGTAGGACATTGCTGAGATGCACAGTTTCCTGCTGCATACAGTAAAGAGGCGGCGTCATCAATATGTAGCCAATCTCGCTGTTCCTGACCACCTCCGAAAAAACAAGTCTCGTTATCGCTCAACTTGATACAGGCATCCCAGAGAAGTTGTTTACGCAGTGTATTGCCATAAACTGAAAAAAGTCTGACAATGGCGACAGGGATTTTGAAATGCTTAGCATAGGATTTGCAAAGCTCCTCGCACATTTTTTTGTGTACACCATATGGCGATATGGGGTGCAAAGGTGTCGATACTTCTATGGGTTGCTTTGCGACCAACCCATAGACCCCTGCGCTTGAAGGATAAATCAAGCGTGTTTCAGGAGACTGCATTCGAATGAATTCCAGGACAGCAGCAGTGGTTGCAACCGACCGTTGAAAATCCTGGAAAGGATGATCCATAGAAAATGTAACCGAGCCACTACCAGCACAATGTAAAATGATGTCGGGGCGACCTGCATAGGTCAGCATCGAGTCCAGGCTGATATCGGTTAAATGCCAGTTCGTGATACCCCATTGTCGCCATTCATCTCTGCCCCAGCTACCGTGTCCAATGCCGGTGACTTGCCAGCCCTTGGTCGCATAAAGTCGTGCAACATGTCTACCGATGAATCCAAAGGCACCGGTTATGCAGATGGTCTTCATATGTCAATGCCTCTGGTTGGAATTTCTCCTATTTGTTACCAGGTTATGCAAGGAGAGATTGTTTTTGAGGTCAAAATCTTAATTGGAATGTAGAAAAGTAAGGTTGAGCTCGTCCATTTTATTTATCCCTATTAGGGTGTCCATGCTTTCACTGTGGATGTTCTTGGTGTATATGCTAATTGTTAATTTTATCATGAAGTTTTAGTTTTTAATATCTATATTGTATGTTTGAGTGTAGATAATGTGCTATTATTTTAAATTTATTTATAATTAGCTGTATTTTTTTTAATTGCAAGTAGTTTTTTTATGATTGCTGATTTTGATCTACTGGTAAAAAGTTTTGCTATAGATGCAATTGTGCAATTGCTTAGTATTAAATTTTTCAATTCATTTTTTGTTTTAAAATGTTCTGTTCCTAGTTCTTCGTGAATATTTATAGAAGACAGATTGTTTATTAGATAATCAGCTCGATTTTTTAAAAGATGTTTTTTTGAAATATGTTTCTCTCCTTTGTTTATCAATTCAGCATGAGGACCGTATGGTATGAGTTTGAGGCCTAAGTACCCAGCGTAGAGTGCGCCACTTCCCAGTTCATTGAAGATACAATATTTATTTTTATAAGTGTTCAGGTAGAAATTAACGAGAAAGTTTTGATCAAATATAGAACCATTCGATGTTACATTGAAACCTTTGCTTTTGTAAGCATCGATAGTCTCTTTATTCATGTCAAGATAATAAAGCATGACAGTGATTGGTTGGAACTTGGGGGGGAGTTCGCTTAACATTTGGGCGTATTCAATAGCTGAAAAAGAGGCGTGTACATAACGAGAAGAATGCATGGGGATTACAATACTTCCTGTGTGTTCACTAGGTGGGTATGGTATCTTTAATCTTTCTGCTAAATAGCAAAATGGAGCTCCAACTTCTCTTATGAAAATATTTGGAAATTGTTCGCGATATTTATGCCCTATTTTGCTGGACCAGACCCATATTTCTTGAGGATTACCTGATGCTTCAAATGTAGTAGGTGCATGCAACCAGCCATGCTGCATGGCTACAGTGATTGGGAAAAAATTTGGTAAGCCAGCGTGATTAAGCAAAATACGACTAATTCCATAAAAATCAGTGCCGTTGTTCATTTGTAATTTTTAAAAAAAATGGATAGTTAGAGAGATCAGTAGGTAAATTTTTGCAAGAAGAAGTTGTCAAGCGTAGGGCATAACGGTTTGTTCGTAAGTGTTTTTTTCGTTTTTAAAATCTTTGAAATTGGAGGCAATATCTGGCAACCGTGTTTTTCGTACCCCTCTCCAAATGAGCTTGGTGTAAGGGGGAGTGTTTTGAGTGCCAGTTGATTTTTGATCCATTACAAATTTTTTATATTATTTTCGTTCAATATGAATTGAGCTAGGTTGAAATCAAATTCTGTGTCTATATCCAAAGATTCTTTTTGGGATTGAATGACTAGTGGAGATGTTTTCGATTCTATAAAAAAAGATCTGTGCCTTCGGAAATCTTTTGGAGAAATCAAATAAAAGCTTCCATTTACCTTGTAAGCTAACGGTAGCTCCTGGGAGCGCACGGTCAACCCATGGTGTTTTATGTATGGTTCCAAATGGTTGCCTTCAACTTTGAGTGCCCATAGGGGGTGTGCATGTGTTGGTGAAACTCCAATAACTGGTTGCTGGCCGTTGGTACGAAATTTTTCAAGGCCTCGTCGGACTGTCTCTTTAGTTCGGAACGGTGATGTAGGTTGCAAAAGTAAAATTCCATCAACTTCACTACGCTGGCTTTCATACCAATCCAATGCATGCAAGGTAGCATCGATAGAGCTTGCCGTATCAGTTGCTAATCTTTTTGGGCGAAGCCAAGGTACATAAGCACCGGCATTTGAGCTAATAGATGCGATGTCTGAATTGTCTGTGGAAACAAGAATGTCGCAAATTTCAGGGGCGTCTTTAACAATATCAATGGACCAAACGACTAAGGGTTTGCCACCTAGACTACGGATGTTTTTTCCCGGTAATCTCTTGGAACCACCACGAGCCAGAATTAATGCCAATATTTTCATGTGCGATTATTGTTTGAAGTTGAGCGTGCTTTTGCAAGATCATCCGGTCGGCCCACATCAAGCCAAGGCTCATGCATTGGGTAAGCCACTGTGCTTTTTCCTCCTTTCTGAAGACGTTCGAAGAGGTCTGGCATGTCGCAGTGGAGCCCCGCATCCAAAGGATTCAGCGCTTCCGGATCAAGCACATATACCCCCGCATTGATATGACTGCGGAATACAGGTTTTTCCTCGAAACCTGCTATCTGAACGCCTTGAGTACGCACTACGCCAAATGGATGTTGCCATTCGTGTACTCGTACGGCCATGGTGGCGACAGCACTTTGGCGAACATGGAAGTCAAGCAGCTCACTGTAACGGATATCGGTAATGACATCTCCGTTAGTAACCACAAATGGGGTGCTTGGCCTTGGAGCAAGTAAACTCAATGCTCCGGCGGTACCCAAAGGTTTTTTCTCACGTAAGTATTCAATATGTACATCTAGCTGGTCGCCATTTCCAAAATATTCCTCGATCATATGGCCTAGATAATAGACGGCTAGCACAAAATGTATGAAGCCCTCGAGTTTAGCTCTTTCAATAATGTGTTCTAATATTGGTTTTCCCGCAATTGGTAACAGCGGCTTTGGGCAATTGTCAGTATGTGGTCTGAGGCGGGTACCTAAACCTCCAGCCATGATGATCATCGGATTGGATCGTTGAGGCGGAATGATAACTTCATCCCAGAGATGTAAGCCTATGACGTGGCGGTTGTTGTCAACTATCGGAATCTGTTGGATTTTATTTGCTATCATCAACTGTATTACCAAGTCACGCCTGATTTCAATTGGCACAACTAAAGGGTTGCGGTGAACTACATTGATGATCGGACTGTTAAGGTCCTGTCCGTTTAGTAAACCTCTCCTGATATCACCGTCTGAGATGGTGCCTTCCAGCGCCCCATTTTCATTGATCACTAAAACGATTTTTATCGCGACTTGATTCAGGTTTTGGATCGCCTGATGTAATGTGGAATTGATTGGCAGAATGGCCTGTCGCCACAGACCTTCAGACGAATTCATTTTTTTATCCTCAATTAGGGGGTAAAATCAAAAAATGATTTTTTTGACAAGTGAGCAGTGGAAGTGTGTTTGATAATGTTCATCACTTTCTCGCTGGCTCCTCCCTCACCGTAAGGGCTTTTTGTCTGCTCCAATGAAGCCTGAAAGTCGGCGTCGTACAGCTTTTTTAAAGCCGTAGTGATATCTGTACGTGTCGGTTTACAATTGATGACACTTGTGGCCTGGAGTCTTCCTCTTTGGCGATCACCTATATTTATAGTTCCCTTTTTAAAACACGGTACTTCTGTCAACCCACTGGATGAATTGCCAACCACCCCATCAACTTGGGCTATACAGGAGAGGTAGCGGAGTTGGCCTAGAGAGGTGAAGGCGTGAGCATTCACGTTTTGATTAACAAATTGTTTCACCATTTTAATTAGTTGTCGCCCTTCGGTGTCGGCATTGGGCATAGTGAAGATAAGCTGGGTCTCCGTTAAGTTTTCCAAGGCTGCCAGGAGTTCTGTCATTTGCTCCACGGCAGTTGCTGCCTCAAGTGTGACCGGGTGAAAAGTAATCAGCAGGTTTTTTAAGCCAAATTTAAAACCGAGCGCAGCTTCCAGTTCCGCGCGGTCAAGAAGTGTCAGGTGTGAGATGGCGTCGATGCCGAGGCCTCCCACCAGATAGACCTGTTCAGGCTGCTCTCCCAGTTGAATTACGCGACGTCGATATTCCTCGGCAGCGACAAAATGCAGATGAGACATTTTGGTGATCGAATGCCTCATCTGCTCGTCAAAGGCGCCTTCGGTCGTTTCTCCGCCATGCAAATGAGCTACCGGTATGCAAGCAACGAGCGCAGCAGAAACTGCTGAGAATATCTCAAATCTGTCTCCAAGGACAACGAGTAGGTCTGGGCTTAATTCGTGTAATGCATCGGCAAAACCGATTAATCCCAGCCCTATGGATTTGGCGATGCCCACAGGGGTGTCTGAGCTGGTCAGCATCTCAACCTTACGATCAATCCGGAATCCATCCTTTTCAATCTCGTGGTAAGTAAGACCGAATTCAGGAGATAAGTGCATCCCTGTGGCGATAATCTGAAGCGTAAGGTCAGGATCATCATCAATGTCGTGCATAAGCCAGCGCATCAAACCGTATTCAGCTCGGGTGCCTGTTATGATACAAATTTTTCGGCTCATATCTCAACTAACTCATCGACCATGAAATCTCGCGGTGCCATTCTGCCAATTACCTCATCCCAGCGCATGGGTGATATACCGGTACCAGGGCGCTTTGCTGTGATGTTCTCAGTGGTGAATGTTTCACCTTTCTGAATCGCCTGGCTTGTCACCAAAGATTTACGGACGACTGGTTTATTTCGAAGTTCGCTGGGGGTAAGTCGTTTGATGCCCGTACCCAGGGCGGATTCTATGTTACGAATGGCCGCGATCATGGCCTTTAGCTCATCTGGTTCCAAGCTGGCTTTGTGATCAGGGCCAGGTAAATCGCAGTCCAGTGTAAAGTGTTTTTCGATGACGGTAGCGCCTAAGGCCACAGCTGCAATTGACACTTCGATGCCTTTGGTGTGATCGGAATACCCCACGGCTGTACCAAAGGCTGTCTGGATGCTCTGCATGGCGTGAAGGTTGACCTCATGCATCGGCACAGGGTATCCGGTGGTGCAATGCAAAATCGTCAGATTGGCCCGTGGTGTGCCTGCCCGTTCCAGCACCTCGATAGCCGCTTCGATTTCGCCCAAGGTTGCCATGCCGGTTGAGAGGATGACTTTTTTGCCGAACTGACCAATATGACGCAGGTAGGGCAGGTTGGTTATTTCGCCCGAAGGGATTTTGAAAAGATTTTGCCCCAAACTCACAAGTAAATCAACGCTCTCTCGGTCAAAGCCGGTGGAAAAAAAACCGATGTTACGTTGTGCACAGTGGGTAATGAGCTCCTGATGCATGTCAGGGGACAGTTCCAGCCGTCGGAGCATGTCCTGCTGAGATTCTTCTCTGGCTGTGGTCTGATATTGGTACTCTGCTTTTTCGGCAGTGCTTGTGACGAGCCGGTCAGCGTTAAAAGTCTGAAATTTTATAAGATCCGCTCCCGCATCGGCCGCCGCGTCGATCAACTGTTTGGCCATATTGATGTCGCCGTTATGATTGACACCGGCTTCCGCGATGATAAGGGTCGACTTTCTCATAGCTTTTCGTTTCCTGCAAAGTGGATGTGATCAGCTAGGCTATGGCGTACTGACAGGCCCATACCAACCAAGCAGCCCTTGCCGATCGATACGCCTTCTTTCACAATACTACCGCTACCGACAAAACTTTCCGATCCAATGGTGACATCACCATTCAGGATGGCTCCCGTGGAGATGTGACAGTGGTTTTCTACAGTCACATCGTGGTCAACCAGTGCACGCGTATTGATGATGCAGTTGTTGCCGACTCTGGCACCGGCATTAACGATAGCACCGTGCATTATAATGGTTCCATTTCCAATACAGGCGTGGCTCGACACATGCGCAGTGGGGGCGATGATGCTGGGGAACTGGAAGCCGAATTCTGTCGCCCGATGATAAAGACCTTTACGTCTTTCGGCTGAACGAATGTGGCCCACAGCAATGAGGGCGAACGGGTATGTTTGGGCAAGTCCCTTCAGACCTTCATCCGAGGCAATGACGCTATAACCTAAGATTTGGGTATGCACTTCTTGGGGCATACCGACTAGTCCGGCAATTCGATACAGACCATGCTGTTCAATGACATCGATACACGCATGAGCATGCCCGCCGCCGCCAATCAGAATAAGACTCGATGTACTCATTGACATCCCTGAGTCAACCCTGAACTGCTGGGGATATTAATAAGGCGCCGTGATAAAGATTTGGCCGTGGTTATATCCATGCGCGGGTTCAGCCTGAAAGGGGCTAACTCGTGCATCGGTGTCCAGACTGGGCGCGTCATTAAGTTGACTGCATTGGTGGCTTTGAGTACAGAGGTGAGCTGGTCTGCATTTTCGGTATGCAACAGGAGTGTCTGCAGCCAGTAGTTGCTCTGACAGTGTTCCGGCTCAGCAAACAGATCGACACCAGACACGGATGCAAATGCTGCATTATAGCGCTTGAACAACTTTCTTTTTGCGGCGAGCATTGTCGGCAGTTGCTCCAGCTGAGCGCAGCCCAAGGCCGCGTTCAGATTGGGTAACCGGTAATTATAGCCTACTTCGTCATGCTGGTATTCCCAGGCGTGTGGTAACTTGGCGGTCGTGGTCAGATGTTTTGCATGTCGGGCTAGAGTACTGTCATTAGTCAGAATCGCCCCCCCTCCGCCGGTAGTGATGGTTTTGTTTCCATTAAAACTTAACGTCCCCATGACTCCAAAGGTGCCGGTGTGCTGGCCATGATAAAAACTGCCAAGCGATTCGGCAGCATCCTCGATCAATGCAAGGTTAAAATCATGGGCTATGGCCAACAGTCCATCCAGATCGACGGGATGGCCGAATGTATGCATGGGCACCAGCGCCCGAATAATCCTGCCGGTGACTCGGTTGATGCATTGTCCTGAGCGTTGTTCGGTTTGGTTGGTCAGATACTCACGCAATTTTACCGCATCCATTCCCATGGTTCGGATTTCACTGTCGACAAAATGGGGTAGAGCGCCGCAATACGTGACAGCATTGGCGGTGGCAACGAAGGTCAGAGTCGGAATCAGCACTTCATCGTCGGGCTTGACGCCGGCAAGCTTGAGGGCAATATGCAGAGCCGCCGTCCCATTAACGACCGCAATCGCCTGTTTTGCACCGGTATACGCCGCCAGATCGGCTTCAAAGCGATCGACAAATTTGCCGACTGAGGAGACAAAGGTTGAATCGAGGCAAGTCTTGAGGTAGAGCCACTCGTTTCCGTTGAAGTGGGGTTCGTGAAGAACGGCCTGATCGGCCACGATGACAGCGCGAATGGCGCTAACGATCTGTTCGGCCAGTGTGCTCAAGGAACTCATGGCTTTCACAGGTTGTACACATCCGCTTTGTAGTTCCGCAGCGTATCGGGTTGGGCGAACCATTGGGCGGTTTCGGCGAGTCCCCGTTTGAATCCGTCACGGCCAGCGTAACTTGGCTGCCAGCCAAAAAGTTGTTTTGCTTTGCTGTTGTCAGCCCATAGGCGTTGCACCTCAGAGTTTTGAGGCCGTACCCGAGCTTCATCTGTAATGATTTCAATCTCGGCGTTCATTGCCTCCGCTATCAACTGCGCTGTTTCGCCGATAGAAACCTCAAAATTACTGCCAAAGTTTACGGCTTCCCCTAGGCCTTTTTCCGAGTTTAAAGCGGCTATGAAACCTGAAACCGTATCTTTAACAAAATTAAAGTCACGGGTGGGTGATACCGCACCGAGCTTGATTTGACGCGTACCGTTGGCAATCTGAGTGATGATCGTGGGGATGACTGCCCGGGCGGATTGTCGAGGACCGTAGGTGTTGAAAGGACGTGCAATCACCACCGGTAGCCCGAAGGAGGCGAAAAAGGAATAAGCCAGCTGATCGGCAGCAATTTTGGTCGCCGAGTACGGTGACTGTCCCTGCAGCGGGTGCTCTTCGGTAATCGGTACAAAACGGGCTGTGCCATACACCTCGCTGGTCGAGGTGTGGATTACCCGCTGAACATTTAAGGTACGAGCTGCCTGCAAAATATTCAGGGTGCCTTTGACATTGGTATCAACGTAAGTGTCGGGAGAATGGTAGGAATAGGGGATGGCAATCAATGCAGCCAGGTGCAACACGGCGTCACAGCCTTCCATTGCAGTGTGGACCCCGTGCGGGTCGCGGATGTCACCAGGGAATATTTCAAGGTTGTCAATAATCTCGCGGGGGGAGTTGTCGAGCCATCCCCAAGAGTTGAAGGAATTGTACAGGACGAAAGCCTTGACCCTATGCCCTTGCCGAACCAGTTCCTCTGTCAAGTGAGAACCAATGAAACCGTCTGCCCCGGTTACCAATATTGTTTTATCTTGCAACTTCATGTGCTTATTGGAATGGATAATTTAGTTTTTTGTATGATATCAATGTGTTTTCTGTTTGGTCATGTGGCGAAAATGTTCGCAATTTACCAATAATTCTTGATAGTTACCGCTGGCTATGATCTTTCCGCCATCCAATACATGGATCGTGTCGCATTCGGTAACAGTAGTCAGTCGGTGGGCGATGAGCAGTATTGTTTTTTTATGCGCCAGGGTATGGATGGCTTCCATGATGACGGTTTCAGTTAAACCGTCCAGAGAACTGGTCGCCTCATCCAGAATGAGCACTTTGGGGTCATCATACAGTGCCCTAGCGATGCCTATTCTCTGGCGTTGTCCACCGCTAAGGCGGACACCTCGTTCGCCGAGAATTGTATCGTAACCGTTCGCAAGTTCTGTTGTGACAAATCGGTCTATATCCGCGAGTCTGGCGGCATTCTTCACGCGCTCAAAATTGATTTCTTCATCAGCTATCCCAAAAGCTATATTCCGGGTCACGGTATCGTCACCAATATATATTTGCTGTGGGACATACCCGATATTTTTTTGCCAGAATCGCATCGTCTGATGGTCGAGGATTGTTCCATCCATCAAAATCTTACCTGAATCGGGTTGGAGCAGTCCGAGAATTATATCGATCAACGTGGTCTTTCCTGAACCGGTTTTGCCTACAAAGGCGATGGTAGTGTTTGCCTTGATTTGTAAATTTAGTTTGTCGATAACTTGAGGTCCATCTTTTGAGTACGAAAATATTATATTTTTTAATTCCAGTGAGTCATAAAAATGTATTTTTAATTGTGATATTATATCATTATTGTGAATATGAACAGAATCTTTGTTGCTTAAGTTTGTGTTGATGTGGTCGTAAATAAGATTAAGGGCCGCAGAGTGATAGCGAATTTGAGTGAGCCCTTGAAAAATCTGATTGAAACCTGGCATTAGACGATAACCAGCAAATGCATATAAGGCGAGAGTCGGTAAAAGTTGGGCAGTATTGTGCTTTATTTCAATTAAATAAAGAGTTGTAAGCAGCATTCCGCCAAAAATAATAGCTTCGAGTGCGTATTTTGGGAGAATGCTGATGATTTGGTTGGTAGACTCGCAGGTTGCAAAAGATAATGATGGTTCTTCATATCGTTTAATGTAATCAATTTCTCTACCATGAATCTTGAGAGCTTTTATTCCTCCAAATCCTTCACTGATGATTTTGAACCGTTGTCCCTGAGCACTAATAGAAATGGTGCCATTCAATGAAAGTTTCTTTTTTGATATCAAAAAAACGATAAAATAAGACCCTCCACAAACCAGAATAATAAGTGCAGCCAATAGAGGGTCCATAGCTATTAACAGTGTGAGAATGCACACAGCAATGATGCTCCTGGTAATCATTTGCATAAATGGAGTCATGATCCCAACGACAATGCGGTGAACTTCAGTGATAATATTTTTGCTGAGGTCAGCCGAGTTGTTATGAAGAAAAAAAGAATAAGGGTGTCCAAGGTATTTTTCGAATAATCGCGTGGAGAGCTGGTGACCGCTTAAATAGACAAAGCGCAATAATCGCCAGGTGGTGAAGGCTGCAAAACTGTTGTTGATGACGAGTATAATTAACACTCCCATGCCGACGAAAAAAATAAAATCATTAGTTCCTTGAAAGTTGAAGTAAGTGTAGGCAAAAGAAAGAACTTTATTTTGATGAATTGATCCAGGGGCTGCGATAACGGCCATGAACGGCATGATTGAGGCAATGCCAGTTGTTTCGAGAATCCCCATCAGAAGAATCGAAAAGAGTAACCCATATATCCGGAGTCGTTCTTGACGGGTAAAGAGAGACAGTACTTTTCGCAGAGGCTTGAGCATTATTAAAAGCCGTATCTTTTATTGCATTCGATGCAACGGTGGTTGGGGGAGAATCTTTTAGTTAAGAGGTTCGTCTGGATCCTTCGTAAAATGCTCAAGAGATGTTTTGTTCCCTTTGCCATAAAACAAATTGCGTTCTCCCGTCCAGTATGGAGCCATCTTGCCGATATTCGTCCATGGTCATGGTCAAAGTTCTGATTTTTCGCTCAATATACCGTTCTGTTTTTGTGGTGAGATCGATCAGGTTAGTTTTGTCAATGTCGCCGATAAGGACTAGGTCGATAATGCCTGTATCCCTTCCTTCGGCATAGTCGTCAATCAGCAGCGCTTGTTGCAGGTTACCCAGCCTTTTGATAATTGACTCCAGGATTTGATCCATGCCCAACGCCTTTTTTACCATTGAATGCAACTCATTGAAAAGCGGATGTTGTTGGTTCGCAGAATAGAAAACCTGTCGTCCTACCTTGTTACTCACCAGAAGTTGAGCGTTTCGCAATTGATCAAGCTCGTCTTTGACCTGGCTCGGCGAAGCGTGAAAGTCATTTGCAAGTTCACGTAGATAGGCTGCCCCGTTGGGGTTAAGAAAGAGGCGCATTAGAATTTTTATGCGTGTTTTTGATGTAATCAGGCCGGAAAAAAGAGAAATCATGGAGGATATTTTGTTCTGTTTTTTTATAACATTATCTCTGTGCTGATGAGGTGTTGTCAAGGAATGGTTTGGGGAATATTAAAAAAAATATAGCCTTGTGCGTCGAAAAGAGGCTGGCTTGCGTTAGCAAACAGGGGGGCAAGGCTTTGTTGCCCTGATTTCGGTAATTGTTGTAGCCATTGAGTGGTTAAGTCGACTCTGGCTAAAATGTGGGTTATGTGGTGCTGTCGCATCTGATCGAGAATTGTCTGCTGATCAGCAGTTAAGTTCAGGTACTGCCCCAAGAGGCTGCTAGATTTATAGGGTTGCTCAAAAATTGGTCGAAAATTCATATAATAACCACGATTGCCAAAAAAAAGACAAAGCACCTTGGCGTCGTTTTTGATTGTATGGTTGGCAAACTGGATTGCCGGATATTCAGGGCGAAAGGTTGCGATGTATTGGTCGCGGCTTGTTTTTCCAAAAACATAAGATAATGGCTGAATTATTGAAAATTGCCTGCTGAGGTACAAAACATTATACCCGAGCACGAAGAGGCTTAAGCAAACGATGCATGAGTTGACGACTGTAGTTCTTATCCTTTTGGGAAAGCTCAATTGCTGCAGGCGTTGAATGAAGCTATGGAACCCGTAGCAGGCGAGGATTGTCAGGGGCGGGACAATGGGAACGATATACCGTATGCGCATTGACTCCTGGAAAAAGGTAAAGAAGAAGTAGAGCAGAGAGAACCAGAGCAGGATATTTTGTTCTTGTTTGTTTGGGGGGCGAAAAATATAAATCAGGAACGGCAGGATAAGCAAAAACGGGGTGAGTTTGCCGTCAAAATAACGAGGGTTGTCATCCTGGCCTTCAAAGAAGAACCGTATTGGTAAAAGTAAAGCTTGCCACCAAGTCTCTCCGTAGAGGATTTTTCTGCCGATGAAAGGGCTGGCTGCTTTGTTTGAGAGATTTTTGATTTGATTGGTAATATTCTTTTCTTGCTGTGGGGCGTTTATTCCTTCCTTATAGTTTTGTTGAAAAAAAGATTTGTGGAGTGGGTATATCGGATTTCCCGTCCAGGTATAGTTGCGAACCAACCAGGGCGAAAAGGCGATCAGTGAAGCAAGTAGGAAAAGAAAGGCAGAGAAAAGTGCTTGCAGATTACTTCGGTGTTCTCTTTGGCAATTTCGTTGAAAGATAACAGGGACTAGGAGAGTGAGCACAACAATGGAAACCAGGCCGTTGTATTTTGTGCCAGCCGCCAGCCCGCAGCTGAGACCTGCCATTATAAGTATTTTTATCGGAAACTGCTGTCTCGCCCAGTGCAGCAGTAAAAGCAGAGATGCTGTGGTGAAAAAAACAAGCCCAAGGTCTACATAGACCGTTATCGAAAGTTTTACAATAATGGGCACTGAAAGAAAAAATAATGCGCCGAATATTCCATATGCGCGACCTAGTCGTTTGTCCAGGTGCTGATAGAGCAGCAGGGCTGTGAGCAGGGCAAAGAGGTAATGAATATATTTAGGTATAATGTCGTTGCCAAAGGCAAGGGGGAGGGTGTAGAGCAGGTCGAGATTCATTGGGTAGTAAGAGAATGGAATCTCAGGAATCTCGAAGATGCCACCGTGTTGTAGCCAGAGTTTGGGCACATAAAGATGGTGGGTAAGGCCGTCTCGATCGACGGGAGGGACTGATCCAAGAATGAAGGTGCTGACAATAAGTGCAAGTAGAAGAAAAATCAGAAGCCAGAAGAGTTGCTTGTCAAGACGTTTCATTGCATCATTAATGAAAATAAGGCTGTAAAATCTCGGCGGGAATCACTCCAGTGTACACATTATCATCAATAACAAAGGTTGGGGTGCCGATTATTTCAAGCTTCATCCCTTGGCGGATGTCAGAGAGAAGCACGTTGCGAATTCCAGGGCTTCGGGTGGCGGCAGCTAACGTTCCCGCCCGCATGCCTGTCATCTTTGCCAGTTTTCGCGTGTTGAATGGCTCTTTCTTTCGCCCCATTGCATAAAGTGCATCGTTCATCTCCCAGAATGTATCTCGACTAGCGGCAAAGATACTAATCATGGCCATCTTACCGGAGCCTATGTGGAATGGTTCGGGGACAATAATTGTATTAAAAGCATGGTCCATTGGATAGTTGTGGTGCACTAGGCGGATTGTATCCGGATGTGCCGCTATTAGTTGGCGAAGGAAAAGGTGCATCTTGCTGCATTGGAAGCACTGGTAATCAGTATACTCATGAATAGTCAGCACCGCATTCTTTGCGCCGATCCACGGGTGCCCGTCTTCAGTGAGTCCGTGGGGTAGTGTTTGGGAGAGGGGCGGAGGAAAATAGTGCCAGTATTGGGGGATAAACTGTTGGGTGGCTATCAGGCCCATGATCAGAGCAGGGGCACCTAAGGTCAAGGCCCTAGATGAACAAAGATTTCGAAGCGCATTGGCTGTGCCTCTAAAGAAAGGGGTAGGGCAAAACCTTCGAATAATAAGCCAGCTACAAAGGAGTAAGCATAAATTGATAGCATAACTTGCTATGCAGAGTATGCAGTACGCATTGATTTTTGTGATCGAAATATAGGCGAGATAGAGAGAAATGAGAGAAAAAACACTTGATAAGATGAAAAGAATTTTCCAAGTCTCAATTTGTTGATGATCAAATTGGATCACTTTGCAAAAAAATAGTAGGAAGACAAGATATCCCCATACTCCCCAGTAAGCTAACGGTAATCCGAAGACTGTGGACCAGGGGCTTTGCGAAACAGTGTCGCAATTAATCGATTTGGATAATGCGCAAAAACTGGTGAAATTCAGGCTGGTGTAGTTTTGGTGGTGTAGCCATGCCAGGTACCCTGTGTCAGCTAATCCTAGGAGCAGCAACAGTAGGATTGAGAATGAAAAGAAGGAATAGGGGAGGTGTGGGCGTGTATGTGTTGTCGGAAAAGCCATAGGTTTGAATAACTGTTAAACTTGTTTGAGCGTAGTTAGGGACTGTTGAGCGGCCTGTAAAATAATAGGAGCTATGGCTTTGATGTCCACAGGTATGAATGCATTCTCACTTGGGATGCGTAAAAAGTCAGCCTTGATTTCAGCTAAGCTATGGAAATGGACCAGTTGCTCGGCATATGCAACAGTTTTTGTTGTATCCTTCGCAATGATGCGGTTTTCAATCAGGCTGTAGAGTATTCTTTTATCCCCAGGGGAGAGTTGTAATCCCTGTTTAAGGAACCAGTAACCTTGTTTCAGGTATCCTGCTCGAGTCAGGCTCACGCCACAATTATAATAATATCGTTCTTTGTTCACCATGGTGCGGTGTATGGCTTGACTGCTAGCTATGGCAGCATCTTCAGCGCGGTTAAGCCTCAAAAGAAGAAGCGCTTTGAGGTTATAAAAACGGCTTTGCAGATCGTTTTTAGCGATTACTCGGTTAATTTGTTTGAGTGCTTCGGCGAATTTCCCTTGGTGAGTGAGGGCGTTTGCTAGGTCAAAGCGAGAGGTGATAAAGTTCGGGTTGATGCTGAGTGAGCGTTTATAATTACTTACTGCTTGGTCGAGTAGACCGTAATTATAATAGACCTTGCCGATGTTGCCGACGACAGCTGCTTTGAAGGAAGTTCGGGGGCTTTCCAGGTGAATTGCTTTTTCCAGCAGAGCAACTGCTATTTGGAGATTTTCTGTAGTTTTCTCTTTTTGCCAGCCATAGATCTCGCCAAGTTTGGCGTAGGCACGGGCATTGGTAGGTGCTTTTGCAAGAGCATCTGTCCAAAGTGACTCTTCGCTTGCCCATGCGTTATTTCGGCTGAATGTGCCCAGTCCCAAGGTCATGAGAAGTACAGGTATGGAAAGAAGCAGGACGGAATGGACCAGGCTTTGTGATTGTTTGCTTTTTTCGATTGCCCTGCAAAGGCCTGTCGCAATGGGCACAAAGAGAAACATCGAAGGTAAGTAGTTACGGTGTTCGAAGATCATCTCCAAAGGGATGATAGTCGATTCCACGAGATGATTTATGAAAAAAAAGAGGATGGCGAAGCTGAGAATGGGTTTTCTGTGACCTTGTACAAGGGAGAAAATAATTAAACCAAGAACAATTATGATGGCAGGTAAGGTGGTCCAAGGATGCCAAAGGGATGTCGAGAGGGGAAAGCTATGGTCAATAGATAGCCGTTCAGGAGAAGGAAAAATCAGTAATGTGAGGTAGAAAAGAAGGATAGAGGGTTGTGTTAACAGCCTCTCCCCAATGGAAAAAGGTCGGCTACCAATAGGTTCATTGAGAAAACTGAGGAGATTGTGGTTGATGATGTAATAAATCCCAGCAAGAATAAACCCTGTTGTCAGGATAAGCAAAATACTCAGGGAGATTGTTGAAAATCGATCGTTTGATTTATAAAAAAATAGATACTCTGCTAAAAACAGACTAGGGATTATGGTTATTGCATTCTCCTTGCAGCCTAATGCAAGGGTTGCATAAAGAAAAGATAAAAAGAAATATAGAGTCCGACCATTGTTTGAGTATGCTTTGCGTGCTTGTATGTAACTGTAAAGTGAAAAAATGAAAAACATAGCAGCCATGGATGCCATGCGTTGAACTAAATATGTAACAGCTTGGGTTTGAATAGGATTTAGGGACCAAAAAAGTGTGCTTAGTAGAGCTATGTTGGCTAAGCTAAATTTGTTGTGTGAGGGGATTTTTTTTTCTGCTAGAACTAGTATTGTTTTGAATAAATATATAGCTGATAATATGTGTATTAGTATATTTATAAGATGGAAACCGAATATTTTATTGTCAAAAAAATACCAATTTAAAGCGAATGAGAGTGAGGCAACTGGCCGATAAAGTTCTTTGCCACCAAAAGGTTTTGCGAAAAGTGTATTATATAGTGCTGTTGGTTCTATTCTGTCTAATTTTAATAAATGATTGTTAGCAAAGTTTGGTCCGTCGTCAAGTTGATAAGGGGAATTAAATGTGTTCGAATAGCATATTAATATTGATATACCGATGATTAGGTAGACGGTTAAGCTATTATTGTTATTTATGTGCATTTTATCAAAAAAATAGAGGGGAAAGATAATGCTTTCCCCTCTTGATGATATGTTTCTTTAAGGCTGGATGAGCTTTGTATAAACACCACCTCCGGCAACACCATTCCAGTATCCTGTTGGGTTCGTTCCTACAGGCATACCATCTTGGTAATCTTTTGGACACCTTGTAGAAGCGTCTCTAACTGTAATTGTTATGCTTAAGTTAGGATCGACAGATACCAGGCCCCAACTATTTCCATTGGTCGTTGTGGGGTTAATACTGGTATTTGAGATGGATGTGTTGCCAGGGATAGCAAAATAATCTGCAATGGCAGCGGCAATGTTGTTTGCATCGCTTTCTGTTGCTGAGCAATAGGTTTTGTTTCTATACGCAATAAAGTTAGGAATAGCAATAGCTGCCAAAATACCGATAATCGCGATAACGATCATTAACTCGATCAGGGTGAAGCCTTCTTCCTTTGCCCGCAGTCTCAGTCTGTTGAGTGTCATAGGTTGAACCCTCCAAATGTGTGTTGGTCGTGCCGAGCGTTCATTCGTCGGCAATGTGCATGATGTCCAATTGAAGCAATGGACGTGCCATTATATTTCTTTATTGTAATTCCATTGATTTTCGGTTGGTTAGAAGTATTTGTTTGTTTTTCCTCACTCGTTTCATACAATCACAGCATGGTGTTCGAGCGCTTGAGTGACAATTGAGCGTCACTGGTGACAAAAAATGTCATGTTTTGCGTTTTCTGTTATTGCAGGCATTGACGCAATAAGGGCTGTGAAATGCGATTCGGTTTAAAATTACATATAATCGGGCTGTTACTTGCTCTTCTTGCGCTGGCCAGCGGCCTGACTCTCTTTGTCACTCTGAGCTTTTGGTCTCGGGATGCAGCCTTTTCTTTTTCGCGGGAAAAGGAGCTCACCTTGCATCTCCTCGCTGAACACCAATTTTATCGTTATCTCTCCGTAGGTTATGAAAGTGAATACGCTCGCGCTCTGCTTCAAGAGGCGATGGAGCAGCATGGAGCTGTGGTGGGCTGTGTACGCAAGCAGGGGGCAGCCGCATTTTGTTTAGGGGGAAGTGATGACAAAAGCATGGAGTCTCTTGAGAAAATTCTTGCGTTAACATCTTCCGGCTCTGTCGTCCGGCGATTTATCGGTACACAGTGGGTTGGGCTGGTTTCAGGGAAGCAGTATCTCGATTTAGGGGTGCAGGTGACCGGCCCTGATCAGGCCAAATATCCAGTAGCCTTGCGTTTTTCTCTGTATGATCCGTATTATACAATCTGGTCTTTGCAACGATATATCGCTCTCTATCTCCTCTTTAATGTACTTGTCCTTACTGTTGTTGGATTTTTCAGAATTCGTCAGTTCCTTTTGAAGCCTGTTGAGCGTCTACTTCAGCTCACTCAATCATACAAGGATGAACATGGTGTTCCCTTTCTCGCGCTCCAGGAGTCTGGTGAGCTTGCTCAACTTCAGGTTTCATTGCAGCAGATGCTTGGCCGTATTCGTGCAGACAGAGAAAAACTCGAGCAGCACCTGGTTTCGCTGGAGCAGGCCAACGCCCAGTTACATAATACGCAGCAGGAAATGATTCGTGCTGAAAAACTTTCTTCCGTTGGGCGATTGGCTGCCGGAATGGCACATGAAATTGGCAATCCCGTGGGTATAGTCCAGGGATACCTGGGGATGCTTGGCCAGGGAGAAGTATCAATAGAAGAACGTAAGGATTTCTGCCAAAGAGCCGAGCAGGAGTTGTATCGTATCAGTACCCTTATTCGTCAGCTGCTTGATTTTGCCCGGCCGGCGACGGGCAAAGAGATGCTGGTCGCCCCCCATGAGGTGATAAAGGGTGCTCTTGCTCTTCTGCGACCGCAACCCCTGTTTGATTCGATTGAAATTGATGATGAGTGGTCTGCAGGTAATGTTCAGATCTTTTGTGATCCTGATCAACTGCTCCAGGTGTTGTTGAATTGTCTTATGAATGGTGCGGATGCCATTGTTGCAGCTGGTACGAAAAAAGGGAGAATATGGGTAAGAACGGAGCTCTGTGAATCAATTGAAGGCAGTTTGTTTATGTTGACCATCGCTGATAATGGTTGCGGGCTTTCGCAGGAACAGCTTGCAGCAGCCTTTGACCCTTTTTATACGACCAAACCTCCAGGCAGTGGTACGGGATTGGGGCTGTCTGTTTCCTATGCGCTGTTAGAGCAGATGAAAGGTTCTATTACATTGTCGAACCATGACGGTGGGGGGGCGAAGGTTGTTATCAAGATACCAGTTGCTCTATCATCGATTGCTGAGATGTCCAATGACTGAGGGTACTTCTAAGCGGCTCCTTGTTATCGACGATGAGGAAAACATGCGCCACATGCTTTCCTCCATGCTCTCACGTATGGGCTATGAGGTCGACGTCGCGGCCAATGGTGCATTGGGCTTGCAGGCTCTAGCGAGAGAGGCATACGACGTTATTCTCTGTGATATCCGTATGCCGCAAATGGACGGAATGGAGTTTTTGCACCATCTCCGTCAGCAAAATATTCAGGCAACCATCATTATGATGTCTGCCTTTGGGACAGTCGAAACTGCTCTCGAGGCGATGCGGCAAGGTGCCTACGATTACATATCTAAACCCTTTAAAGTCGATGAAATTGAGCTGACCCTCCGCAAGGCCGAGGAGCGCGAAAAACTTAAGCAGGATAATCAACTCCTTCGAGAGAAGGTTGCGGCTTTTGAAGGAGAGTGTTCCTTCGGCAGAATGGTCGCTCGCAGTAAACCGATGTTGGATGTCTTTGCACTGGCGCAAAAAGTCGCGCCGCACACAACCACTATCCTCATTACGGGAGAGAGTGGAACCGGAAAGGAGCTGGTCGCCCAGGGGATTCATGAGAAGAGCGGGAGAGCCCCGGCCTCATTTGTTGCTATCAATTGCGGAAGTTTGCCGGAAAGCTTGATTGAAAGCGAACTCTTTGGCTACGTGAAGGGAGCTTTTACCGGGGCAGAGCAGGATAAAACAGGGCTTTTTGTGAAAGCGCATGGCGGAACCTTGTTCCTCGATGAAATTGGAGAGCTGCCTTTTTCCATGCAGGTCAAGTTGCTTAGGGTGTTACAGGAGGGGGAAGTGCATCCGGTAGGGGCAGAACGTCCTGTGTCCATAGATGTACGGGTGATTGCCGCGACAGCACGGGAGCTTGATCAGGAAGTTAAACAGGGCCGTTTTCGACAGGATTTGTTTTATCGGCTTAATGTGGTGCATGTGATTTTACCACCCCTGCGTGAGCGTTTGGATGATATTCCACTTTTGAGCACCTATTTTTTGAAACGTTATGCAAAACAACTCAATTCTCCAGTGACCAGTATTTCACCAGCGGCCATGACCCGTTTGATGCAGCATGGATGGTCTGGGAATGTACGTGAACTTGAAAATGTTATCGAGCGGGCAGTGGTGCTGGCTGAAAAAAAGGTGATCTTGCCAGAGAATCTGCCCCATGAGTTTGGGGTGCAGTCAGGGGGGCGGCGTTTGGATGACATCTTTGGTGGATTTTCTATCAAACGGGGCCAGAAGATCATGGAGACTTCATTGATCAGCCGTGCCCTGCAGGCCACGGGAGGTAATAAATCGAAGGCCGCTGAACTGCTGGAGATAAGCTATCCCTCGTTGCTCAGTAAAATAAAGGACTATGATATTGGAGGGGGAAGAGGGGAGGCCTCCTGAATGCGCTTTGTCTGGCATAGGGGGAACGATTGTCTCCAATTCTGAGATCCCTCACATATGTTCGGGATGACGGAGACTGGTAGCGATGGATGCTGGTGAGGGGAATATTGCGGTGTGTCGGTCTCTCTGGGAACTCTTTTTTAGAGGAAAGGTGTCCCTGTAATGTTCATTGAGACCAGCTGCAAAAAAAACAGCGCTCTTGAGCAATGTTTCCAACATTCCACAATCTTCAGGGGGGCACCCCTCTCTGAAAAGGGGCTTTTCCACCAACGGTTAACTGTTCCAAGGTGGAGGCGGGGTGGAAAAAAAATTAATAAACCTGGTGTCGTTGTTAAATTTTTTTATAATTTGAACTATTGCTGGCGACATGCAATAAAGATTCTGCTGGCCATGTTATCTCATTTTTTATCATAAAAACAGTTTGTTTTGTATTTTAAGCGTTATCTGGATCGCATTTTGTAAGGCAATAGGCGGAGGGCCTTGAATGAACACAACGCACAAATATACAGATGCTTCGGAACATGGATTCACCCTCATGGAGGTCATGGTGGTGGTGGCCATTGTTGGCATTATGTCGATGATTGCTATTCCGAGCTACTTGAGTTGGAAGCCTGGGTATGAGTTTCGTGGTGCTGTTTCCAGAATTGCTAGTGATTTAAATAAAGCTAAGATGCGAGCGTTGGAGATACGACGGGAGTGTCGGGTTGTGTTTTGTGGTAATCAGTATCAAATCGTTGACGGTGATAAAACCATGGGGTCGGATTGGACATTAATTACAGGAAATTCTACCTGCTTAACAAATGCAGAGCAGTCTACATTGTCCACTGCCGGACGTCGTGTGAGAAATGTATCACTTGCTGACTATAATAATGTCACTGCGACTATTAATAACCCAATAATCTTTTCACCTAGAGGGCTTGCCAGGTCTAATGTGACCACCACTGTAACCCATGGAAGTAGTAATGATTCTGTCGGGATTACAGTTATTCAAACTGGTCGAGTGCATGTGGGGTGGTGATGCTGAAATTTTATCGTAATTCAAATGGCTTTACTCTTGTAGAGTTGCTGATTGCAATGGTTATTCTTGGCGTAGTCCTGACTGGTGTAGTACGCATGTTCAGTAATACGGGGCGTTATCATACTGCACAAGAGATGATGGTTGCACTAACTCAGGACCTTCGTGCAGTGAAACAGCTTATGGTCTATGACCTGAGAACAGCTGGTTGTGATCCAAAGAATAAGGGTACTTTTGGATTCCAAGTTGATGGTGATGATCGTTATGATACTGATAGTAATTCAATTCATTTTACCATGGATATAGACAATGGTGATGGCGATGAATTTCTAGAGCCAGATGGGGTGGCCGATAACGATGAGGATATCATGTACTACCGTGATGACTGTAATGGGACCGTGCTGGCATCAGGAAATACGACTCCAGGTTGTTTGAGAAGAAAACTTGGAACTGGTTCTGGGCAATCAATGATCACAGATGTTACGAAATTTGAAGTCCACTATTTCGATCAGAACGGAACAGAGTTGACCGGGGCAAACTTGGCAAGTCTTGGTAAGTTAGAAAAAATTGATACTGTCCAGGTGATAATTGAAGCGCAAGTAGCTGAACCGAGCAAAGTGAGTGCTAATGTTGAAACCCAACAATTAGACTTTCGTGTCTTGGTAAGAAACGGATAACAGTTTGGAGTAACCGGATGGGTAAAGATCTTACAAATCAGACAGGTTTTACTCTTATAGAAGTCACTATGGCAATGGTGATTCTTGGGGTTGGCATTATGTCCATAGTCGCTCTGCAAACACGAGACATGATGTATAACAACAATTCTCGCAGGCAGGCCGAAGCCTATACATGGGCTATGGATCGAATTGAGCATTTGCGGGCGCTTTCCTATACAGATACAGATTTGGGCGTTAGCGCTACAGAAAAAACAGCCTCCGAGGGGCCCTATTCGATTCGGTGGTTAGTCAGCGATAACTCTACAGATGTAGCGAACACCAAAAAGGTTGATGTAACCGTTTTCTGGAATAATAACGAAATATCTAAGCTCACTTTTACTCGAACACAGTCGTCAATCTGATCGTTTACGTTTGAAGGGAATGAGGCTTGTCTTATGAGAAAATCAATCAGTAACGAACAGGGAACCGCAATAGTTGCTGCTTTACTCATATTATTGCTGCTTACTTTTGTTGCACTAACAGCTACAGATACGACTATCAATGAAAAAGCTATGATCCGTAGCGAAGCTTTGTTTGAACAGAATTTTTCACTGGCCGAATCTGCAGCGCTCGAAGGTTTGCAAAAATTAGCGAACAAAAACAATGATGAGATGGAGGAATTAAATCCCTATCTCATCTCCAATACTTCTACAAACAAGGATTTGTTGATCGGGTCAGATAGTGCTGAAATGGCTGATATTGTTGATCTCCTCGATGAAAACAATGATCACATTATCGATAAAAATGATTTTTACACGGACGCGAACGGAAACGGCAAATATGATTCTGGGGAAGAACTTGCCAATCCTTCGTTTGAGAAGTCCGACATCGGCACAGAAACCTACCGCACGGCCGTCATGCTCCCCATTGATGATGATGATTCTTTAAGCGTAACCCAAACTCGCAGCCGCGTCTATCGTTACGACAACATAGGCCTTTCTGAAGATAATGGCGGTAAGTCCGTCATTCGCATTGGCTATAAACGTAGAATTGAGCACTGATAGTCTCTCTTGCCTTACGAGGTTGTTCATGAAGAAACTCGCCACTCTCTATCGTTTTCTCGTGTGTGCGCTTTTTGCCACCGTGATTCAGACTAGCGTCGTCCAGGCAGCTCCGTACACCTTCTCTGTGTCCGCCGGGACTTCGGGAACAACCGTCGCTGAAGGCACTACCTCCCAAGTGGTTACTGTCGCTATTTCTCCAACTGTTGCCGCCGGGGATGAAATTCAAATTTCCTACAAAACCAATAATGGTACGGCAATTGGTAATGTTGATTACTTCGAGATAACCAGCGGTGTGCTTACGTTCAATGCAACGAGCGCCAGCGTACAGGAGATTGCTCTGACCACCATTGCGGACGGTATAGTAGAAAATGATGAGAAGTTGACCGTTCAGGTTTTAAATCCCGTTGTTCAACAGGGAACTAACACCGTTTCTTGGGGCGGAGCTGTTGATACAGAAATAACCATCACGAGTAGCGATGCTGCTACTGTAACGCTCAGTAATGTAACCCCCAGTGCTGTGGAAGGTGCCAACCTTGAATACCAGGTAGATCTCAGCAAAAAGGCGTCTGAGGATGTTGTTATTACCTACACGATAGTAGGGAGCGGCAGTGATGTTGCAGAAGCTTCCGATTATAGCAGCAGCGGCAGTGTGACTATCCCCGCCGGCACCCAGAGCGCCTCTTTACTGGTGGCGGTAGATGATGATGTAATCGTCGAAAATAGCGAGGAGCTGACCGTTACCCTGAGTGGTGTGAGTAGTGGTGTCAGCGCGGTGAGCCTTGGTGCCAGCGTCTCGGCCACAGGCACACTTGTTGATAACGATTCAGCGGTGGTCGATCTGGTCAGTGTAACTTCCAGTGCTGTGGAAGGTGCCAACCTTGCGTACCAGGTTGACCTTAGTCAACAGGCATCTGAGGACGTTGTTGTCACCTACACCATAGCCGGCAGTGGCAGTGATGTTGCCGAAGCTTCCGATTATAGCAGCAGCGGCAGTGTGACTATCCCCGCCGGCACCCAGAGTGCCTCTTTACTGGTTGCGGTAGATGATGATGTAATTGTCGAAAATAGCGAGGAACTGACCGTTACCCTGAGTGGTGTGAGTAGTGGTGTCAGCGCGGTGAGCCTTGGTGCCAGCGTCTCGGCCACAGGTACACTTGTTGATAACGATTCAGCGGTGGTCGATCTGGTCAGTGTAACTCCCAGTGCTGTGGAAGGTGCCAACCTTGAATACCAGGTCGATCTCAGCAAAAAGGCGTCTGAGGATGTTGTTATTACCTACACGATAGTAGGGAGCGGCAGTGATGTTGCAGAAGCTTCCGATTATAGCAGCAGCGGCAGTGTGACTATCCCCGCCGGCACCCAGAGCGCCTCTTTACTGGTGGCGGTAGATGATGATGTAATCGTCGAAAATAGCGAGGAGCTGACCGTTACCCTGAGTGGTGTGAGTAGTGGTGTCAGCGCGGTGAGCCTTGGTGCCAGCGTCTCGGCCACAGGTACACTTGTTGATAACGATTCAGCGGTGGTCGATCTGGTCAGTGTAACTTCCAGTGCTGTGGAAGGTGCCAACCTTGCGTACCAGGTTGACCTTAGTCAACAGGCATCTGAGGACGTTGTTGTCACCTACACCATAGCCGGCAGTGGCAGTGATGTTGCCGAAGCTTCCGATTATAGCAGCAGCGGCAGTGTGACTATCCCCGCCGGCACCCAGAGTGCCTCTTTACTGGTTGCGGTAGATGATGATGTAATTGTCGAAAATAGCGAGGAACTGACCGTTACCCTGAGTGGTGTGAGTAGTGGTGTCAGCGCGGTTGGTCTTGGTGCCAGCGTCTCGGCCACAGGTACACTTGTTGATAACGATTCAGCGGTGGTCGATCTGGTCAGTGTAACTCCCAGTGCTGTGGAAGGTGCCAACCTTGCGTACCAGGTTGACCTTAGTCAACAGGCATCTGAGGACGTTGTTGTCACCTACACCATAGCCGGCAGTGGCAGTGATGTTGCCGAAGCTTCCGATTATAGCAGTAGCGGCAGTGTGACTATCCCCGCCGGCACCCAGAGCGCCTCTTTACTGGTGGCGGTAGATGATGATGTAATCGTCGAAAATAGCGAGGAACTGACCGTTACCCTGAGTGGTGTGAGTAGTGGTGTCAGCGCGGTTGGTCTTGGTGCCAGCGTCTCAGCTACAGGTACACTTGTTGATAACGATTCAGCGATGGTCGATCTGGTCAGTGTAACTCCCAGTGCTGTGGAAGGTGCCAACCTTGCGTACCAGGTTGACCTTAGTCAACAGGCATCTGAGGACGTTGTTGTCACCTACACCATAGCCGGCAGTGGCAGTGATGTTGCCGAAGCTTCCGATTATAGCAGTAGCGGCAGTGTGACTATCCCCGCCGGCACCCAGAGCGCCTCTTTACTGGTGGCGGTAGATGATGATGTAATCGTCGAAAATAGCGAGGAACTGACCGTTACCCTGAGTGGTGTGAGTAGTGGTATCAGCGCGGTTGGTCTTGGTGCCAGCGTCTCGGCTACAGGTACACTTGTTGATAACGATTCAGCGATGGTCGATCTGGTCAGTGTAACTCCCAGTGCTGTGGAAGGTGCCAACCTTGCGTACCAGGTTGACCTTAGTCAACAGGCATCTGAGGACGTTGTTGTCACCTACACCATAGCCGGCAGTGGCAGTGATGTTGCCGAAGCTTCCGATTATAGCAGTAGCGGCAGTGTGACCATCCCCGCCGGCACCCAGAGCGCCTCTTTACTGGTGGCGGTATTAGATGATGTAATCGTTGAAAACAGCGAAGAACTGACCGTTACCCTGAGTGGTGTGAGTGGTGTTGTGACTGCGGTGAGCCTTGGTGCCAGTCTCTCGGCCACAGGTACACTTGTTGATAACGATTCAGCGGTGGTCGATCTGGTCAGTGTAACCACCAGTGCAGTCGAAGGCACGAATCTTGAGTATCAGGTAGATCTCAGCCAAAAGGCGTCTGAAGACGTGATTGTCAGTTATTCGATCGTGGGCTCGGGTAGTGATGTCGCCGAGGCCTCTGATTATACCAGTGCTGGCTCCGTGACCATAGCTGCGGGCACGCAGAGCGCTTCGATCCTCATCGGGGTAGTCGACGACCTGATCGTTGAAAACAGCGAGGAACTGACGATCACGCTTGATAGCGTGAACAGCAGCGTCTCTGCAGTGAGTCTTGGTACCAGTCTCTCGGCCACAGGCACGCTTGTGGATAACGATTCAGCTGTGGTCGATCTTTCCGGTGTAACCACCAGTGCAGTCGAAGGCAGCAACCTTGCGTATCAGGTAGATCTCAGCCAAAAGGCGTCTGAAGACGTGATTGTCAGTTATTCGATCGTGGGCTCGGGTAGTGATGTCGCCGAGGCCTCCGATTATACCAGTGCTGGCTCCGTGACCATAGCTGCGGGCACGCAGAGCGCTTCGATCCTCATCGGGGTAGTCGACGACCTGATCGTTGAAAACAGCGAGGAACTGACGATCACGCTTGATAGCGTTAACAGCATCGTCTCCGCAGTGAGTCTTGGTACCAGTCTCTCGGCCACAGGCACGCTTGTGGATAACGATTCAGCTGTGGTCGATCTTTCCGGTGTAACCACCAGTGCAGTCGAAGGCAGCAACCTTGCGTATCAGGTAGATCTCAGCCAAAAGGCGTCTGAAGACGTGATTGTCAGTTATTCGATCGTGGGCTCGGGCAGTGATGTTGCCGAGGCCTCCGATTATACCAGTGGTGGCTCCGTGACCATAGCTGCGGGCACGCAGAGCGCTTCGATCCTTATCGGGGTAGTCGACGACCTGATCGTCGAGAACAGCGAGGAGCTGACGATCACGCTTGATAGCGTTAACAGCATCGTCTCCGCAGTGAGTCTTGGTACCAGTCTCTCGGCCACAGGCACGCTTGTGGATAACGATTCTGCGGTGGTTGATCTTTCCGGTGTAACCACCAGTGCAGTCGAAGGTTCCAACCTTGCGTATCAGGTAGATCTTAGCCAAAAGGCGTCTGAAGACGTGATTGTCAGTTATTCGATCGTGGGCTCGGGTAGTGATGTTGCCGAGGCCTCTGATTATACCAGTGCTGGCTCCGTGACCATAGCTGCGGGCACGCAGAGCGCTTCGATCCTCATTGGGGTTGTCGACGACCTGATCGTTGAAAACAGCGAGGAACTGACGATCACGCTTGATAGCGTGAGTGGCAGCGTCTCTGCCGTGGGGCTTGGCACCAGCGTTTCGGCCACAGGCACGCTTGTGGATAACGATTCCGCGGTGGTTGATCTTTCCGGTGTGACCACCAGTGCAGTCGAAGGCACCAACCTTGAGTATCAGGTTGATCTCAGTTACAAGGCGTCTGAAGACGTCGTTGTTACGTATACGATTGCCGGTAGTGGCAGTGATGCCGCGGAAGCTTCCGATTATAGCAGCAGCGGCAGCGTAACCATCACAGCCGGAACGCAAAGTGGCATCTTTCAGGTGGCGGTGTCTGATGATGCGATCGTTGAAAACAGCGAAGAACTGACGGTTACCCTGAGTGGCGTGAGCAGTGGCGTAAGTGCGATCGGTCTTGGTTCAAGCCTCATTGCCACGGGAACGCTGGTCGATAACGATACAGCTGAAGTGGCTCTTTACCTGGTTCATGGAAGTGAGGTGGAGGGGAGCGGAACCGATCTGGAATATCAAATTGATTTAAGTCATCAAACTTCTGAAGATGTTACCGTTACCTATACTATAGCCGGGTACGGTTCCGATGGTGCTGAACCGGTGGATTATCTCAGCTCTGGCACTGTAACTATAAGCGCAGGGAGTATGAGTGTTCCTGTGTTGATTGCAGTCGTTGATGATCTTATTGCCGAAAATACCGAAGGGCTTGTCGTCACCTTAAGTGGAGTCTCAACTGTATTGCCCGTGAGCCTCGGTACCTCTATCAGTGCTTACGGTTCAATTTGGGACAACGATAGCTCAGAGGTTACGTTGATAGGGGTTAATACCAGTGATGATGAAGGAAAACTCCTGGAATATAAGCTGGTGTTGAGTAACGAGGTCTCTGAAGATGTTGTTGTAAATTTTTCAACCTCCCCCAGCGGAGTCGATGGAGCGGAGCCAACAGATTATCTCAGTGTTGCAAATGTTACCGTGGCGGCTGGCTCGAAGGAGAAGGCTTTTACGATTGGGCTTGTAGACGACGCTATAGCTGAGAATACCGAAGAATTTACCCTCTCTGTCAGTCTGGTTTCGAGTGCGGTTTCTTCGGTGGTGGCAGGCGCTAGCGTTACGGCACCGGGAACAATTCTTGATAATGATACCGCAGAATTGTCAATAGATGATGTCAGTGTCTACGAAGATGCAGGTATGGCAACCTTTACCATTACCTCATCCAGAGCTGTGTCCCCTACTGCGCATATTTATTTCGACATTAATACTGCCGATGGCACCGCTGTTGCTGGAGACGATTATACCGCGATAGTAACTGCGACAGGAGATATCACAAACGGAACGACAACAACTGTTGTTGTCTCGATCCTTACCGATAATGACACGGTGGAGCAGGACGAAACCTATACAGTAGAACTCTCCAATCTCTCTGGGGTTCCTGCAAATTTTGTGAAGGATATTGGCGCTGGAGAAATTCTCAATGACGATTTTCTCGTCACCCTTACTTGGGATCCTACCTTTGGAAACTTGGTTGAAACAACAGCTTTAGGAGTGGTCCCCAGCACTGGTGATCTGCAAGCTCTTGTCTACCCCATGAATAGTAGCCCCGCATTTTTGGCAACGGCGACGGTCCCTTGTCCCAATGGGCTTACGCATCATACCCAGGATCACCACGTTTCTGATTTTCTCGTCGATGGTGTTTCCCAGGCGGCTGCAGTTTTACAGCCATCCTTTCCCCATACATTGAGTAATATTACCTCAAATCATACCATTGAGGCTCGTTTTACCTCATACATCGATTTTACGGTGCACACCAATGGGTATGTGAATACCACTTCGGGCAGTATTGCCACGGGGAGTACGGATTCCATCGAAGTAAAGGCTGGTGATACGCTTACGGTTACTGCAGTGCCTGATACCGGTTTTCACATTGCTCAGGTGCTTGTTGATGGGGTTTCTGTCGGACATCCCGAGGTGTATGCCTTCGAAAATTGGGAAAATGCGGACGCAACCTATGAGGTCTCTTTTGATATCAATACATTCACTCTCAAGCCTGTTTCGAATTATAACACTATTTTTGAAGATGCAGCGGAAACGGTCGTGGCTACAGAGGCGAATGTTGATTGGCATACGGACAAATCCTTCTTTGTCAATATGGATGACACGGCTCATGCAGTTTATGGAATTCTTGTCGATAATATTTCCTACCCATTTCCTGCGTCTGGCGTGACGGTTAATTATACAGGCTTCAGTCTCACTAATCATGGGGGGGATAATATTGAAGTCAAATTTACAAGTGTTGAGGCGAGTCATCGCCTGGAGGTGCAGGACTACGACACCAGTCCCATTGCAGATACGCCGCTTGATGCCACGCTTCGCCCAAAGCCCGCCTCGATTATGTTTGTTCTGGATGATTCCGGGAGTATGGACTGGGAGATAACCACCTCTGGGAGTAATGGATTATTTAACAGTAAATATTATGTCTATTCCTATCCGGACACCAATCGAGCACGAGTCTATGGTGATGTTAGTCTTGAGGCCGCAAACGATCACGACGAGTGGCGGTCGCAGTTCTTTGGCGTCAATAAAATGTTTTACAACCCGGTCGTTACCTATGTGCCTTGGCCGACATTTACAGGAACTCCCACATCCCAGCTGCCCGCAGTCGCAACTGACGGCCTGGCCCATGCCAATATATATCGCCCGAGGCTGCATCCGTGGCATAGTCAGGATTGTACTGATGCTATCGACCTGGCCAATGGCGTTACAACCGCTAACATAAATAACTGTGATAACTCAACGCAGGATCTGCATACCTTCCCCATGGATGATGTATTTCTTGAGTTTGTTGATAATTCGAGTGCAATCATTGTTGATAACACCAGTAGCGGTTTTTCCTCAAGTGGTGACTGGGATACTGCCACAAACAATGAAATGTACGGCTCAAACTATCTCTATACCCTTAAAGGTTCAGCCGAAGATGAGGCAATCTGGTCTTTTAGTCCGTCAATTACCGAAAAACATACAGTGTATGCACGCTGGGTAGATACTAGTCAACGGGAAAATATTACGTATAAAATCTCAAGTGCTAGTTTAGCAAGTGACGTGTTTGTTACTGTCGATCAGAGCAAACATGGTGGCGAATGGATATCCCTTGGGGAGTATTCATTTACAGCAGGTGTAACTGTTACAGTGTCTTTTAAAGATAACTATGGCTCTCGGTCCTCAAGTTGTGCTGATGCTGTCAAAATTGTTCCAGGTAGCGATGCGCTGACCATCATCAATGCCCACTATTTCACCTGGGATGACGCCGATGGCAATGGCGAAATCAAGTATACAGATAGTGATGCTGATGGGCAGCTGGATCAATCCGAAACCATCTCCGAAGATATCTATCTGGTTAATTTGACCAATCCTATCCAATACTACAAGGTGCTGAATAATGCCCAGCCCGTGAGTGGCAGTAATTTGCAGAAGGTTGCAGCGGCCTCTCTGCCATCCACAGTGAAAACCTTCGCAAGCCCCACGGCTGCGGATGCCTGGGAGCTGGAACGGCAGAATTGGGCAGACTGGTTTTCTTATTATCGAAAACGTACCCTGGCTGCCACTGGTGCAGTGGCTCGCGTCATTGACCAGATGGAAGATGTCGAGGTGGGTATACGAACAATCAACTATTCCAGCATTTATGGTATTAGTCAGGCAGTTTTGCCTGTGAATGTTTCCGGTGAGGTTGATCAAACCAACGTCCTCTTAGAAAAACTCTATGCCTTTCAAGTAGGTAGCTATGGAACTCCCCTGCGTAGAGGGTTGCAGGCAGTTGGTCGCTATTATGATGACACTGATACCTACACAGGTGGTATTGGTGTCTCACCCTATAACGCCAAAGAGGACGGCGATGAATGTAAGCAGGTCTTTGCTATTCTCATGACCGATGGCTATTGGAATGGAGGCGACCCCGGAGTGGGCAATGTGGATGGAAATAATGGGACGCCCTATGCCGATGGCTATTCCAATACCCTTGCGGATGTGGCTATGTATTACTTTGAAAATGACCTCTCGAGCATGGATGATCTTGTGCCTGATGGTATTCATAACCATCAGCATATGGTGACCTACACCGTCTCTTTTGGTGTCTATGGTTCCCTTAATCCTGCTGATTTCGATCTTATTAATGGGCCTTATCCGACCTGGCTCAGTCCTTGGACTGGCGATGCTCAGAAGATTGATGACATGTGGCATGCAGCAGTCAATGGCCGCGGTAAATATATGAGCGCCTCCAGGCCTGATGAGCTGGTTGATTCATTGCTGGAGATCATGAATGATATTGGCACCCGTGTTGGTTCGGGCGCCTCCGTCTCCGTGAACGGCGATGAAATGTACGAGTCTATCAACAGTACGGTACGTATGTACCAGACAACCTATAACAGCGGAGACTGGCATGGCGATCTGAAGTCGTACAAGGTGGACACCACCACCGGCGATGTGCTTACCAACACACCCGTCTGGTCGGCTGAGGAGCAGTTGGCTGCAAAGTTGACCACTTCAGGTGCTGGGCATGTGAACAGGATCATTGCTACCTATACGGGTGAAACGGGGGTCCCCTTCAGATGGGGTAATCTGACAACACTGCAGCGGGCTCAGCTCTATCCCCATTTTATTGCATCGACCTCCACTACACTGACAGGAGAGGATGTTGTTAATTATCTGCGGGGGTACAAGGCATACGAAACATCTGCTTCCACTGGTGAGTTCAGAGAGCGGGATGCTTCCCATCCTATCGGGGATGTTATTCATTCGCTTGCGCGCTTTGAAGATGATGTGCTCTATGTGGGCTCCAATGATGGCATGCTGCACGCCTTTTGGGCTACGGACGCAGGGCTTGGTAAAGAACTTTTTGCCTACGTTCCGAATCTGGTGTTCCCCAACCTTCGAGAACTTGCTGATCCAGCCTATGACCATTATTTCTATGTGGACAATACTCCCGATACCCAGGAAATGGGGACGAAAACATACCTGGTTGGTGGTGCAGGCAAAGGTGGGAAAGGGTACTATTGTTTGGATATCACTGGGGTATTGACATCAGGGACAACGCGAACATCAACAGTTGCCACAGAAGCCGACCTGGCTTCACGGGTGAAGTGGGAGTTCCCGCGACAGGCGCTGGCCACCGGATCGACCTACACCTTCTCCAGCGGAACAACGGCTGACCGTATTACTGACAGCGCCAATGGTTTTAGTGCTGCTCTTTATTCTGTCGGTCAAAAGATTTCGGTCTCTGGAGCAGGCGCCAATGATGGCGTTTACACGGTGACGGCAGTTGATGCTTCAGGAGGGTATATTGAAATCAGTGCGGGAAGCCTGACCACCGGAGTCGGGAATAATAACACCGTAACCCTCAATGAGGTGCTGTTATCGGGCAATAGCTTTACCTTTCTTTCTAATTCCGGCATCGGTGAAATCCACGACAGTAACAAAGGATTTAGTCCGTCCATTTTTAGTATCGGCCAGGTTATTTCAGTGGTCGGAGCCAATTATGCGGATGGAACCATTGGGGGGACGAATGACGGCCAGTATAAAATTACCTATGTGGATCCCACCGGGGCCTTTATTAAAGTGTCGACGAATTTGATCACCGGTTATGGTGATGGAAAGAATGTGACCTTCACCAAAGCAATCAGCGACCCCCACATGGGATATTCGTTTAGTAAGGCGTATTTTGTCAAGACCAACGACATCAGTATTGGCAGTGGTGATTTACAGGGCTGGGTTGTTATTTTTGGAAATGGATATGCTTCCGAAAGTGGTACCGCCAGTCTTTATATTGTCAATCCAGAAACTGGTGCCCTGATCAAGCGTATTGATACCAATGTCGGGCCGTTTAACGGGCTGTCGTCGCCCAATGCCATTGACGTCGATAATGATATCAAGGTTGATTATGTCTATGCTGGTGATTTGTTGGGCAATATGTGGAAATTCGACCTGAGTTCATCGAATTCAGCAGACTGGCAGGTGGCCTACTGTGATAGTGGAAGCGCGACGGATCATTGCAAGGATACCGTTTCCGGGATGATTCCCAAACCACTGTTTGCAGGTCTCAGTAATCAGCCGATAACCGGAGCACCAGATATCAAGCGCAGTCAAACCGGCGAAGGGTATATGGTTATCTTTGGCACCGGGAAATATATGGGAGATACTGATTTGAATACGACCGATATTCAGTCTCTCTACGGTATTTGGGATTGGGCTCCCGATGCGCTTGATTCCGGGTATAATGGTGCCCGAGTCGACGTGGGGACAACGATTCCTAAAACCGCGACCTTGTCGAACTGGCCAGCAACCCACACCTTGCTTGTTCAGGTGGCATGGGAGGAAGGAGTTACAACGGAAGATACCAATAAAAATGGTGTTTTGGATTCTGGTGAAGACACAGATGGCGACGGTGTGTTGGATGAGTACTCCTATTACCGGAACATTTCCAATTATGCCGGAGATTGGGCAATGGTTGCCACCAATGACTCAACCTGCCCCCTTTCCTATAAAGGCAAAGATATAAACGGCGATGGCAGTATTAATGATGAGGATCTTGTCCCTGTATCCAATGTTGGTTGGGTCTTCGATCTGCCGAGCATAATAGATCTCACCGGTGATGGCATTGATAATGATAAAGATGGATTCCCCGATGAATCCGGGGAGCGAATTCCTGGCGAACGCATGGTTAATGATACCCTGATTCGTGATGGCCGAGCGATTATGATCTCGTTTGGGGTGACAGGAACTCGTTGTAATGCCGGTGCCTATTCATTTTTGAATGAACGTGACGCAGACACCGGAGGGATGACCGCCTATGCGATTTATGACCTGAATGGTGATGGAGTGATCGACGCTGATGATGGAGTCCTCATACAGGCCCCCTATGATGTAAATGGAGATGGTCGGGTGGATGCCGACGATGTCATCATGGCCTACCCCTCCGATATTGCCTACGAGGGGCGTTTGTACAACCCGGCTATCCTTCGGGAAAGTGGTGCTTACGATTCTGATAAAAACACTACAGAAACTAAATATATGAGCTCTTCAAGTGGTAATATTCAAACGGTAAAAGAAAAAGCGGAAAGACGCGGTTTTTCTTACTGGCAGCAGATGGAATGATGCTGCCTGTTACTTTCTTTACGGGGGAACCATGAAAACATATAAACGCAGTTCTTGGTTTTGGGTGTTTTTTGTCACGCAAATGTTGATGCTATCCTGCGCAATCGTTTGGGCAGAAGGGCTTGGTGAGGAAGAGGCGGCCAGGATCTATAACCTGCCACATGGCCGGATTGATAGTGTAGGAACTGATTTTGTCATTATTGATGATCTTGTTTATTCGCTCTCTGGTGCGCAGGTGTATACCTCGTCAGGCTTTTTGACCAATATATCTTCCTTGCAAAAAGGGGAGTATGTTGCCTATGAGCAAGAGCATGGCAAGATTAAAATCTATGCGGTAGATGAGATTGAAGAGCGTCCTCAATCATCTGCTGTCTCCAGTTCTGCTGCAGCGGCGTCGAAAGATCCCGGAGAGACCGTGATTCGCCAAGTGGATGGAGTCTGGAAAAATTAAGAGGTTGCGCTGGATAAAACTTAGGGGGAAACTCGGGACCTTTCCCGTAAAGGAACTCAAGTCTCTCTATTAAAAATCCGTTGTACTACAGCCGCGGCATCTGGCAAGCTCAGATGTCGCGGCTTTTTTTTTGTGTCAAAGCAGAGAGCTGTGAATCTGCGCATGCATTTTAAGATTGTTTCTCGTAAAAAGCCCTGAGAACGACGTGCCGATCTTCGTAAACTATCGATTTCACAATGTGTGCTTTCTCGGCTTCTGACGTTTTACGAATTTATCAAAAAATCATTAATTTGTTATTTTTTTTGATTTTCCGTTACAAATATGTTTTACATGCTGTGGGCTGTGTAGGGCAAAATGCTGAATGGTCAACGGAAAGCTCAATGAATCCCATGGAATGAATAAAAATAATTTTTTGGCATAGGAATTGTTTAATGTTGGGTTCAACGGTTGCAAAAATGTAGATTGTTCAACGAATGTGGAATCCGAGGGGGATGCGGTACATGAAACTTAATACGAGATAATGTTTGGATGTTCGTTGCGGAGAAAAAGTGATTGTTGCCGCTGTACAGGGGGTAGCCTCGTGTTGTCATAAAAGAGGATGCGTACTTGATGGCAAGTGGCGGAGTTTATCGAAATAAGGAGCTAAGGATGAAATTTGTCAGTGCGATTATTAAGCCGTTTAAGCTTAATGAGGTCCGGGAAGCATTAACCGCGCTTGGAGTCAAAGGTGTGACCGTTACGGAGGTGAAGGGGTTTGGGCGTCAGAAGGGGCATACGGAGATGTATCGTGGTGCTGAGTATGTTATCGAATTTCTGCCCAAACTTAAAATTGAGGTTGCCATTGACGATGATCATGTTGAGGAGGTCGTTGAAGGGATTAAAAAGGCGGCCAATACCGGCAAAATTGGTGATGGAAAGATTTTTGTCTTTGACCTGGAGCATGTGACGCGTATTCGAACGGGTGAGTCTGGCCCGGAAGCGCTTTAATAGGAGGGAGAAAAGTGAAAAATAAATTTACCTTGGGGTTTCTGCTGGTTCTGATTGGGGTGGCATTTGCGCTGCCCGCTTTTGCAGCTGATCCGGTTCCGGCAAAGGGTGATACGGCCTGGATGATTGTGGCGACGTTGCTGGTTACCTTGATGACAATCCCCGGACTGGCACTTTTTTATGGTGGTCTGGTTCGTTCTAAAAATATGCTTTCCGTGCTCATGCAGGTGTTTACCGTCTTTTGCCTGTGTATCGTTTTGTGGGTATTGTACGGATACTCTGTGGCGTTCACAGAAGGCAATGCCTTCTTTGGCGGTTTTTCCAAGATCCTCTTGAAGGGTGTTGGGGTGGAGTCGGTGGCTGGCACCTTCAGTAAAGGGGTGGTTATTCCTGAGTTGATCTATGTTTTTTTTCAGGCAACCTTTGCAGCTATTACCCCGGCGCTGATTGTTGGCGCCTTTGCTGAGCGTATGAAGTTTTCCGCAGTTCTTGCTTTTATTGCGCTCTGGTTCACCTTTGCCTATCTGCCGGTTGCCCATATGGTCTGGTTCTGGGCAGGTCCTGATGCCTATACCAGTGCTGCCGCGGCTGAGAAAATGAATGCAACTGCTGGCTTTCTCTTTCAGAAGGGGGCTATCGACTTTGCTGGTGGTACCGTTGTTCATATAAACGCGGCCATTGCCGGATTGATTGGTGCGTATATGGTTGGTAAGCGTGTCGGTTATGGGCGTGAATCCATGGCGCCGCATAGTTTGACCATGACCATGATTGGTGCTTGTCTCTTGTGGGTAGGCTGGTTCGGTTTTAATGCTGGTTCTAATCTCGAGTCCACTGGGCTTGCCTGTCTGGCTTTCGGTAATACCATGCTGGCGACGGCTGCTGCTGCGCTCTCTTGGACCTTTACCGAGTGGATGTTGAAAGGGAAGCCTTCTATGCTTGGTGCGGCTTCCGGTGCTGTTGCCGGTCTGGTTGCGGTTACTCCTGCCTGTGGGTGGGTTGGAATTGGTGGAGCCCTTGTGATTGGCTTGGCTGCAGGTGTTGTTTGTCTGTGGGGCGTCAATGGGCTTAAGCGGATACTTGGTGCAGATGATGCGCTTGATGTTTTTGGTGTCCACGGTGTAGGTGGTATTCTTGGTGCCCTGTTGACAGGTATTTTTGCTGATCCTAAGCTGGGTGGTGTGGGTATCTGGGATTATGTTACCGATTCTGTTGCTGAATACTCAATCTCCGGTCAGATGATGAGTCAGATCTGGGGAATTGGTACCACCGTTGTCTGGTCTGCTGTGGTCTCGATTGTCGCCTATAAGTTGGTCGATATGACTATTGGTCTTCGTGTCACTGAAGAGGAAGAGCGCGAAGGATTGGATACGATCAGTCACGGAGAGTCTGCTTACAATAGCTGATACGTAAATATTCTAGCTTGCAGTGCTGGGCCTTTGGGGTGTTCCCTAAAGGCCCATTTTTTATGTTTTTTTTGGGGGGCTTGCTTGTTCAGGTTGCACCGATGTCGCGGGCATGGCCACGCTCCTACCTCCGGTGCGGCTGTAAGTTTTTATGATGTCGATGAAATATTTGTTTTGTCATGCCTTTTTTTGACCAGGTTATCGTCCCATTTTCTCTCTCTGGGGTTCGTGAGGTTGCAGAGAACTCGGGATGTAGGAGACGCGCCTTGCCCGCGACCAGGAAGTGCGGGGAGGAAGGGTTGTGTTCAATTTTGTAGAAAAAAGACAAATATGTCCATTTTCCGGGTTTTGTGATCCTTGCTGTGGCTGGTTTGCGACAGGCTGGGAGGGGCGTTTGTTGACATTGAGAGAAGAGGTGATTGTTTTATGTGGCTGTATTTACGTGGTAAATTTTTATTCTCCTGGAATACTTCAAAAATGTAATATTAAATTGTAAATGGTTGCAAAATTGAGTGTATAATTTCATGATTTTGAGTGCCTTTGTAATTGCCAATCTTGATATTAAGGATAACTGGCTGAATTAAATATGTTTTAATATAAAAAAATATCCTGGCACGCAGTGTGCTTTGTAAGGCCATTATCAATGAGTTTTGTCTACGTGCTTCGCACATAATGATCCTGGAGGAAAGAAGATGAAAAAAGTTGAGGCAGTCATCAAGCCGTTCAAGCTTGAAGCTCTGAAAGAGGGCTTGGCGGACTTGGGTATCACTGGCATGACCGTCAGTGAAGTGAAAGGATTCGGTCGTCAGAAAGGGCATACAGAGATTTACCGTGGTGCTGAATATGTTGTCGAATTCATACCTAAAATTAAAGTTGAAGTCGTGATTTCCGCAGACCTTGTCGATCAGGTTGTTGCTAAAATTATGGAAAGCGTGAAAACCGGTAAAATTGGTGATGGAAAAATCTTTGTTACATCGGTTGATAACATTTATCGCATCCGTACCGGTGAGACCGACAAAGAGGCAATTTAATCATCTCGTAAAGAGTAGACATATGAATGGGGGTAGATCCATGAAAAAAAGAAGTGCAATATTTGCGTTACTGGTGCTCGCCTTGCCTGTGGTGGGCTTATGTGCGGAAGAAGCTGCACCGACACTCGCCAGCAACAAAGCGGCAATCGATGGTGTGCAGACAAACCTCAACTATGTATGGACCTTGGTGGCAGCTGCGTTAGTTTTCTTTATGCAGGCTGGTTTTGCCATGGTTGAATCCGGTTTCACCCGTGCGAAGAGTGCTGTCAATATCATGATGAAAAACCTGATGGACTTCTCCATTGGCTCGATTGCTTTCTGGGCGGTTGGTTTTGGTATCATGTTTGGTGTGAACAAGACCGGTTGGTTTGGTACATCAGACTTTTTCCTTTCCGGTTGGGGCGGGCCTGGTTCCGACGCCTGGGTTCTGGCCTTCTGGATGTTCCAGGTCGTGTTTGCTGGTACTGCGGCTACCATTGTATCTGGTGCCGTGGCTGAGCGCACAAAGTTCACTGCCTATCTGATTTACTCTGTCACCATCTGTGCCTTTATCTACCCGGTGTTCGGTTCCTGGGCTTGGGGAAGTTTGCTGAACGGTAGCGGTTGGTTAGAAGGGCTTGGGTTTATTGACTTTGCTGGTTCAACAGTTGTTCACTCTGTTGGTGGCTGGTGTGCGCTGGCTGGAGCGATTGTCCTTGGGCCCCGTATCGGTAAGTATGGCCCTAAGGGAGAAGTTCGCGCCATTCCCGGTCACAATATCCCCATGGCAGCCGCTGGTGTCTTTATCCTCTGGCTCGGTTGGTTCGGATTTAACCCCGGTTCCACCACTACGGGTGACTCCTCCATCGCTATGATCTTTGTGACCACCAATCTCTCTGCTGCCGGTGGTGCGATTGCGGCCATGTTTACCTCTTGGATTATGTTCAAAAAACCTGATATCGGTATGAGCTTGAACGGTGCGCTGGCTGGTCTGGTTGGTATCACCGCGGGTTGTGCCAATGTTTCCCCTTCTAGCTCCATTCTGATTGGTCTGATTGCAGGTGTTATTGTTGTCCTCTCGGTTGTTGCCCTTGATAGAATGCATATTGACGATCCGGTTGGTGCTGTATCTGTACATGGTGTCTGTGGTGCCTGGGGTACCCTGGCAGCTGGGCTGTTCAACATGGAAGGTGTAACCGCCAAGATTATTGGTGTGCAGTTGGCCGGTATCGGAGCAGCCTTTGTCTGGGCCTTTGGTGTTTCCTTTATTCTCTTCAAGGTTATCGATTCTGTCATTGGAATGCGAGTTTCCGAGGAAGAGGAGATGATTGGTGTGGATATTGCTGAGCACGGTGCTCATGCCTACAACGATTTCCAGACTCTAAACTAAGATTCAACCGTAGTACGTTTGTTTTTCAAAAGCCCTCGGCGCCCGGTGCGCCGGGGGCTTTTTGCATTGAGAGGAGATGGGCGAGAACAAATTCGAAGAACACGTTTTGCATTCCGCCTGGAACTCGATTAAGATCCCATTTTTGAAAAAATGAGGTCCGTAATTCGTGACGGATGGGAAAGATCAACGCTGAACGAATTATTTCCATGCTTCTTCGTTTATTCTCTAGGGTGTGTTGTTCAGTATTCCCTGTCATCGCTAATTATGGAAGACGAGACCACAGGAAGTGATGTTGGAGGAAATTAATGATAAATAAAGCTATTTTGATCGGCAATTTAGGGGCTGACCCTGAGATTCGTTATACCCAGAATGGAACAGCTGTAGCAACTTTTTCGCTGGCAACCACAGAGCGAAGAAAAGGGCAGGATGGACAGGTTCAGGAGATGACAGAGTGGCACAGAATCGTCGCCTGGCAGCGTTTGGCTGAAATTTGTGGCGAATACCTTTCCAAGGGCTCAAAGGTCTATATCGAAGGGAAGATTCAGACCAGGAAATGGCAGGATAAATCAGGGAATGACCGTTACACTACAGAAATCGTCGCTCGAGAAATGAAAATGCTTTCACCGCGGACCTCATCGGGTGGCGGTGGTGAGTATGGAGGCGGGGGGAGCTTTGGTGGGTACGGCGATAGCCTCACTGAGCCTCCTCCAATGGGAGATGATGTGCCGTTTTAAAGAGCAAGCATGCCGTGTAGCGGCGCCATATGCACAAGGCCCAACCTGAAAGTTCAGGTTGGGCCTTTTTCTTTATTGGATTACCGCAGGAGTTCAGCTTTTCTATTACATGCTTTCGGTGTTTCTCGAGTTGTTTTCCAGGGTGCCATTACCATTCATTTCGTTGTGCACGTTGATGATGGCTTCTGTGAGTCTGTGTTCTTCCTCGATGACCTGAAGTTTGTTCTCGACCTTTTCTTCCACGTAGAGCTCCTGGGAGAGGCCAATGTAAAGAGCGTACACGGCAAGAAGCAGTACCAGGGTGAATGGGAGTCCGGTTGTGATCGATGCTGTTTGCAGGGTTGAGAGTCCGCCTCCGATGAGGAGTACGGCTGCGACGACACCTTCCATAACCGCCCAGAAAATTCGTTGAGGAATGGGAGAATCAAGTTTTCCGCCAGAGGTTAAATGATCGACGACGAGCGAGCCGGAATCAGAGGAGGTAATAAAAAAGATGGTGACCAGTACGATGCCCACCAGGGAGAGCACAGAGGTCATGGGAAAGTACTTGAGCATCTCAAAGAGTGCGGTTGAAACATCGGATTTCACGGCTGCGACAATATCAGCGGTGCCATTGCCCTGAAGAAAAAGGGCCGAGCCACCAAACACAGACATCCAGACAAAAGAGAGCAGGGTGGGTATGATCATGACCCCCAGGATGAATTCGCGGACGGTGCGCCCTTTCGAAATACGGGCGATGAACATGCCAACAAAGGGGGACCAGGAAATCCACCAGGCCCAGTAAAAAACAGTCCAGCTTCCTTGCCAGTTTGTCGAGCGAAAGGTCTCGGTCCATAAGCTGAGTTGGGCAAATTTTTCCAAGTAAAATCCGAGATTTTGGGTGAAACCGCCTAAGATATAAACCGTTGGGCCTGCAAAAAGAAGAAAAAGGAGAAAGAGTCCGGCCAGCCCCATATTCCATTCGGAAAGTCGCTTGACGCCACTGTCGAGGCCGGCGACCACGGAGAGTGTTGCAAAGGCAGTAATCACGGCGATGAGAATGACCTGAATTTCCGGGCTGATTGAAACGTGAAAAAGGTAATTCAGGCCTGCGTTCACCTGTTTGACCCCCAGGCCAAGAGAGGTGGCCAGTCCGGTGAGGGTGGCGAGAACGGAGAGGACATCGATGAGATTGCCCCAGAAACCATAGATGCGATTTCCCAGAATGGGGTAGAAGATGGAGCGAATTGTTAGAGGTAATCCGCGGTTGTAGCTAAAAAAAGCAAGGCCAAGAGCGACGATCGAGTAGATAGCCCATGGATGAAGCCCCCAGTGAAAGTAGGTCACGCCCATGGCAGCCTGCGCTGCCTCTGGTGTGTGCGGGGCTATGGTGCTGAAGAGGGGGCTGGGCGAGTCGTAGTGATACATGGGTTCGCCAACACTCCAGAACATCAGGCCTATCCCCATGCCTGCGCTTAAAAGCATGGCGTACCAGGCCGAAGTTGAAAATTCTGGTCTGGCGTTTTTTCCGCCTATGCGGATATGGCCGAATTTGCTCAGGGCGAAAAACAGGGCAGCGCCTATGAAAATGTTGGCAGAAAGGATGAAAAACCAGCCAAATTTAGAAGAGATCCACCCCAGTGCGGCTGAGCAAAGCGTTGCCGCCTGTTCTTTGAACATCAAGGTCAGGATGATGAACGTAAAAAGCGTGAGGACAGAAATGATGGTCACTTGGGGGTGGATATCAAAACCAAGAGCAGTCCAGTTGTTTTCGCCAGGCTCTTGTTTGCCGGCTTCATCAAAGAAGGAGGCGGTTGGGCGGATCTGTAAGCCTTGAAATGGTTCTCTCTCCTTTATCGCCTTTGCTCGAGCCGCCTTTTCGGCTTTTCGTAATTTTTCGGCAAGCTTGCCTTTTGATTTTGCTCTTGATCGTGGAGATTTATGACCCACAGATACCTCCTTGGTTGTGTTTTTCCCCTCGGTTTTTGGTTGGTTGGAGACCAAGCCTGTTTTGGATAAAAAAGGTGGCAAGTTGTTGTGAGCTCTTGGCAACGAGCCTCTTGCCGTGCATTCATCAATGCCCACACGCTGTAACGGATTTAGGCCGTATTGCGGCCTCTCTTGTTTGTACGCAAGGCTAGGGAAGGGGAGTTGAGTTGCTGATGAGCGGATAGTCTTTCAGAGTTGAAAGGGTAATGTTCTGGCATTATGACAGCGAAAATGCTTGGGGGGGGATTGCCAGTTGCGATAGAGCAGTCACGCTCAGGTCTGCTATCGTATGTAGAAAGGATATTGATTTTGCCAAACCTAACATATTCAGCCCAATATATCAACTCAGGCCGGATCGATTGAGTCTGGGAGAAAAGATGAAAAATATCATTTACAAAACTGCGTTATCTAGTAATTAGGAATCCATCAGTTGCAAGAAGGACCTGTTGGAGATAAATCGCTGTGGTTCTGGTTGTGTCAGTCATTCATTTTTGTGTGGAGCATCTGGCGTTAACGTTTTGCACAAAAATAATCGGGCCTGAAGGATTTTTCTTTCAGGCTTTTTTTTGTGCCCTTTTTTCAGGAAGTTGTTGCATGAAGATGTGCAACCCTCTCGAGAAGGGTGAGGTTGAGCGGGCACCTAAATGTTGTGCCTATTTTACGGGCATCTTGAATGATCGAATTATTTAAGACGCCCTTACGATGTAATGGTTTACGTGGAGTGTTGGTTATGTCTGTTTTTGAGCAAGTGAGTGTGGTTCGTGAGGCAAATATCTATTTTGAAGGCAAGGTGACCAGTCGAGAGGTGCGATTTGCCGACGGAACGAAAAAAACCTTGGGGATTATGTTGCCTGGTGAGTACACCTTCTCCACTGGTGTTGCCGAAATTATGGAAATTTTGGCAGGTGAGATGGTTGTTATGCTTCCCGGCGAGAGTGATTGGCAGACCTTTTCTCAAGGTCAGAGTTTTAATGTGCCGGCTAGTTCCGAGTTTCAACTCAAGATTTCAGCGGTGGTTGATTATTGCTGTTCCTATATCGAAAAGTAAACCCGGTGAAAAGGTGAAGCTCTGCTTTGGCTGATTGATATGTTCAGCAAATTTGATATGTGCAAAAATGGCATAATGTGCCGGATTGTGTCATGCATGTGACAGTTTTGGAGAATTGGTCAAGCCAATCGAGAGTCAAAACCGGGCAAATTTGAGATATAAAAAACAATGAAAAATGCATTGTCACAATTTGCACATTACGAATAAAACAATATGGCTATGCTGAATTGTTTAAGAAATATCGAGGGTTTGTCAAGCCACTATTTTGCTTGACAGATGATACCCCGACCGGTAATGAATAGCCGTTCATTATAGGTTCGTTATGCGTAGAATAACCTCCTGTTCACAGAAGGTTTCATCTGTAATTTCACGTTTAAGGAGAGACTGATCCATGGCAACAGAACTGGTACTTTCGGCAATGGCCTTGCTTGGCATTGCTATCGTGATCCCATTGTTCATGCTGGTAACCACCGTCTTCGGACCGCGTGCCGGAGGCAAGGCCAAGAACGAGGCCTACGAGAGTGGTGTTAAGCGCATGATTGGATTAGCGGAGCAAAAATTCAGCGTTAAATACTACATGCTCGCTATCCTGTTTCTCCTATTCGATATCGAGGCGGTGTTCATGTATCCATGGGCCGTGAACGTCCGGGAGCTCAGTTGGTTTGGCTTCACGGAGATGTTCGTGTTCATGGTTCTTCTTCTTACTGGACTTTTTTATATTCTTAAGAAAGGGGTGCTCAATTGGCGTTAGGATTAGAAGCAAGTCTAGGTGATTCGGTACTGACCACCAAACTCGACGCAGTTGTAAACTGGGGACGTCAGTACTCTCTGTGGCCGTTTGTTTTTGGTACAGCCTGCTGTGCAATTGAATTCATGTCTGCCGCGGCAAGTCAACTCGATATCTCCCGTTGGGGTGCAGAGGTTGTTCGTTTCTCTCCCCGGCAGGCAGATCTGTTACTTGTTTGCGGCACCATCAGTTACAAGCAGGCGCCAATTCTCAAACGAATCTATGAACAGATGCCCGAGCCCAAGTGGGTTGTTGCTATGGGCGCATGCGCCAGCTCCGGTGGTGTGTACGATAACTACTGCACCGTGCAGGGAATCGATACCATCATTCCGGTGGACGTGTATATCTCAGGATGTCCTCCTCGGCCTGAAGCAGTTCTGGATGCATTGATGGATATTCAGGACAAAATCAAGGGTGAAAGTGTGATCAACGATCGCCACAAAGATTTTAAAGGGATTCTTGATTGATATGAATACGACGGCGCTAGAAACAATTCAGGCGGCGTTCCCTGGCGTACCATGCGATTCGACGGTGGAATCGGTGGTGCTCACGGTACAGCCTGACCAACTCGAACAAACACTTTCCAAGCTGAAAAACGATCCGGCCCTCAATGTTGGGCTGCTGTTGGACGTGACTGTTGTTGATTATCTGGAATACCCGGATCAACAGGAGGCACGTTTTGCTGTTGTTTATGTTCTTCGCAACTGGGAAAGCAACCTTCTTCTTCAGGTACGCGTACCTGTTGCTGATCCGGAGGCCGGTGTGCCCAGTGCCACCAAGTTTTGGGATTCAGCCAACTGGGGTGAGCGTGAAGCTTATGACCAGTACGGTATCCAGTTTAAGGGACATCCTGACCTGCGACGTATCCTGAACCACTGGCAGTTTGAGGGGCATCCGCTTCGTAAGGACTATCCCATTGAGAAGGGGCAGATCTGCTACGAGACCGATTCTCTGGAAAAAGAGATCAAAGCACGGTTGGAAGTAAACAAGGTCGATGAGACCGTCATGGAAGATATCAATACCGAGATCATGTATCTCAACCTTGGACCTTCCCATCCTGCGACCCATGGTGCCATCCGTATCCTGACCGCGCTTGACGGTGAGACCATCCTCGCCAATGTCAACGAGATCGGCTACCTCCATCGTGGCTTTGAAAAAACTGCAGAGAACCGCACCTATAACCAGGTCGTGCCGCTGACGGATCGTCTCAACTACTGTTCATCCCTCATGAATAATATCGCCTACGTCAAGGCGGTTGAGTCCTTTCTTGGGGTTGAGATTACCGAGCGCGCCAAGTTCATGCGTGTGATTCTCGGAGAGTTCTATCGTATCCTCGATCACCTGGTTTGTCTCGCGGCTAACTTGGTTGATATGGGCGGTTTGACCAACTACTGGTATCTCTACAATCAGAAAGAGGCCTCCTACGATTTCATCTCTCGTCTCTGTGGTGCCCGTCTGACCAGTTCCTTCACTCGTATCGGCGGTATGTATCGCGACTTCTATGAGGGCTGGGAAGCCGACATGGAAGCGCAACTCAAAGATATTGAGCAGGGTGTCAACGACTCCCTGGCGTTGGTCCTGAAAAACCGCATTGTACACGATCGTACCCAGGGCGTCTGTGTGATGCCTGCAGACAAGGCCCTGTCCTATGGCTATACCGGTCCCTGTCTGCGTGCTTCCGGAGTTCCTTTCGATCTGCGTAAGGATAACCCGTATTACTACTACGAGACCTTTGACTTCACCATTCCTGTGGGATCGAAAGGCGACATCTACGATCGCATGATGATCCGCTATGAAGAGATGTTCCAGTCGATCTCCATCATCCGCCAGGCAATGAAACAGATTCCCAAAGGAGCTGTTACTGTTGACGATGGGCAGATTGCCCTGCCGGGCAAGGATCAGGTCTACTCCAAGATCGAAGGTTTGGCGAACCACTTTAAGTTGGTCTTTGAAGGTGTTCAGGTTCCCAAGGGCGCGTGGTATGACTCCTATGAGGCCGCCAATGGCGAGCTTGGTTTCTACTTTGTTTCCGACGGCTCCGGTCAACCCTATAAATGTAAAGTACGGCCTCCGTGCTTTTACATGATGGGTGGATTCCATGAAATGGTTGAAGGAGAGATGATTGCCGATGCGGTCATCAATCTCGGTAGCATCAACATTATCGGCGGAGAGTTGGACAGATGAGCGATCGATCACAACTGATAGAAACGGGAAAACCGTTCGCTTTTGATGAACAACGAGATGCAGAGTTTGAGCGTCTGGCAACACGGTATCCCACCCGGGATTCCTTGATTCTGCCCTCGCTGTGGTTGGTACAGGAGCAAGAAGGATGGATCAGCGCTGAGGCCATGGCATATATCGCCGATCGTATCGGTTGTTTTGCCACCCAGGTCTACGAGGCAGCCACCTTCTACACCATGTACAACCTGCAGCCCAAGGGTGAGTATCATATCTGTGTTTGCCGTACACTCTCCTGTTACTTGTTGGGCAAACAGGAAATCGTCGATTACCTGCAGAGCGAGTTAGGGATTAAACCTGGCGAGGTCAGCACCGACGGCAAGTACAGCCTGGAAGAGGTTGAGTGTCTTGGGCACTGTGGTTCCGCTCCCGTGGTGCAGATTAATGGAGAGTTCTATGAGTACATGAATGTGGACAAACTCAAAGAACTCTTGGCCACGATGAAATAAGGAGAGCGAACGATATGCAAGTACAAGTACTGAGTGCCAGATTTGATATACCGGACGCCCACAAGATCGAGGTGGCCAAAGAAAACGGCGCTTACTCGACCTTAGAGAAGGTCTTCTCCATGCAGCCTGAAGAGGTTATAGAACTGGTGAAATCCAGTGGACTTCGCGGCCGTGGTGGTGCGGGCTTCCCCACGGGTTTGAAGTGGAGCTTTCTTCCTAAAGATATCGATAAACCAGTCTACCTGGCGGTCAACTCCGATGAGTCGGAGCCGGCAACCTTTAAAGACCGTTATATCCTCGTAAAAGATCCGCACATGCTGATCGAAGGCATCATCATCTGTTGTTATGCCATCAAAAGTAATGCTGCGTACATATATATTCGTGGTGAGTACACCACCCAGGTGAAAGCGCTGCAGGCTGCCATTGATGAAGCCTACGAAGCTGGTTATCTGGGTGACACTGTAAATGGTCACGACTTCAAGCTGGACATCACCGTCCATCGAGGAGCTGGAGCCTATGTCTGTGGTGAGGAGACCGCCTTGCTCGAGTCCATCGAGGGGAAGAAAGGTCAGCCACGTTCGAAACCACCGTTTCCTGCCGTTGAAGGTTTGTACGGCTGTCCCACCATTATCAACAACGTTCAGAGTATTGCCTCTCTGCCTTTTATTCTCACCAACGGTGCAGATGCCTACAAGGCCTACGGTACCGAGAAGAGTCCGGGAACCCATCTCTTTGGTATCTCCGGTCTGGTGAATAAGCCAGGCATGTATGAGCTTCCCCTTGGCCTGCCGATTCTCGAGGTTATCGAGAAGGTAGCCGGTGGCGTTCGTGATGGGCATAAACTCAAGGGGATCATTCCTGGCGGTAGTTCTACCCCGGTTATCCTTCCCGACGAGGCCGAGGATCTGACGCTTGATTATGAGTCCATGGCAGCCCATAAAACCATGTTCGGATCTGGTGGTATTGTTGTTCTTGATGACACCGTCGATATGGTCAAATTGGTGGAGAACCTCATTTTCTTCTATCACCATGAGTCCTGCGGGCAATGTACTCCTTGCCGTGAGGGTCTGGGCTGGATGCTCAAGATCGTTAAAAAGATAATTCGCGGAGAAGGAGAGGTTGCCGACATAGATCTGTTGCTGGAGCTGTGCGACAACATTGAGATGAAAACAGTGTGCGTACTTTCAGCGGCATGTACCATGTCGACACGCAGTTACTTGAATAAATTCCGGCATGAATTCGAGGCCTACGTCAACGGTGGAGCCTCCACTCAGACCGCGATGTAACGAGGATAAGGGTTACCATGGCTGATAAGGTAAAACTGTTTGTTAACGGACAGGAAGTAGAAGTTGAATCAGGCAAAAATCTGATCGACGCTATAGGTGCTGTCGGCATTGAGATTCCTCATCTTTGCTATCATCCGGCGCTTGGGGCAGATGGTAACTGCCGTATGTGTCTTGTTGGTATTGAGGATGGGCGTCCACCCATTGTTCCGGCATGTAAAACAAAAGCTGCCGAGGGCATGAAGGTGCTGCTCGATGCGGATCATATCAAAAAAATCCAGCACGACGTTATGGAGCTGGAGTTGATCAATCATCCCATCGACTGCCCCATTTGTGACCAGGCTGGTGAATGTAAACTTCAAGATTACTACATGAAGTATGACGGTCAGAAGAGTCGTATGACCGTTAAACCGGTAATGAAAGCCAAGAAATTGGATTTTGGTTCCGGTGTTGTGCACGATCAGGAACGCTGTATCCTCTGTGCACGTTGTGTTCGTTTCACCCGTCAGATCACCAAAACCGGCGAGCTGGGTATTGTGAACCGTACGGATTATGCCCGGGTTAACATCTTCCCCGGTCGTCCGCTGGCGAATCGCTATGCGCTTAATGTGGTTGATCTCTGCCCGGTCGGTGCCATGACCTCCAGTGATTTCCGCTTTAAGCAAAGAGCGTGGTTCTTGACCAAGAGCCCGAGCATCTGTCAGGGCTGCAGCAAGGGCTGCAACATCTTTGTCGATCACAACCGTGAAAAATATAAAGACGATGTGATTTACCGCTATCGTCCTCGGCTCAATGAAAAGGTCAATGGCTACTTTATCTGTGATGAAGGCCGTATGACCTATAAAGCTGAAAATGACAACCGTTTGATCACTGGCCTTGTGTCTGGCAAGGAAACGGGTTTAAGCGAAGCTGTTGAGGCGACTCGTCGCCTGATTTCCGAGGCCAAAAAAATGGTCTTCCTGGTTTCCCCCAACAATACCCTTGAGCAGATGTATGCCATCAAGGCGTTTGCTGCTGAGGCAGGGGCTACACTTTCAGGCTTCTCTGAAGGCTATATCAAAGCAGGCGACGCTGATGGCTACCTGATTCAGGATGACAAATCAGCAAACCGCGCCTCCTTTGCACTGCTTGACATCGAGAGTGCCAAGGCAGGCTTTGATACGGCGGTAGCCGATGCGGATTTGGTGATCAGTTTCAATAATGACCTGGACAAATCGCTTGCAGATGCTGAATTAAACAGCCTGCTTGAAAAAGCGCAGCTGGTCTATATTGGTACTTCACTGGGAACCTGCGCCTCTAAGGCTGCGGTGGCTCTGCCCATTGCTTCCTACAGTGAAGACTGCGGAAGCCTGATTAACATCGACCAGGTTCTGCAACAGTTTGCTGTTGCGGTTGTTAAAAACGAACCTGCTGCAAATCTCATCGAGGTTGTTCAACAACTCGGTGGTTCGATTGCCGGTGTGAAGGAGGCTCGTGCTGGTCTGATGGAATCTGTTGCCGCTCTGAAAGGCGTTAATCTGGAAGAGGTTCCCGCCGAGGGAATTGCATTAACCGATAACGAGGTCTCAAATGTCGCAGCTTGATATCTTACTCATAATCACCAGGGTCTGTTTCGGGGCCTTCGTACCGCTCTGCTTCATCGCAGTCTGTGTATGGATGGAACGAAGAGGGGCTGCTTTTTTCCAGGATCGTTCGGGGCCAAACCGGGCGAACATCTGTGGCTTTCGGGCGGGTGGTTTGGTGCAGAACCTGGCAGATGCAGTTAAACTCATCACTAAAGAAGACATTATTCCCGGGCATCTGAAACACAAATTCTATTTTGTGCTGGCGCCCTGTATCGTCTTCTGTATCGCTATTGCATCCTTTGCAGCGGTTCCTTTTGCCGATGTCATGAAAATCGGTGGGAAGGAATATATAATGCAAACGATTCCAACCGATCTGGGAATCCTCTGGTTCCTGGCAATCGCCGGTTTTGGTGTCTACGGCATCATTCTGGCTGGTTGGTCTTCACACAATAAATACGGTGTGCTTGGTGGACTTCGTGCAGCTGCACAGGTTATCAGCTACGAAATTCCCATGGGACTGGCAATCGTCAGCGCCCTGATCGTCTACGGCACCGTCAACTTAACCGGTATCGCCCAGTTCCAGGGCCAGCTGCTTTTTGGTTTCATCCCCATGTGGGGTGTGGTCCTGCAGCCCCTGGGCGCCATCATCTTTATCGTGGCTGCCTTTGCTGAGGCCAACCGTACTCCCTTTGACCTGGCTGAGGGTGAGAGTGAGCTGGTTGCCGGTTTCCATGTTGAGTATTCCTCAATGAAGTTCGGTATGTTTTTCATGGGTGAGTATGTGGCCATGTTCACCAATGCCGCTATCATTGTCACCCTCTACTTCGGTGGGTTCCAGATTCCCTGGCTTGCAACGGAAACCTTGGTTGCCTATGCTCGTCCGCTGACCGTGCTGATGATGATCGCCGTTCCGGCCTGCGGGTGGATCTTTACCCTGTGGATGAACAAAAATAACCGCAGCCACTACGAGCATGAGACCGATTATCGTGATCGTGAAGTTGCTGTCTATACGAAGATCGTTTGGGGTATCGTTGCAGCGATTGATGTCATGCTCTTTGTCTATCTGGTCGCCGCTTCCGGTGGAGACGCAGACCGCGTCCTGGTCATGTTTCTTCAGGTCTTCACCTTCTTGATCAAAACCACGATGATGTGTTTTGTCTATGTCTGGGTTCGTTGGACATTACCTCGTTTCCGCTATGATCAGCTGCAGAGGTTAGGCTGGCAAACACTCCTGCCGCTTTCGTTGCTGAATATTTTCATCACAAGTGCAGTAGTCGTTGCATTGAGTTAAGAGAGGATCTGGCATGAGTGGAAAAGTTAAAATAATGGAGCGTAGAGGTAAAGACCTCTACGAACGAGTCTATCTCATTGAGGTTTTTAAAGGAATGGCCACTACCTTTGGTCACTTCTTACGAAACTTCCTGGATAACTCGAAGCTTTTGGTCAGGCACTATCCGGAACAAAAACCTGAGATAACCGCCCGGTGGAGAGGTCGCCATCGTCTGACCAAACATGAAGACGGCACCATGAAGTGTGTGGCCTGTTTCATGTGTCAGACCAACTGTCCTGCAAAATGTATCATGATCGAAGCCGGTGAGCGTACCGATGGACGCACTGAAAAGATGCCCGTTCGCTTTGACATTGATCTGCTTGAGTGCATCTACTGCGGTTACTGTGTTGAAGCATGCCCCATGGATGCCATCCGTATGGATACAGGTATTTTCTCAGTTACCGGGAATGAGCGAGAATCCTTTGTCATGAACCTGGAGGATCTGCTCGCTACACCAGGTGCATTCTCCGAAGAAGAGTATAAGAAAGGGGGCGCTTGATATCATGTTTGCCGACGGGCTATTTATGTTATTTGCCGTCCTAGCTGTGCTAGGAGCGGCTGGATTGGTGCTGTTTCGTCACCCGATGAACGGAGCTATGAGTTTTGTTATCACGCTGATTTCCCTGGCCGGTCTCTATGCCTTGCTGTCAGCCAAGCTCATCTTCGCCCTGCAGCTGATTGTTTATGCCGGTGCGATCATGTCACTCATTATCTTCATCATCATGTTCCTGAATATTCAGCCTGAGGATCTGCCCAAAGAAGAGGGCAAACTTCTCAATATACTCGGAGCGCTCATTATCGTCGCTCCCATTGGATATTTTCTGGTGAAAATCGTCAACCGCCTGCCCAATGCCACAACCGAGCTGATCGGGAATAACTTTGGCGGCGTCAAACCGGTAGGTCTCTTGCTGTTCAAAGACTGGCTGGTACCGTTTGAGATTGTCTCCATCCTGCTTCTGGTCTCCCTGATGGGTGCCCTCTTGCTTGCAGGGAAGAAGAAGGAGGTCAGTAAATGATACACAGTTATTTGTACTTAAGTATCATTCTTTTCTGTTTAGGTGTGGTCGGCGTCATTTCTCGTCGCAATGTCTTCACCGTGTTCATGTCCATCGAGTTGATGCTCAACTCCGCTAACCTGGCGTTCATCGCATTTTCCCGGGTTCACGAGAGCATGGACGGACATGTACTTGCGATGATGGTCATGGCCGTAGCTGCTGCTGAAGCCGCCCTGGCTCTAGCTGTGGTTATCTTACTGCATAAACACAAAAGCAAGCTCGACACCAACGTGTTTAGCCTGCTGAAAGGGTGATACCATGGAACATAGTGTAACCTACCTTGGTCTGATACCCCTCTTTCCGTTGATGGGAGCGGTACTTATCGGACTGCTGCATGTTTTTACCTGTAACCGAAGAAAGTTACCGGAGATGCTCTACGGGCTTTTGGCCTGTGTGGGACCGGTACTCTCTTTTATCATGGCACTGAAGATATTCTTCGCCCTTAAGGGGATGCCTGCAGATGAGCGCTTCTTAAGCCAGGTGGCATTTACCTGGTTCTCTGTGGGCGATCTGCATATCAATATGGGTTTTCTGGCCGATCCTTTAAGCAGTCTGATGCTGCTGTTTGTGACCCTGATCGGTTCATTGATTCATATTTATTCCATCGGCTACATGAAAGGGGATAAGAACTTCGGTAAGTTCTTCTCCTACCTGAACCTTTTCCTCGGCTCCATGCTGATTCTGGTTCTGGGTGACAGCCCTGTGGTTATGTTTGTCGGTTGGGAAGGCGTGGGGCTTTGCTCTTACCTCCTGATCAGCTTCTACTCCGATGGAACCGATAACGTCCTGGCCGGTAACAAGGCCTTCATCGTCAACCGTGTGGGTGACCTTGGTTTTGTCTTGGGTATGGCTTTCCTCTTCTGGGGAATCGGCTCCCATGGCTTTGACTATATGTCGCTCAAAGCTAATGTCCATCATCTGGCTCCGGGGGTTGCTCTGGCTGCCTGTCTGTTGCTCTTTGTCGGTGCCACCGGTAAATCTGCTCAGATTCCGTTGTATGTGTGGTTGCCCGATGCCATGGCCGGTCCTACTCCGGTTTCTGCACTCATCCATGCCGCAACCATGGTTACCGCTGGTGTCTACATGGTTGCCCGTTTCAGTTTTTTGTATGCACACGTAGAACTCGCAGGAACCATCGTTGCCTGGGTTGGTATTCTCACCGCTCTTCTGGCCGCCATCTTTGGTATGTTCCAGGATGACATTAAAAAAGTGCTGGCCTACTCAACCGTATCCCAGCTTGGTTACATGTTCGCCGGTGTTGGTGTTGCTGCCTACTCCGCTGGTATCTTCCACGTCTTTACCCACGCATTTTTCAAAGCTCTGCTCTTCCTTGGGGCTGGATCAGTTATTTACGCCCTGCACCATGAGCAGAATATCTGGAAAATGGGTGGCCTGAAAAAGAAGATGCCCAAGACCTACATCACCATGCTGATTGGTGCCTTGGCCCTTTCCGGCTGTCCGCCTTTCAGTGGTTTCTTTTCAAAAGACGAGATCCTTTACTCTGCCCTTGCAAGCGGACACTTTGGAATCTGGGCGGTTGGTGTGCTGGTAGCCGGTATGACCGCATACTACACCTTCCGCATGATGTTTGTTGTTTTCCATGGCGAGCCCCGCGATCAGCATGCCTATGACCATGCCCAGGAATCACCGGCTGTTATGACAGTGCCTCTGATCATCCTGGCTGTTGGTGCGCTCTTTGCCGGTTTCCTGAACCTGCCTGCCATCTTCGGTGGCGACCAGCTGGTTTCCCATTGGCTCGCTCCAAGTGTTACTGAACATCATCCTCATACAGGGATCTTTGTCGAGATCATCGCCATTGGTGCTTCAGTCGTTGCTTTTATTATCGGTATCAAGGCTGCGTACTCCCGCTTTGGTAAAGGCGCCGAGGAACCGAGTTTCTCTGGCTTCGCCGATTTCGCTTATCACAAGTTCTACGTTGATGAGTTGTATGACGCAGTTATTGTTCAGCCCTACAAACGTGTTGGTGCTGCAATCTGGAAAACCATCGAACCCAACGTCACTGATGCTCCGGTGAAGAGTGTAAGTACGCTGTATATGTTGCTTGGTTCCGCATTCAAGATCTTACAGGTCGGCTATGTTCGGGTCTACGCAATCTATATGATCATCGGCCTGAGTGTCATGAGTTTGTTCCTCTCTCAAACGCTGAACTGATAAGGTGAACAAATGTTTGAACATGTCCTTTCGTTTATAATCTTCTTGCCCATCGTTGCCGGGGTGTTGCTTCTGGCAACCCCGGCAAACAGGACGGTTGCACGGTTCACCGGGATGGTTATCTCCCTGGCCGCTCTCGTTCTCAGCCTGGATATGTATTTCAAGTTCCAGGCTACCGGGCATCTTGAATTTGTTGAAAATATTCCCTGGATTCAGTCCCTGGGCGTAAACTACTCCCTGGGTGTGGACGGCATCAGCCTGTTCATCCTCATGGCTACCTCTGTGCTGCTGCCGATGGTGTACTTCATCTTCTCCACCAAGGAGAAGGGATACTACGCCAACCTGTTGTTGGTACAGGGAGCCATGACCGGTGCCATCTGCGCCACCGATATGATCCTGTTCTACATCTTCTGGGAAGTTATGCTCCTGCCGGTTTTCTTCATGCTCGGCCTTTATGGCGGTGAGAAAAAACTGTCTGCGACGCTTAAAATCACCCTCTACACCATCGCTGGTTCACTGCTGATGCTGGCTGCCATCATTTATCTTGGTGTCACCTATCACGCACAGTTTGGCGAGTGGTCCTTTGCCATGAATAAGATGGCAAACCTCAACCTGGAAGGCCGCGTTGCCGCGCTCGCCTTCTTTGGCTTTATGATTGCCTTTGCAATCAAAATTCCGCTGTTCCCGTTTCACACCTGGTTGCCCGATGCCTATACCGAGGCTCCGACTGCGACAACCTTCGTTCTTTCCGCTGTTATGGCAAAGATCGGTGTCTACGGTGTTGTTCGTTTTGTTCTTCCTGTCTTTGACATGGAGTTTGCTCGTTACGCTATCCTGCTCTCTTATTTAGGTGTGATTGGCATGATGTACTGCGGTATCGCCGCAATCGCGCAAAAGGATTTCAAACGGATGCTGGCCTTCTCCTCTGCCTCCCATATGGGTGTTATTGCCTTGGGTGTGTTCTGTATGAACGTGCAGGCGCTGACCGGATCCATCTACCAGATCGTTGCCCATGCAACCTCCACTGGTGTGCTCTTCCTTTTTGCCGGTGTGCTTGAGCAACGCACCCAGACCCGTTCCATTGAAGAGCTTGGTGGCATCGCAGCTAAAGCTCCAGTATTCGCCCTCTACTTTGCCATCGCCATGCTGGCATCTGTCGGTCTGCCTGGTACCAGCGGGTTCATTGGCGAGTTCATGATCATCCTTGGTGCAATTAAGTTTAACACCGTGATTGGTGTATTGGCAGGAACCACCCTTATTGTTGGTGTCTGCTACATGCTGTGGATGTTCCAGCGTGTGTTTTACGAAAATCCTACTCCCAAATCAGAAGGCTTTAAAGATCTGAGCCTGGTGGAAGGGTTGACCTTCCTGCCTGTTATCCTGCTGATTATTGCCATGGGTGTTTTTCCCAACACCTTCCTCAGCAAGATTACCCCGACCACGGAGTTGGTGTTTTCACAGAGTGAGCCTGCCGCTGTGCATACAGCTGCGGTAACACCTGTCCAGGTTCCTGGGCTTAACCTAGAAAAGAACTAAGGCCGGATAACCATCATGACAAACGATTTAATGTTACTCTTACCACTGATTATCGTTGGTGTGGGGGCAATTGTACTGATGCTCTCCTCCGCCTATAAACTTTTAAACAATACGACTGCGGCACTGGGTAGTGCAGCCATCTTCGCGGTCGCATTCTTGGTGCAGCTGTCCTTTTGTCTTCAAGGTAATGCTGTTATCTTCTCTGATACCTTTAATGGTATCCTGGTGGCGAGCACCTTTTCAAAAGGTGCAGGCCTGGTCATCCTGGCCTGTGGTCTGTTTACTTCCTTAAGCGCACAGACCTACTTCAGAGAAAATGATTTCTGCAGCCCTGAGTTCTACAGTCTCACAGTGTTTGCCGCTTCTGGCATGCTCTTGTTGACCATGACCCAGGAATTGATCTCGGCCTTTATCGCCCTTGAGATCATGTCGCTGGCCATCTACATTCTGGTTGGATACGATCGCAAAAATGTGATCGCTGCAGAAGCCGTTTTGAAGTATCTCATGCTGGGTGCCTTTGCCGGTGCCTTCCTGACCATGGGAACTGCGTTTATCTATGGGCAAACCGGAACTACCCAGTTCGCTAAGATTGGCCAATATGTCGCTACTAACGGCTTTGCCCAGTCTCCTGCAATTATTGGAGGGGCGTTTTTTATCCTGGTTGCCTTTCTTTTCAAGGCGGCTGCTTTTCCCTTCCATGCCTGGGTTATCGATGTCTATGATGGTGCTTCCATTCCAATCACCGGGTACATGGCGACAGGCTTGAAAACTGCTATTTTTGCTGTTTTTGCAAATTTTCTGGTGGCGGATGCCCAGCTGCATGCAGGTTGGATAACCTTCCTCTTCTATGTAGCTGTCCTCACCATGTTTGCCGGTAACCTGATTGCCATTGGTCAGCATTCGCTCAAACGTATGCTGGCTGCCTCTGGTATTGTACACTCCGGCTACCTGCTTATCGCCTTGGTGGCAGTTTCAACTGAATCCTTTAGTGGATCAGTTATTGCTTACTACCTGGCGGCGTATGCTGCGGGTACTTTGGGTATCTTCTCTGCCCTGAGCTACTTGAGCGGTAAAGGTGAGAAACGGGTGAGCTTTGATGACTTCAAAGGGTTGGCCAAGGTTCGTCCGTACTCAGCCGCTGCGATCAGCATCTTTCTGCTGTCCATGGCTGGAATTCCGCCGACGGCAGGTTTCATGGGTAAATTCTACATTATTACCAGTGCCATTGACGCAGGTCAGGTTACCTTGGCTGTTTTGGGTATTATCTCCAGTGTCATCTCCATGTGGTACTACCTGCGCCTGATCATCAACATGTACTTTCATGAGGCCGAAGAGTCTTTCGCAGATGCTGTACCATCAAGCCTGGCTTCTGCCTGTACCTTTGCGCTTGCTTTCTGTGTGTTTGCTATCAGCTTGTATCCGCTGGCTATCTAATCTCAGCTCGCGTAGAGCGCACTGATTCAAAAAAGGGTTCGGAATACTTTCCGAACCCTTTTTGTTTTTTTGCATTTTTAACACCGTCACGTACCTGTTCTTCTCGCTTGACAGGATGGCCTCATGAGGTCAGTATAGGCAGCAGTCACCCCGTTGGATTGATGGATGCTCTATTTTCCCTTTGCTCGCGAGGAATAATTGACTGAGCCAAGCCATGTTCCACCAAATTTCTCCCCGGGTCGTTTTACACCCACAAAGGCATTCCTGCGTCTCCTGCCAGCCTTATTGAGAACGTGTCGGGCCCACACTGTTCAACGCAGACTCTTCATCATCGCTCTTGCAACGTTCGGGGCTCTTTTCACCATCACTTATGGTGGAGATCAACTCAATATCTTCTTTAATCGCGTTCAGCAGAAATCTATCTCCAGTAAACTCTCCTACGAACTGAACACCTTTATCATTGATCGTTTTAAGCATGCAGCACAAAGTCTTTCGAAGTACGAGGAGGTTGTAGATGTTTGCCGTCAGGTAAATTTTCCTGATAACCCTGCATTGCTTCGTGTGCTTAATACGGCTCAAGGGGCGTTAAACGTTGCCTATATCTACGTGATGAACACAGATGGTCGCGTCATTGGCTGTTCAACAGGCATCCATGGGGCGAGCTTAACTGGAGAACAGTACAGCTTTCGCCCATATTTCACCCAAGCCCTTGCCGGTCAGTCTTGTTTTTATCCTGCGGTTGGGGTGACCACCAATAAAAAGGGGTTTTATTTCAGTGCGCCTATCTATGGAGGTGGAAAGGATCAACCCGATGGCGTTCTTGTTATCAAAACCCACAGTGAATTTATCGATACCTTCTTCACTGGCCCCAAAGATACCGTTGAAGCAATGCTGCTTTCAAAGGATGGGGCCATTTTTGCCTCTACTATAAGTGAATGGACCTTCAAACGAAGTTGGCCCATTGAACAGGCTCGATATGAGTCTCTGCTTTATTCTCGTCAGTTTGGTGATAACCCCCTTGAACTTCTTCCCGTGTCCTTACGTGATCCTCTCATTTCCTATAACAATCACCGCTACTGTGTCTACTCTCATCCTTTGACCGCCGATGGTTGGACCATCACAACCTTAATGCCTGTTCCTTTCCCCTGGGCTGTCATTTTACTTTTTAATACAGCTGCCCTCTCCATAGGTATTCTCTGTGGGCTCTTGGTCTTGCATGCACAAAAAGAAGAAGAGCTCTTCGATCAGGTTCGTGCGGGCAAGCGAGCCAATTGGCAAGCTGAGAAATTACGACGAAATTCCAAACAGGAGTTGGAATCAATTTTTAGTGCCAGCCTGGTTGGTATTGTTTTGGTCAGAAACGGGAGTATTGCCAACGTCAACAACAGAATGACTGAAATTTTTGGTTTCAGTCGAAGAGAAATCTTGGAAAATGACATCCGCCAGTTTTTTGCCAGCAGAAGTTCATTTCGTCAATTCGTGACCCTGCATCTCCCTCGCCTCACCCAGGGGACAGTTGAACAGGTCGAGTATACCCTGCGCAAAAAAGATGGGGGGCTCTTTCCTTGTACCTTGAGTGGTAAAGCGATCAATAATGCGGATCTCAGTCAAGGAACGGTTTGGGTCATTGAGGATATCTCACGCAGAAAATCCGTTGAACAGGAACTTGAGCGGGCCAGGGAAGCCGCTGAGGCTGCGAATGTCGCCAAAGGTGAGTTTCTTGCTAATATGAGCCATGAAATACGAACGCCCATGAATGGAATTATTGGTCTCTCGCATCTCTTACTTCGTGATTCGCTTGACCATCATCAACGTGAACAGTTGTCGCTTATTAACCGTTCTGCTGTTCGTCTAATGACTATAATTAATGATATCCTCGATTTTTCTAAACTTGAAGCAGGACGCTATGATTTGGAAATCCAGACAATTTCTCTTGAACACCTTGTGCAAGAAGTGCTGGGCCCTTTAGAAGTGACAGCTCGGCGAAAAAATATTCATCTTGTAGCTCACATAGCCCCTGAGTTGCCTGCTACCTTGCCTGCGGATCAAACAAAGTTGATGCAAGTCTTGACCAATCTTGTGGACAACAGTTTAAAATTTACCAAAAACGGAAAAGTTACCATCTACGCCCGCCTCGCTGCTAGCAGCCCAGATCAAAAAGAGGATATTGTCTTTGAGGTGAGAGATACAGGTATGGGAATCGCCTTTGAATACCAGGACAAAGTATTTGAATCGTTTACCCAGGCAGATTCTTCTCACTCGAGAAATTTCGGAGGCACGGGCCTGGGGCTATCCATCACTAAGGGGCTTGTTGAGTTGATGGGGGGCAAAATTTGGTTTGAAAGTCATCCTGGAGAGGGAACACGTTTTTTCTTTTCTTTGCCTTTAGACACCGATGTTGAGCAGTCCCCTGCAGATCCTGAACCAGAGGCTGGTCCTGAAGGAACTTTTTCAGCATCTGTACACGGAGAGGGAAGACGTATACTGGTCGCTGAGGATGAGTATATCAACAAAGTTTTGATTCAAACCTTGCTCAAACAGGCAGGGTATCATGTCACTGTGGTTACCAATGGAAGGGAGGCCGTTGAGGCCTGGCGTGGCGGTGTTTTTGATTGTATCCTGATGGATATTCAGATGCCTGAAATGGATGGCTATGAAGCTGTTGACCGTATTCGGCAGGGGGAGCAGCCAGGGGAACATATCCCTATTATAGCTATGACAGCACATGCCCAACGCAGTGACCGCCGAAAATGTTTAGCCGCCGGGATGGATGATTATGTTTCCAAACCCATTGATGGGCGTGCCGTCCTGTTGCTGCTCAAGGAGTATCTGCAGGAGAGGGTTTTGCCTATTGTCTTGCCTTGATCTTGAGGGAATCTTGAATCAAACCTCACGGATTCAAGGTGAAAGTATTCTTTTTCTCGGGCAATTTTTGGTCGGTGCTTTGGCTCGAACTCAATAGTCCTAACAAATATATATGCTCAATAGAATTATTTTACTTACCCTGTGTTGTGGTGTTTTTCTTGCCATAAGTGTTCGGCTCAGCAGGCACCCACAAGAGGATGTTACCTTACTGGATTTGCTCCCCCAAGAAACGGCGGTGGTCGTCGAGAGCAAGAATCTAGCCGCAGCATACAGTCATCTCCAACTGGGGCTGTTTGGCAAAGTGATAGCAAGAGCCGACTTTCCCGCATTTGTTCAGCGTTTGCATCTCACCGAGTGGCAGGAAACACAGTTGCTCGCAACCACCCATGCTTTCCTGGAGTTACAAAACCAGAAAAACATGCTTGGGCATTTGTCTGACCATTCGCTCATCGCCCTCATTGCGCCAGAACCACCTGAACAAATAACCTTTGAACACGTAGGGGAACGGCTCGTTTTTCTCCAACATTTCACGGAAAATGAATCGCCAGAAGTATTTTTTACCCAGGTGTTTGGTTCTGTCGCGAACAAAGAAACTTCCGAGTTTCAAGGGGTGCAACTGACGCACCTCCAGTTCAAGCAGGGAAGCTCGATTTACTATTTCTCCCATACTGAAGTTGTTGCCTGGGCATTTGATGATTCTGTTCTTAAGCCCTGTATCTATCAGCTGCTGCAAAATCTTATTCCCATCCGGGCAGGTGTGACCAGACACAGAGGGTATATGCAGCTCAAGAAATTGGCAGTACGCACCACAGAAACCTTTATTTATATGCGCATGCCCGCGCTTCATAATCTTTTTTCCTGTTTTGATGCCAGCGAAACAAACGTCTCTTTTCCCTGCCCACAGGAAATTGCCCTGTTTGCAAGCCAAACAAAAAAAGGACGGAGGTATTCGCTGGTTGCTCTGGCTGACCAAGGGGATATAGCTCGGTTTAAAAAACGCAATGGCTTAACTGATGCTGTGGCCAATGCCCCCATTGGACGACTGTCGAACAACACCACCTTTGCTTTTTGGACTAACTGGTTTCACCTCCAAAAGTTTTGGGAAGGAGTGAGCCAGATTGACTTTGCCCCCTTGCAGGTATTCATGCAGTGGTGGGCCCAGGACCTGCGTCGTTTAAGTGGGATCTCTGTGCAGCAGTTCCTGAGTCTGTTTGGGGGCGATCTCTCTCTCTACGTCGATCAGATTGAATCCAAAGGGCAATATCCTCGTTCCCTGGTTTCCTCCTCTTTGGCTGTCAAGGACAGGCAACAGCTCAACCAGATTTTGGGTAAGCTGACACAAAAACTCCAAAAGAAAGAATTGGTGTCGCAAGGGCTTACCATTGTCCAGTTCCTCATGGCTGAGGGGCTGCTTAAACCCGCTTATGCGCTAGGAAAAAAACGTCTTTTTCTTGCTGATAGTGCTGAACTCATCGAGCGGATGTACGACAAGATGTCTCTGGCGAGTCAACGAAGTCGAGCTGGGATGAGCTTTTATGGACAGCGAAGTAATTTTTTTCTTTTTCTTCGAACTGGAGATATGGTTGAGTGGGGACTTCCGGTGATGGCTGCTCTCCGTCATGAATTTGGGCGACATCACGGTAATACTTTTGACGATTGGTTATTTTTTCAGCCACTTGTCCAGGAGAGCATTCCTGATCTTGCAGAGATAGAAACAACCCGCATACGCGGATTTATTGGTGAAAAGGAGTTGTTCCTTGAGCTGAGTTATACCCCTGAAATTCATTAAATATGGCAGCGTAAAGTATGGAACAGATGGTTGCGGAGTTGCAGAAAATTTTACCTCTCAAATCGACCACGGTTGAGGGGGATATTGTCATAATAGCGTCAAAAAATCCGGAAATGCTTGTCTACGGACGCGTAGGTGAGATAGAGCGCGATACAAGCCGAAAAGACGAATGGTGGCATGTCACCCTGCATCTGCTCTCTGTCCCAATACAGAAGGTCGTCTGGACTCTTCGCACCCCTCAGTTTTCGGGGGAAATTTTTACCATGGGAGGCGATGCCCGTTTTATTCAGGCCGTTTCTTTTGATGAGAATAAAGGCACAATTTCGAGTGTTTCCTCTCCGCAGACCACCCCCCAAATTCAGTCCCGCCCCTCGGGGTTACGCCTCGTCAAATGAGACAATGCACGGGCTGTATCACCGTTGGCAATGAGCGAGGAGTTCATAGTCGCATTGCCACTGCTCTTGCGGAAATCGCAGCCAAGCATGGGGTCCGGTTGTGCATTACCCTTAGAGGGGAGAGTGCCGACTGTTCAACGATTCTGGATGTGCTTGCCCTTGGGTGTGTACAGGGCGATCAGCTGCAGGTGCTCGTCGAGGGAATGGCTGCCAGTGAGGCTTTAGAGGCCGTGGAAGGACTGTTAACGGCCAAGGAAGATCCTAAATGATACACAACCCGATGCATGTGAAGATGCCAGAAGAAATTCCACGGAAGCTGCGTGGAACCGGAGTCTCGCCCGGCTTGGTTATCGCCCGTGTGCTTGTTCTCAAACGGCAAAACTGGCAGGCGGGCTGGTATCAGTTGCCTCCCGGCCATATAGACGGGGAGGTGCATCGATTCAAGCAGGCCGTTGTTGGGGTAGAGGCAGAACTGCACCAATTGCGCGAAAAAATGGCCGGTGATCTCACAGAAGCCCTCTCGATTATTGACTCCCATCTGTTGATGCTCAAAGATCCCATGATTGTGCAACGGACAGAGTCTATTATTCGCGAGCACACAGTCAACGCCGAATGGGCCCTGGGGCAGGCGCTCTCGGAAATCAAAGCCCGTTTTGACAAGATCAATGACAGTTATATTCGAGAGCGCTATGTAGATATCAAACATGTCGCTGAGCGCGTGTTTGATTTCATGACAGGCCAGCAGAGTTCTAAACCTCCTGAAAATCAGGAGTCAAGTATTCTGGTCGCCAATGATTTTTCCCCTGAAGATACCTTACGGATGCAGTCTGGCAATGTCTGTGGATTTCTCACCGAAAAAGGAGGACTCACCTCCCATACCGCCATTATCGCCCGCTCTCTCCATATTCCTGCGGTGGTTGGATTGGAGCAAATAACCGCGATTGTTCGCGATGGTGATCGGGTCATCTTGGATGGTGCCACCGGGCAGGTCATTATCGGGCCAACCGCCGAAGAAATTGAAGAACTCCAGGAAAGTATACGCAAAAAGCACGCATTTAACGATGCGCTTGATGAGTATATACCCTTAAGTGCGATTAGCCTCGATGGCGTCCCGCTGCGTCTGAGCGCCAACATCGAGATGTGTGAAGAGCTTGATGCTGTGCTTAAGTATCGCTCCGAGGGGATAGGTCTCTTTCGCAGTGAATTTGGATATTTTTCCAAATCTTCACTCCCCACGGAAGAGGCACTCTTTGCCACCTACAAAGAATTGTTGGAGACCATGCACCCCTTCCCGGTGACGGTTCGAACCCTCGATGTCGGCGGTGATAAGGTACTTAATGGCTGTCCGGGCAACACGGCCTGGCTCGATCAGGAACGTAATCCAGCTTTGGGGCTCCGTTCCATTCGATTTTCGCTTTTTGAACAGGAGCTTTTTCGGGCACAGCTCAGAGCACTGCTGCGGGCATCGGTCCATGGGGATCTGCGCATTCTTTTGCCCCTTGTCTCGGCTCTTTCAGAGCTCCGCGAGGCTAAAGAGCTGATTGCTGAGGTCATGGATGAGCTACGTTCTCAAGGGGTTGCCTATGCAGAAAATGTCAAGATTGGGATGATGGTTGAGGTCCCCAGCGCGGTGGTGATGGCGGATCTCTTTGCACGGGAGGTAGATTTTTTTGCCATTGGTACCAACGACCTGATTCAGTACTCCTTGGCCATTGATCGGGGCAATCAGTATGTTGCCCATCTCTATGAGCCTTTTCATCCAGCCGTTTTGCGGATGATTTATCAAACGGTTCAGGCCGCAATCAATGGGCATATCCCGGTCTCTCTTTGTGGTGAGATGGCTGGCGACCCGCTGTGTGCACCTATTTTAATGGGGTTTGGGGTGGACGAACTCTCCATGCGGCCCTCCTTGATTCCTTTGGTAAAACGGTTGTTGCGTCACTCCAGTTATGAGGATTTACGGCAACTCAGTGGCCAGGTACTGCGCTGTGAAGATAGCGAGGATATACGGGCTATTTTACTGCGAACGTATGATCAGTTTTATCCTCGAGAGTTTCTAGATTATGAATGAGCGTGAGATTATCCAACATATCGCCTCCCTGGAGGAGATAGTCCCTGAAAGTGATCTTATTCAAGGAATAGGAGATGACTGTGCGGTCGTTCGGCGTGATGCAGAGCGTGCCTGGCTATTGACTCTGGATACCCTGATTGAATCGGTTCATTTTGACTGCAGCTTTCATCCGCCTCGTAAGCTTGGACGGAAGGCTGTCTCTGTCAATGTAAGCGATATCGGCGCCATGGGCGGCACGCCGCTTTTTGCCCTTTTGTCCGTGGGGATGCCTCCAGACTTTGACTCTCATTGGTTTGTTGAGTTCTCAAAAGGAATTGCCGAAGCCTGCCGTGAATACGGCGTACTCCTGATTGGCGGAGATACGGTGCAGAGCCCGCAGGGACGTAACTTTTCTTTGACCCTCATTGGAGAGTCCTTACTGCGTCAAGTGGTCTACCGGAGCACGGCCCGAGTCGGAGACACCGTCTGGGTCAGTGGGCCACTGGGCTGGGCTGCCGCCGGTCTGGCTCTCTTGCAGCAGGGTAAAGGAGATTTGGGGAGTGAGTTTGAGCCCTTATATGAAAAACACCGTAACCCTCAGGCACGAGCCCGTTTTGGCGCTGCTCTGGCACACAGTGGTCTTGTTCATGCGATGATGGATCTTTCCGATGGGTTGGCGACAGATCTTGCCCATCTCTGCAAGGCCTCCGGAGTGGGAGCTATCTTTGCGGCGGAACACCTTCCTGGGCATGCCCTTTTGCACCAGGCTGCCCTCCATCTGGAGGGGGATCCTGTACGATGGGCTATCAGCGGAGGTGAGGATTTTGAACTTCTCTTTACTGCGGCTTCGGAAAGTGAAGCGCAAATTTTGACACTTGGCAAGGAGTATGACCTGAGCCCAATGCCCATTGGTCGTATCATTCGGGAGACTGGCGTTTGCATGCGACGCACATCCGCTGACGGGACCATGGTTGAGGAACCTGTCTCCTTTCAAGGATTCGATCATTTTCAAGGCAGGGGCAAAACCGATGCGAAATAAGCGAATTTTTCATTGGCAGATGGAGGAAGCAGACGTCTTGATTTTCGTTGGAGAAGTGTTGCCATGAGTGCGTCTGGCACGGTGCTTATCGTCGATGATGAGCCTGATATGCGTAATCTGCTGGCCAAGGTTTTGGCAAAAAAAGCGCACTGCGAGGTTATTACCTTCAGCTTGGCAGAGGAAGCTTTGGAACATGTACAAATAGAGCCTCCGGATGCCGTGCTCACCGACATCAAAATGCCAGGAATGGATGGTTTAAGTTTTCTTCAGCGCCTACAATCCATTGATCCCTCACTGACTACCATTGTCATGACCGGGTATGGCACCATTGAGATGGCTGTGCAGGCACTCAAGGAAGGGGCTTATGATTTTATTGAGAAGCCCTTTGACAATGAGCGCATTTTACGCACCATACGCCGAGCGCTCGAGCGGACAAAACTGCTGCGGGAAAATGTCCAGCTGCAGCATCAGTTATGCGACCAGGATATCCGTTATGGTTTTGTTGGCCGTTCCAAACGTCTGCTGCGAACCTTGGAACTCATGCACCGGGTCGCTCAGAGTAATGTGACGGTATTGATACGAGGCGAGTCAGGCACCGGAAAAGAACTCGCCGCCAAAGCATTGCATGCGATGTCACCCCGGGCTGAGCGGAAAATGATCACCGTTAACTGCCCGGCCCTCCCTGAGCATATTTTGGAAAGTGAACTTTTTGGCTACCGCAAAGGGGCTTTTACCGGTGCAGAACGCGATAAAACCGGACTGTTTGTCGAGGCAGATGGCTCCACGCTGCTTTTAGATGAGATTGCCGATATTCCGGTGAGTGTGCAGACAAAGCTGCTTCGGGTTTTGCAGGAAAAAGAAGTGCAGCCCCTGGGGCAAAACAAAACCTTTGGGGTTAATGTCCGGGTTATCGCCTCGACCAACCAGGACCTGGAGGCAAAGATTCGTCGGGGGGAATTTCGTGAGGACCTCTTCTATCGCCTCAATGTGATGACGGTGACCATGCCGAGCTTATCAGCCATGGTCAGCGATATTCCGCTTTTGGCTCAGCATTTTCTCGATCGTTTTTGTGCAGAACATGGGAGGCAAGATCTGGAGTTAAGCGATACTGCTTTGCGGGCCCTGGTGCAGTACCGCTGGCAGGGCAATGTACGGCAGCTGCAAAATGTCATGAGTCGTGCTGTTTTGCTGAGCCCTGGGCCATATATTGAGGTCAGTGATTTATGGGAAGATGAGGGTGCAGAGACCGCAGTTGAGCACAATCAAGCCTGCTCCCCTGTGGATAAGCAGTTATTTACGCTTCCGTATAAGGAAGCAAAAAATCGTCTTATAGATGCATTTAGTCAGAGTTATCTGAGTGAGGCCCTGGAAACCGCTGACGGGAATGTGACGGTGGCTGCCCGCAGGTGCGGTATGGAGCGCCAGGCCTTTCAACGTTTACTACGAAAGTTTCATATTGATGCAGGGAGTTTTCGCTGATGAGCAAGAATATGAGTCCCTATGTGTTATCCGGAAACAAGTCCTTTTGTAACTTTTGTCCTGGCTACTGTTGTTATCGCCTCCCAGGCTCTTCATTGCTCTTGACCAGTGATGATATCAATCGCATTGCTCGTCATTTACAGATAAGTGACGGTGAGGTTCGAAAACAATATATTGAGCATCGTAACACCTTTCGGACAAGAGAAGATGGCTCCTGTGTTTTTCTGTCCTTAGGGAAAATATGCAAGCGCTGTTCGATTCATGAGGCACGGCCCCAGCAATGTCAGGAGTTTCCCTATGACAAGCCTTGCCCCTATCTGGAAAATGAAGGGCTCCTGGAGATTATTCAACCACGGATTGAAGAGAGCCTATGGGCGCCGACGCCACAGGTTATCTTGCCTCTGAATCACGGAGGCAAGGTTACTTGAACCAGATACAGGTTGCCCCCATCTCGGGTTCACGTGGCCGAGCAAAGGAATGTGATTCTTGCTGCACGGTCAAAAAATCATGCAGCGTATCTGGTTCCAGCATTTTTAATAGCTGGCGTACGTGTTCGGCAGAGGTTTGAAAAACGATGAGGAAATCCTTGCTGCTTCCCTTTTGGCTCATGGTCGTTCCGTGTATTTTGTTTTCTCCGGGGGAGGTGTGGGCTCTGCAGGTTCACGGTGAGCCCGAAGGACTCTATGTGCACCAAATTGCCCATCTCCATTATATTTTTGCGCTGGGATATTTTTATTGGGACATCAGGCGCACCTCTTTTACCGGACGTGGCTGGCGCTACCTGCAGATGTTCTGTCTGCTGATGACCTGCTGGAATCTCATGGCCTTCATCGGGCACATCGCAGGTGCCTATTTGCACCCATCTTCCCTGATCCAGAAAGATCATTACCTGACAACTTTATTACTGGAGCCGTTCACCCTGACAAAATACATTTATTATGTGACCAAGCTTGATCACCTGATCTATGTGCCCGCTATGTTTTTTCTCTTTCTTGGTCTTCGTTCCTTTTATCATTCGGTAGCCAAAAAAGATCAGGGGGGAAGACGATGACCGGATTGCCCATGCTGCCGACAATCGTTGTGGATGTGTCGGGCTCAGTGCTCAATATAATTTTTTCCTCGCTTTCTCTCTGGTATGCCTTCCGCCTGACCCGTCTTAAGCCGGATAATTTCCTCTGGGGATATCTCTTTTATGTAACGCTGGCCATCACTGCCTTTGCCTTGTCACGGGCTGTTGGGCATCTGGCCAAAGAAATTTTTTATATAACCGATAATATTGCTCTCTGGCGTGATATTGCCCCCTATTCAGGTGGAATTAATAGCTTCTGTATGATCTCGGTGGCTGCGGTCATGATTTTTTATCACAAGGGCGTTCAGGCCTACGAGGCTATTGAACAAGAAGCTGCCAAACTCAAACAGTCCAAGATTCGCCTGACCCAAACCGCCAATGAACTTAAGGAGCTAAACCTCAATCTTGAAGATAAGGTCGAGGAGCGTACAGCTGAATTATCTGAGTCGGAAAAGAAATTTCGCCACCTTTTTACCGCCTCTAAAGATATGGTTTTTTTCACGGATAAAGACCAGAACATCCTTGATATCAATGATTCCGGTCTCGAAATGCTCGGCTATGCAGGTACTGACAAGCCCTCTTTGGGATTATTGGACCTTTTTCGCAACGAGGGAGCGGTGCGAGCCTATGGCCGAAGTTTGGTTATGTATGGCTATATTCAGGACTTGGAAGCGGAGTTTAAAAAGCAGGATGGGACAACAATTTATGTCTTGATTTCAGCGACAGCGCTGTATGACGAATATTCCCAGGTGATTGGTTCTGAGTGCATTGCAAAAGATCTTACTCGCCTCAAAACCATGATGGAACAGCTGGTATCCAGTGAAAAAATGGCCTCGGTGGGCCAGATGGCTGCTGGCATTGCCCATGAGATCAATACGCCCCTTGGTATTATTCTTGGATATGCCCAGTTGATGATGGATGACTTTGAGCCCGAGTCAGAAACCTACCAGAACCTTGAGGTGATTGAACGCCAGACCCAGGCCAGTCGAAAGATCGTCGCTGACCTGCTGAAGTATTCACGCCAGTCAGGAAGCGCTCGCGAGAGTGTGAATATCAATGAGATCTTTACCGATGCGGTTGCGATCACAGAGCATAGTCTCAACCTGAGTCATGTTAAGGTGTTTTTGCATTGTGCAGAGGATTTGCCTGTGATTGTCGGTGATCCAGAAAAACTTCGCCAGGTGGTCGTCAACCTGATCAACAATGCCCACCACGCCATGGAAGGGATGGAGCGGGGGGAGTTGCACCTGTTAACTCGATTTGAAAAGAATGAAGGCAAGGTGATTGCCGAGGTTCGCGATACGGGACACGGCATTGAGGAGAAGATCAAAGCAAAGATCTTTGATCCATTTTTTACCACCAAACCTGTCGGTAAGGGGACCGGACTTGGTCTCTCGGTTTCCTATGGAATCATTCAAGAGCATGGAGGGACTATTGAGATAGACAGTCCTGTGCATGAACCGAATGGGACTGTAGGGCAGGGGACCCTGTTTCGCCTCGTCTTACCTGTTGCCCAGGAAACCAGCGCCATTAAGGAGGAGTAGAGCCGACCGAGGTGCTGGGAACAAAACTCAAGGGTGCCCTCAATTCAAGGCCACAGTGGAACAACGACCAGGGAGGTGCGATATGGCTGAAATACTCATTTTGGATGATGTGCTTGATGCCACAGTTCTTGTTGGAAAGATACTGAAGAAAAAGGGGCACGTCCCCCACACCTTTACCGAGGAGGATGAGGCCATCGCCTATGCCCGGTCAAACCCTGTAGATTTGGCGATTTTAGACATAAAATTAAAAAAAATGAGTGGAATAGAAGTACTTGCTCTACTTAAAGAGCACAATGCCAATATGCGGGCTATCATGCTCACAGGATATCCCACCATGGAAACCGCACGGGAAGCAATTGGTCTTGGTGCCGATGAATACTGTGTCAAACCCATCGACCGAGCCGAGCTTGAAGAGAAAGTAGAGCAGGTTCTGGCACGTTAAGCAAAGCATCTGTCAGCAACCAGGAATGACTATGCCGCAGTCACGTGAACAGCGTTTTTTAGAAATATTTCAGAAGGTAACACGTCTTACCTCTACGGTGTATAATCATCAAGAGGTCATGGATACCATTGTCGAGGCGCTCCCGTCGTTACTTGCAATAGACGCCTGTACCATTCGTTTGCATGATTCCTCCATTGGCAGTTTTGTTCTTGGAGCTGCCCATGGTGTCTCCATGGAATACCTCTCCCGTGAGGTCATAGATACCGAAGAAACGCTGAATATGGTCCGCTCTGGACATCCTGTGTATTCTCCCCATGTGGACGAGGACCAGTATCTCCCCTTTCATGAAGAGGCCAGTCGGGAAGGGATCAAAAGCGTACTGACTCTGCCCATTGCCTACCAGGATGAACTCATTGGCATTATGCGGTTGTTGACTCGGGATGAACGAAGTTTCTCTCCTGAGGAAATCTCTTTTACCATGGCTCTTGCCGAACAGGTGGGGATAGCCCTCTCCCATGGGCGTATGTTTGATGAAATGGCGGCCCAACTGCGTTTTCTTCGTGAAATTCAAGAAGTTTCCGCCCTGGTTAACTCTACCCTTGATCTCGCTGCAGTGCTTAACGGATTGGTTGAGCGTGTCGCACGGACCATGCGGGCTAAGGGGTGCACCCTGCGTTTACTTGATCCTGAAACAGGACACCTGCATCTTGCTGCAGCACATGGTGTTTCCCAGGCATATCTTCAGCGGGGGGAAGTGGAGCAGGAACAGAACATTCAGATGGTGCTCTCAGGAGAGCCAGTCGCCATTTACGATGTCAGTCATGATAGCCGTATTGATTATCATCAGCAGATGGGGCACGAGGGGATTGTTTCCTTACTAGCCGTCCCCATAAGGGTCAATAAGGGTGTTATTGGGGTTATGCGCATATTGACCGATGTGCCTCGGGTTTTTACCGAGACCGAGGTGCGTTTTGCCGTCACTCTGGCAGAGGTGGGCGGCGCTGCCCTGCGTAATGCACGGAATTTTAAACAAATCAGTGACCTGGTTGGCCAAATTCAGGAACATGAACAGTTTCTTGGTGATATCCTCAATAATTTGCGACACCAACTCTTGGTGTTCAACCGTGATCGTCGCCTGGTGCTTGCCAATCAAGCCTTTCTCGATACACTTGGCGTGGCCGAAGAGGAGATTATCGGCATGCATTACAGGGATCTTTGTTCCCAGAAAGAAGAGCACAGTATTTTCCCGGTAAACCAGCTCCTGGAAGGGGGGGAGATGGTCCCTTTGGTCCAGCAGTTACGCGTGGGGGAGCAAACGTATTGGTTTGAACGCTCTGCATCTCCCATTCATGGGAAAGATGGCAGTATTGAGTATGTTGTCGAGATTATACGTGATATAACGACAGATCGTATGTTTGAGGCGGAAAAACTGCAGAGGAGTAAACTCCAGGGCATTGTGGAACTCGCGGGAACCGTCGCCCATGAAATCAACTCCCCGCTCTTTGCCGCTCTGGGAACAGCCCAGCTTATTGCTGAAGAGCATGAGGATACAGCGTTAAGCGAGGAGTTGACTGTAGTTATACGTAATTTGAAAATTATCGGTGAGTTGACAAAAAAAATGACCACCATGACAGGGTTTTCCCGTCAAGAGTACGTGGGCTCAAGGAATATTTTGTCCTTTAAAAAGTAAGGAGAGCAACTCAGCCCGTGTGAGGCCTGTAGCTGCCATACGCGCTAATATACCTGTATATGCTCAGAGGGTGATGGTGTAAATGGTCAGTGCTTTGCAAGAGATGGGCATTGAGTTGCAGAATCTGTCGGTAAATTTTCGATATCCGGACATGCGGATTATTCGCTGATCCCAGCAATTTGGCTTGACTTCTTCAGGGATTTACTCCTTGCCATTCTTCTCAATCAATGCGATACTAGGGCAGATTAAATTTGAAATTTTCCTCAGGTTTTCAGATATGGACGTGGCCAACTCAACAATTTATCATCACGACAAAAGACGGTTTGCTCGCGTACCTTTTGAGCGCACGATCAAGCTTTTTGCTGGTGACGTGAGGAGTAGGACGTACAGCTCCAAAAATTTGAGTCTGGGAGGAATGTTTCTGGAAGGAGTGGGGGAGTATGATATTGGTCAGGACTGCCGTATCGAACTGCACGAGACCGGCCAACGCGCAAGTTTAATCTATAAAATTTGTGGAAAAATTGTCCATGCCGATAAAAAAGGCGTAGGAATCGAATTTACCGGTATAGAAGAACATAGTCTTATGTACCTTCAGACTATGGTGTTGTATTCTTCAGAAGACCCCGTCGCCGCTGCGGAAAAATTTGCCGAAGTCATGGCGCAGCCAGGTTCTTCTTCCACCTGCTGAGCAATCCCGTTAACCTCAAGCACAAACCAGAGCTGGATGCTTTCCATGTTGTGCTCTCCAGGTTTGTCCACATCCATTATCTCTCAAATTTTCATGTCTCAGCCAAACAGTGAATTATTGGCCCCAATACGTTGGTTTGCCACGTTAGGTGCGCAAACGCTCTATGTGCTCATCGATTTGGGGCGAATGGGAATATTTTGTTTTTGGGCGGTTATTGGTCTTTTTAAAAGACCTTTTCGTTTTCAAGAGTTGCTCAAACAACTGAGCTTTATTGGCGGCGGCTCAATAACAGTTATCTTTTTTACGGCCCTTTCATCAGGTATGGTGCTCGGGTTGCAAGGCTACTATTCGCTCCATAAATTTGGGGCTGAAGGCATGCTTGGTTCCGCAGTTTCTCTGACTCTGATCATGGAACTTGGTCCGGTTTTAACTGCACTGATGGTCGCGGGACGTGCAGGCTCTGCCATGTGTGCTGAGATTGGCATTATGCGTATTTCAGAGCAGATAGATGCGTTGGAATGTATGGCGATTGATCCCTTCCGCTATTTTATTTCTCCGAAATTTCTAGCTGCCCTTATCTCCATTCCTCTGTTGACAGCTCTTTTTGATGTGGTCGGGATTTTAGGCGGCTATATTGCGGGCGTACACCTGATGGGGGTAAACTCCGGCGCTTATTTCTCAGGAATGGAGCAAAGTGTGACTAACCATGACATTCAGTTGGGGATTATTAAGTCCTTTGTATTTGGATGGCTGGTCGTCTGGATTTGCTCCGGGCGGGGATACTTGGTGCAAAAAATTCGGGGTGCTGGATTTGGCGCAGAAAGTGTGAGTAAGGTAACGACCCAGGCGGTGGTCATGTCTTCAATCTCTGTACTGGTCTTTGATTACCTCCTCACGGCGGTGCTGTTATGAAGACGTCGTCGCAGCAAGAGGTGGCAATTCGTTTTGTCGATGTTTGTGTCAGCTTTGCAGGGCGCAGTAAAGAAAATGTTGTGCTTAACCACGCAAATTTTTCAGTTCCCCAAGGGAAAACCACTGTTATAGCTGGAGGTTCAGGTCAGGGGAAAAGTGTTATCCTTAAACTGATCCTTGGTTTGCTCCGACCCAATTCTGGTCAGGTTCTGGTTGGCGAAAAAGACATCGCCACCATGGGCTATTCCCAGTTGCAGGAGCAACGGATGCGTTTTGGGGTCTTGTTTCAGGGCTCCGCTCTTTTTGATTCGCTCACCGTGTTCGAGAATATTGCTCTACCCCTGCGAGAGCGCACAAAGATGCGCCAGCATGAAATAGAGGCCAAGGTAGAACTGACACTGGAACAGCTCGAGCTTACCGGTCATGAGGACAAATATCCTGCTCAGCTCAGTGGAGGAATGAAAAAAAGGGTCGGCCTCGCCCGTGCCTTGCAACTTGATCCAGAAATTGTCCTCTTTGATGAGCCGACCACGGGACTAGATCCGGTTATGACGAAAGAAATTTACGAACTGTTTACGCAGACCCACCAACGGCTTGGCTATACAGGGGTCATTGTCAGTCACGATATTCCGCAGATTTTTTCACTAGCAGACCAGATCATTTTACTCAACAAAGGGGAGTTGGACGTCTTTGCAGATCCAGCGCTGATCCCAAGTTCTTCGAAACCTAAAATCCGGGAATTTGCACGGTTGGTCCTTGGTCAGGAGGAGATTGCTTTGTCCTGAGCGAGCGTAAAGAACTTTGGCGCAATCCTCGTGTGAAATGACGTCTGTAAGGTGTGCTTGAATCCGTGACGGCGTGCACTGAACAACGCTCACAGATCCCGGGTGTATTCAATAAAAGGAGGAAGCCGTGCACAATTCGCGCATGGAAATTTTTGTTGGTATTTTTCTTGTCGTTGGATTCTTGGCACTGAGTTGGTTGGCTCTTCAGCTTGGTGAAGTATCATGGCTAAACGGATCCAAATCATATGTCATTAATGCAGAATTCAATAATGTTGCCGGTGTGAAGGAGGGGGCTGATGTCCAGATTGCCGGGGTAACTGTTGGAAAGGTACAGGGCTTACGTCTGAGCAAAGACAGGCGGGCTGTTGTGAGCATGCAACTTGACAAAGACATCACTCTGCCCATAGACTCAATTGCATCGGTGAAATCTCAGGGGATTATTGGCGATAAGTATATCCAAATTACCCTGGGGGGAGATGAGGTCCTCTACAAGCCTGGTGAAGTTATCTGGGATACGGAATCGTCGGTGGATCTCGAATCTTTGATTTCTAAATTTGCTTTTGGTCAGGTTGGGAAATGATGAAAAATTGTGGAACTCCCTTGTTGGCTCTTCGAACAGTTCGTTTGGGGACGCTCGTTCTCATGGCAGTTTTTTTCCTTACAACTACCCCTGTACAGGCTGTGGACTTGCTTGATGATGCAAGTTATGACTCGGCGCCAGAAGAGCGCGTGGCTGACCCCATTGAGCCCGTGAATAGGGCTTTTTTTGCTTTTAATGATAGCTTTTATCTCTGGGTGCTGGACCCGGTAGCCAGTGGCTACGCCATGGTTGTTCCTGAAGATATTCGCGGTTGTGTCGATAATTTTTTTTATAACCTTGCCGAGCCGGTTCGGGCGGCTAACTGTCTACTGCAGGGCCGGATCTATGATACTGGCGTTGTCCTGACACGATTTGTTATTAACTCAATCTTTGGTGTTTTTGGGTTGGCCGATGCCGCCGAGCATGAGTTTCAGTTGGATCCTGTCCATGCCGCCTTCGGGGAAACCCTTGCGGTCTGGGGAATTGGTGATGGCTTTTATCTGGTTGTGCCCTTTTATGGTCCGTCGACAGCTCGTGACATTCTAGGGGTTGGCGTCGATACCTTTGCCAGATCGACCTATTATCCGTGGCGTGAGGATGATCTCACCCAGCTCTCTGTGGCCCTAGGTGCCAGAGTAAATACCGCCTCGCTTCACCTGGGTGAATATCAGGATATGAAATCAATGAGTTTTGATCCGTATGTCGCGTTTCGAAACGGATATTTCCAGCTGCGCAGTAAACGGCGTCAGCACGGGCAGCCGGTCACCAGCGCTCCGGCAGAGTAATAAGCTTGCAATCTGTTACTTGGTGTCATTGTATTTTGGCATTTTACCGTTTTTAATCTTTAGGTACGTACATGTTGGCCTCATCCATTCAAAAAACTCTATTTTACCTTCTTTGCCTTATCTCCAGTTTTGCTGTCTGCACGGTTGAAAGCAGTTTTGCCGCCCCTGATCCGACAGAACAGTTCAGGCCTTTTCTTGCAAAAGTCGTCACTAAACTTGCTGAGCCAGATCTCAAACAACTACCCAAAAAAGAACAGGCCCAGCAGATGATCAAAATCGTTGAGGAACGCTTTGATTTTCAAGAAATGAGTAAACGTGTCCTGAACCAGCAGTGGCGGGAACTCTCACCTCAGGGGCAAGAGGAGTTTCAGGGGCTTTTCACTCAGTTGCTGCAATATGTCTATGTGGCAAAGATTGAGGATTATTCAGGTCAACAGGTCAAATTTATTCAGCAGAGAATGCGTGGTCCACGCGCCGAGGTGCAGACCGAGCTGGTAGACACCAATCGGAGTATCGCTGTCTCCTATCTTCTTATGTTGGAAAACGATCAGTGGATGGCCTACGATGTTATTGTTGAGGGGATGAGTCTGGTTCGAAACTATAGAGACCAGTTCAAAAAAATTATTCAGGATGATGGTTACCCTGAACTCGTTAAACAGGTTAAGAGTAAAATTAGTGAGTTAGAGCAGCAATACTCTCATAAATAATTGTTCGGATACGTTGATCCGAGGCGATAGCTGCAAAGTTGACTGGCCATTTTCGTGATGGGACGGAAATGGCCAGATTCTATTTAACACGCTGGAATTGCACCAATCTCCTGAAAAAAAGGTTAGTATTCAGGCTGCCTAAGATATTTATCTTTCCTGTTAATTCTTCTTTTCTCTTGGCGAAAGTATATTTTTTTTGTATAATTCTCCGTTTCAGCGGAGAAAAGTGCGTCTTGCGGAGGGGTTAGGTATGATAGTACGGTTTAACGAGATTTCACCGCAGGGTAGCACCTTTGAATTTAATGAGATACGAGAACTCGCTGATCAGCAGGATTTTGTTCTTGATGGACCTGTAACTGCTTCCTGCACCCTGGACAGAAAAGGGGAGTCGAAGGTCGTTTTGCAGGGGCGTGTTACGCTAAAAGTACAAATCGCCTGTGATCGTTGCCTGCGTCTTTACTCTGTTGCGGTCGATACTGAATTTCAGCAATTGTATGCTCTCGATTCTGAAGAGGCCTGGCAGGTTAAAGACGTCGAATCCATGCCTGCGGATTTGGAAACAGAGATCCTCGACGAGCCTGTTATTGATCTTGACGATGCCCTGCGACAACAGGTATATCTTGCGCTCCCGCTGAAAAAACTGTGCATCAAAGGATGCGCTGGGCTTTGTTTGCAATGCGGAGCAAATCTGAACGAAACACCGTGCGGGTGCGAAAAGGTGGTAGACTCCCCTTTTGCTGTCCTTGCTAAACTTAAACAATAGAAACGTATTTCAAGTTATTATCCTCGACATGCAAGCTGACTTCTGGCTTGCGAGGAAGAAGCATACGGAGGAAAGACCATGGCTTTACCCAAAAGAAGACATTCACATTCCAGAACCCGTCAGCGTCGTGCCCATGATGCCCTGAGTAAACCCAGTGTTGGTAACTGCCCTGAGTGTGGTGAGCCCAAGATGCCGCATCGTCTTTGTGGTTCCTGTGGTATGTATAGAGGGAAATCCGTTTTCCGTCTTGAGGAAGAGCTGGATTAAGAAGGCAAAGTTGTGAGAATAGCCCTTGACGCCATGGGTGGCGACCTAGGGCCAGAAATGGCGATTCAGGGGGCGCTTGCTGCAGTCGAAAGCAATCCAGACCTCCGCGTCATTCTGGTCGGACCAGCTGAACAACTCAAGTCCCAGCTCACAGAGTTGGGTAATGGACAGGCTGACGTGCTGCAGCGCATATCGGTGCAACATGCATCTGAAGTCGTCACCATGCACGATTCCCCTGTTGAGGCGGTACGGAAAAAGAAAGAGGCGACGATAGTCGTCGGGTTTGATTTAGTTAAGCGTGGCGAGGCTGATGCTGTAGTTTCAGCAGGAAATTCCGGTGCGACTATGGCTGCGGCGATTCGTAAGCTTGGACGTCTACCTGGAGTGGCCCGGCCTGGGATAGCTAGCTTTTTCCCCACAGTCAAAAAACCGGTCATGCTGATGGATATCGGTGCCAATGTAGACTGTCGCCCTCAGCACCTGTACCAGTTTGCTGTCATGGCTTCTTCCTGCGTGCGTCTTCTTCAGCAGAATCCTAATCCGCGCATTGGTCTGCTCAGTAACGGTGAGGAAGTCACCAAGGGGAACGGACTCGTAAAAGAAGCACATACCCTTCTAAGCCGCAGCCACTTGAATTTCATCGGCAATGTTGAAGGAAGGGATGTCTACCGAGGCGATGTAGACGTTGTCGTTTGTGACGGTTTTGTCGGTAATATTTCCCTCAAGATCAGCGAAGGGCTTGCAGAGGCAGCTATGCTGATGTTGAAACGGGAAATTTTGAAAAAATGGCGCTACAAGCTGGGGTATTTGCTGATTCGTGGCGCCTTTTCCGGTTTTAAAAAACAGGTTGATTACGCCGAATATGGTGGAGCCCCCTTGCTTGGGATCAACGGAACCGGAATTATCTGTCATGGAGCCTCCAATGCCATCGCACTTCGTAATGCAATAGAGGTTGCCGCCGATATGGTTCGTAACCAAGTGAACGAAGCAATACTTGCCAATCTTGATGGTTTCGTACACAACGAAAATTCCTCTCTCTAAGGAATATTGATTCTAGAAGTACGGACCTTATTGTACCGTTGCTGCTGTTGGCAACGGTTGCGATAATCTAGGCGAATACAGATTGCTTCGTAGGCGGTCGTTCGATACGTCGTTCTCGCAAAAAAACAGTATCCTTTCCCGCTATACGTCGTTCTTGTGTCTCTTTGTGAACGAGGCAAAGAGACAATCAGATTCTTAAACTAAAAGTAGCACCTCCACCCACGGGGTATAGTCGATTTCACCATACCCTTGTACCTCAATCATGCTGGGATAGGCTGGTAGCTTGTCGATAGAAAGGTTGTTCATGAGTAATGCTGTAATATTAGGCACGGGATCCTGCCTACCAAAACGAGCTGTGTCCAATGCTGATTTAGAGCAGGTGGTTGACACCTCAGATGAGTGGATAACAACCCGTACCGGTATAAAAAATCGTCATATAGCAGGGGCTGGCGAACAAAATTATCAGCTGGCGGCTGAGGCCGCTCGCCGAGCCTTGGCCGATGCCGATGTAGAAGCCAAAAATCTTGACCTGATCATCGTCGCCACCTTATCGCCCCATATGATTATGCCTTCAACAGCCTGCTTTGTGCAGGCAGAAATTGGTGCGGTAAAAGCTTTTGCCTATGACATCAATGCCGCCTGTGCTGGTTTTACGTACGGACTCGATCTGGCCAGCCAGTACATTCGGAATTGTCCTGACATGAAAATTCTCCTTATTGGCTCTGAGACGCTTTCTGCGCGAGTCAACTGGGAGGATCGTAACACCTGTGTCCTTTTTGGTGATGGGGCAGGGGCCGTGGTCCTCGGAGGTTCTTCTGATGATCGCGGTGTATTGGGTAGTCGCCTGCATTCCGATGGGAATTCCTGGCATATGCTGTGTATGGACAGCCCGGAAAGTCGGAATCCCGATCTACGTTATGATGACTATGTGGGTCCGCAGATTCGTATGAACGGCAGTGAGATTTTTAAACAGGCTGTACGTATGATGGAAGATGCGGTGAACACCCTCCTGCAACAGCAGGGGGTAACCATGGAGGATATTCATATTCTCATTCCCCACCAGGCCAACATTCGTATCCTGAATAAATTACGGGAGCGTTTGGGACTGCCTGAGGAGAAGGTGTTCATTAACCTAAGCAAGTATGGCAATACGTCAGCGGCCAGCATTCCCATTGCCTTGGACGAAGCCCATCGTCAGGGGCGGCTGCAGCGTGGCAATCTTGTGTTACTGTGTACTTTCGGCGGTGGCCTCACCTGGGGCTCTCTGCTTTTGCGCTGGTAGAAGACGTAAGGAGAGTATTTGTGGATTATTTTTTCACTGAAGAGCAACAGATGATCATTGATACCGCTCGTGAGATCACCAACGAGAAGATCATCCCTGTACGAGCGGAATTAGACGAAAAAAATCAGTTTCCCCGTGAAATCCTCGAGGACATTGCTAAAGCTGATATGTTCAGCATCTTTGTCCCTGAAGAGTACGGCGGTTTTGGTGGCGGCTGTTTTGAAATCGTTCTCGCCATGGAAGAACTTGCCCGTGGCTGTGTTGGCGTGGCCACAAGCTTCGCTGCCAGCGCACTCGGAATCTTTCCTGTGCTTATTGCCGGCAGTGAGGAACAAAAACAGAAATACATGCCCCAGATCGCCAGTGGTGAGCGCTGGGCGGCTTTTGGTCTGACCGAGGCAAACGCAGGGAGCGACGCCTCTGGTATTCGCACGACCGCTGTACTTGATGGCGAAGAGTGGGTACTCAACGGCACCAAACAGTGGATTACCAACGGTGGAGAGTCTGAAATTTACACCATAATCGCGATGACCGATCCGAACAAGGGCGCACGCGGTGCTTCTATCTTTATTGTTGAGGATGGCGACCCTGGTTTTTCTTACGGAAAAAAAGAAGATAAGATGGGTATCCGTTCTTCCTCCACCCGGGAACTCATTCTTAAAGATTGCCGTATTCCCAAAGATCGCTTAGTTGGTCGTCGCGGCACCGGCTTTATTACGGTCATGAAAACCCTGGATATGTCCCGCCCTGGTATTGCATCACTTGGAGTTGGCCTGGCGCAGGCCGCCCTTGATGAAGCGGTGACCTATGCTAAGCAACGGAACCAGTTTGGTAAGCCCATCATCTCTTTCCAGGCCGTGCAACACATGCTTGCCGATATGGCTATTCAGGTGGAAGCTGCCCGCGCGCTGGTGTATGGCGCGGCCAAACATATCGATGCGCACCCTAAAGATATGTCTAAGGTTTCTTCCATGTGCAAGGTCTTCGCAACTGATGTAGCCATGAAGGTTACAACTGATGCGGTCCAGGTCCTCGGTGGCTATGGATACATGAAAGAGTATCCGGTAGAGAAGATGATGCGCGATGCCAAAATCCTTCAGATTTACGAAGGGACCAATCAGATTCAGCGCAACGTCGTAGGCCAGGAACTTAATAAAGAATATTCCTAAGAGGCATTTCCGCATGCAGATCATTGTTTGCGTCAAACAGGTTCCAGATGCCAAGGATGTTCGCCTGGACCCGAAGACAAATACCCTGGCTCGGGAAGGTGTTGAGTCGATCATGAACCCGTATGATCGCCACGCCCTTGAAGAGGCAGTCGCAATCAAAGAGCAGGTTGGCGGTGCCGTCACCGTGCTCACCATGGGCCCCCCCCAGGCTGAAGCGGTACTGCGTGAAGCCATTTCTTGTGGTGCTGACGACGGCGTCCTGGTTTCTGACCGTGGATTTGCCGGAGCTGATACCTGGGCGACCAGCTATACTCTAGCCCAGGCAGTCCAGTCTATTGGTCCCTGTGATCTGGTTCTCTGCGGAAAGCAGGCCATCGACGGTGATACCGCTCAGGTTGGCCCTGGGTTGGCCCAACGACTCCAGGTTCCCTTTGTCACCTGTGTGCAAAAGACCCGTTCGGTAAGCGGAGAAGCCATCGAGGTTGAGCGCATGATGGATGATGGCTTTGACGTTGTCCGTTTGCCTCTCCCGGCTCTGATGACGGTGGTCAAAGATATCAATGAGCCTCGAGTCGCCTCCCTCAAGGGGAAGATGAAGGCAAAGAAAGCCAAAATCCGTACCCTCTCTGCCGAGGATATCGGTGCTGATCCCCAGTGTATCGGTTTGGCTGGTTCTCCCACCCAGGTGGTTAAGGTCTTCTCCCCCGAACCTCGTGGCGACCGTCAGGTGTTTTCAGGAAGTGTTGAAGAGCAAGTCAATCAACTGATTGAATGCCTGAGACCTTACCTCTAAACGGAATCATTTCCTGAACCAACTGGATACCCTATGCTGATTATCGATTGTGATCTTTGCACCGCCTGTGGCATCTGTGAAGGGAGTTGCGCCTTTGGTGCTATAAGCGTTCAAGACGACTGTGCAGTGGTCAACGAATCCTGCACGCTCTGTGGAGCCTGTGTGGAGGGCTGCCCGGTAGAGGCCCTGCGGATTGAAGTTGCAGAAAAACGAACCCAGGACAACCTGCAGGACTACAAAGGTGTTCTTGTCTTTGCTGAGTACCGGCACGGTACCGTTGCTCCGGTCAGCTATGAGCTACTTGGAATCGGACGCAAGCTTGCCGATCAGCGCAAAGTCGATCTGAGTGTAGTTTTACTTGGTGGAAAGGTAAAAGACTATAGTAGCGCCTTGATTGCGGCCGGTGCCGACCGAGTGCTGCTGGCTGAGCATGCTGAGCTTGAGCAGTTCCGTGAAGATATCTACGCAGCAGTCCTGGAGCGGGTTATCGGTGATTACAAGCCTGAGGTTGTGCTTGCCGGTGCAACCGCCATTGGACGCTCGGTTATCCCCTACGTGGCCACCGCGTTGAATGCAGGTTTGACCGCTGACTGTACGCGCCTCGAGATTCGTGAAACCGATGGTATGCTTTTACAGACCCGTCCCGCTTTTGGTGGCAATATCATGGCAACCATCGAATGTCCGAACACCCGTCCGCAGATGGCAACGGTTCGCCCCAAGGTCATGGCTCCTGCTGAGCCAGATCCATCGCGAACAGGTGAGCTTGTTGAATTGGATGTAGCTGCTTACCTCCCAGCCTCTAAACTTGAAGTCATTGAAACTGTGGTTAACGAAGAGGATCAGGTCAATATTCAGGAAGTAGAGGCACTGGTCGCTGGAGGGCGTGGGCTTGATTCTGCCAAGGGATTTTCCCTGTTGCGTGAATTGGCCGATGAGCTCAGTGGTACTGTAGCAGCCTCCCGTGCAGCGGTCGACTCAGGCTGGATTCCTTATCCGCACCAGGTCGGACAAACCGGAAAAACCGTCAATCCCAAGCTTTATATAGCCTGTGGTATTTCCGGTGCGGTTCAGCACGCCGTTGGTATGCAGTCTGCTGAGGTTATTGTAGCCATTAACCGTGATAAGGCGGCGCCAATTTTTGACTTGGCAACTTACGGAATTGTCGGTGATCTCTATGAGGTGGTCCCCCTGCTTATCCGCAAAATCCAGGAGGTGAAAAAATGATGCTTGAGAATATGGTCGCACTGGTTACCGGCGGCAGCCGTGGTATCGGTCGCGCGATTTGCAAACGTCTTTCCTCCATGGGGGCCCTGGTTGGAGTTAACTACGTGTCCAACCCGACCGCCGCTGAAGAAACCCTGGCCCAGATTGAGGCTGCAGGGGGCAAAGGATTTACTGTTCGCTTTGATGTGGCTGACACTACAGCTGCGCAAGAGGCGATTAAAGAGATTATCTCTACGCATGGCCAGATTGATATTCTGGTCAACAATGCGGGGATTACCCGCGATGGCTTGATGGCACGAATGAAAGAAGACGATTGGGACAGCGTGCTTGATACCAATCTGAAGGGGGCATTTTGCTGCAGTAAGGCTGTGATGCGCCCCATGATGAAAAAACGGTGGGGGCGTATCATCAACGTTTCGTCGGTTGTTGGATTTACCGGTAACGGTGGCCAGGTGAATTACAGTGCTGCTAAGGCCGGCTTGGTTGGCTTGACCAAATCCATGGCGCGTGAACTTGCCGGTCGCAATGTGACCTGCAATTGTGTCGCTCCCGGTTTTATTGGGACCGACATGACCGACGGCCTCCCCGAAGATGTTCAGGAAGCTCTGAAAACCCAGATCCCCATGGGAGCAATGGGAACTCCGGAAGACGTAGCCGGAGCAGTTGCCTTTCTGGCATCAGCTGACAGTAACTATGTTACCGGTCAGACCCTGCATGTCAATGGCGGGATGTACATGGGCCATTGATGCAGAAATGTCAGGGCAAAACAACCTGGCATTGGTTTAACACAAACAAACTACAAAACATTTTTGAGGAGAATAACAATGGCAGTTGAAGATAAAATGATTGACATCATCGTCGAGCAATTAAGTGTTGATCGTGACAAAGTTGTTCCTGGTGCTTCTTTTGTAGATGATCTGGGTGCAGATTCTCTTGACCTGGTTGAGCTGATCATGGCCATGGAAGAAGAGTTTGACGTAGAGATTCCGGACGAGGAAGCAGAGAAAATCGTCACCGTTCAGAATGCTATCGATTTCGTAGCAAAAATTCAGGACTAAGACGAGGCAGTAACGTGAAACGACGGGTCGTTGTAACCGGAATCGGCTTGGTCACGCCCCTGGGGATTGGTACTCAGGAGACGTGGAATGCACTGATTAACGGCACAAGCGGTGTGGGTCCCATTACTCGCTTTGATGCCTCTGATCAGGCCTCGCAGATTGCCGCGGAAGTGAAGGATTTTAATCCTGAATTGTGGTTTGAGAAAAAACAGGCAAAAAATCTGGATGCCTTTGTTCAATACGGGGTGGCTGCAGCCGATATGGCCTGGAAAAGCAGCGGCCTGTCGATCACCGATGCAAATGTTGATCGGGTGGGAGTTATTACCGGCTGCGGCATGGGTGGTCTCCCTACGATTGAAGAGTATCACTCGGTTTTGCAGAAAAGAGGGCCGCGTAAAATTACCCCTTTTTTCATCCCTCGAGTGATTCCGAACATGCCATCTGGCCATATCTCCATGCGTATTGGCAGCAAAGGGCCAAATCTGACCCAGACCACTGCCTGTGCGGCTGGAACTCACGCCGTGGGCGAGGCGTTTCGCCACATCGCCTATGGTGACTGTGATATCGCGGTTACCGGCGGAACCGAGTCAGTTATTTGCCCGCTTGCCGTTGGTGGGTTCAGCGCCATGAAAGCCCTGTCCACCCGCAATGATGATCCCACCACCGCATCACGTCCCTTTGATCGTGATCGTGATGGTTTTATCATCTCAGAGGGAGCGGGAATGATAGTTCTGGAAGAGCTTGAGTCTGCGCAAAAACGTGGGGCAACCATTTATGCCGAGATCATCGGCTATGGGCAGTCCAGCGACGCCTATCACATCGCTGCTCCGCCCGAAGATGGCGAAGGTGCGGCTCGCTGCATGAAAGCCGCTCTTCGTGACGCAGGAGTGAATCCCAGTGATATTGATTATATCAACGCTCATGGAACCTCCACCCCGCTGAACGACAAGTGTGAGACCCAGGCCATCAAAACGGTCTTTGGAGATCATGCCTACAAGCTGATGGTAAGTTCCACCAAATCCATGACCGGACACATGTTGGGCGCAGCCGGTGGTATTGAGGCCGCCTTTACCGTCATGAGTTTGCATAATGGAATTATTCCTCCGACAGCCAATCTGCATAACCCGGATCCAAACTGTGATCTTGATTATGTGCCGCTGACTGCACGTGAAGTCAAATTGGAGACAGCTATGTCCAATTCTTTTGGCTTCGGTGGCACCAACGGTGTTGTTGTCTTTCGGCGGTTTGCCTAATCTTTTCACAAGGAGGGCTGAGGATGAACATAGCACTTGGATGTGACCATGGTGGCATTGATCTGAAGCAGGAGGTCAAACAACTGCTTGAGCAAGCCGGACATACAGTTAATGATGTGGGCTGCCACGGCACTGACTCGGTTGACTATCCTGAGTTTGCTGATAAGGTTTGTGGCGCCATCATAGATGGTGTCAGTGACCGTGGTATCCTGATCTGTGGTACGGGCATCGGTATGTCGATTGCTGCCAATCGTCATCGCCAGATCCGTGCAGCACTCTGCCATGACGCTGTGACCTCACGTATGAGTCGTGAACATAATGACGCCAACGTTTTATGCCTTGGCGCACGTGTGCTTGGTGTTTCCGTTGCCCTGGACATTGTTCAGGTTTGGCTGGAAACAGCGTTCGCTGGCGGCCGCCATCTGCGCAGGATTACCCTGATGGGGTGAAAAGCTCTTTGCCTCCCTTGAATAAACCGGTACGCTTTTGTTTGAAAGCTACCGGTTTTTTTGTATGTGTGCTCTCGTACCTCAACTTTTCCAGGTCCCGGCTTTGTGTTGTCTACATGGCCTGCGATTGAGGAAAGATGGGCTCCATTCCCTTTACTTTATTTCTTAGCCTATGAAATGTCCTTACTGTGGTCATTTGGACAGTCGTGTTATTGATTCTCGCATCAATAAAGATAAGACCATTACCAGGCGTCGTCGCGAATGCGATAGCTGCGCCCGTCGCTTTACGACTTACGAGCGTATCGAGCTGATGCTGCCCATGCTGATTAAGAAAGATGGACGGCGTGAGTCCTGGGATCGAGGTAAAATTGTGGCTGGTCTCGAAAAGGCCTGCGAGAAGTTACCTGTGAGCATGACGGATATCGATTCTTTTGTGGATAATATCGAGCAAAAATTGCAGGATTACGGCGGCAAAGAAATTCCCACCAGCCAGATCGGGCAGTGGATCATGGAGGCTTTGCCCGCCCTGGATGAAGTTGCCTATGTTCGTTTTGCTTCGGTGTATCGGCAATTTAAAGATGTTAACGAGTTCATGGACGAACTCAAGACATTTCTTGGCGAACGCAGAACTCACTAAACAAACGAGGGTATTTCTTGCAGAACGAAGTGTACATGCAGCTCGCCATTGAAGAGGCCCGTAAAGGAATCGGTCGCACCACACCCAATCCACCGGTGGGGGCGGTTATCGTCAACAGGGGGGAAATTGTTGGTCGCGGGTACCATAAAAAAGCTGGTACTCCCCATGCTGAGGTCAACGCCATCGCTGATGCCGGAGAAGCAGCCCGAGGCGGTACAATTTTTGTTACCCTGGAACCCTGTAACCATACCGGTCGTACTCCTCCATGTACCCGCGCGATTCTAGAGGCAGGTATTCAGGCTGTCGTTATTGGAGCCATGGATCCCAATCCCGGAGTTGCCGGCGGAGGCGCAGAGTTTTTATGCTCCCAGGGAGTGAATGTCAGCACTGCCGTCCTGGAAGATGCCTGCAAAGATCTTATCCGTCCCTTTGTCAAATTGAGCTCCACCGGTTTGCCCTGGGTAATCATGAAGGCTGGGCTGAGCCTGGATGGAAAAATTGCCTATACAGCCGGGCAGGGCGGTTGCGTTACGGGGGGACAATCAGGGTGTCTCGTACACCAGCTGCGCGATCAGGTTGACGCAATAGTCATAGGCATAGGTACCGCGCTCAGTGATAATCCCAGCCTGACAACCAGGCTGCCCGATAAGGCCGATGCCCGCGATCCTTTGCGAATCATTCTTGATTCGCAGTTACGTTGTTCACCAGAGGCTCGAATGTTGCGTCAGAACTCGCAGGCTGCCACCTGGATCCTGTGTGGAGAGAATGCACCCCGAGAGCGGCGACAGGCTTTGGCTGATGCAGGTGCCATCGTCCACCTCCTTCCCCTCGATAATAACCAGCACCTGGATCTTCAGCAGGTTGTCCGTTTTTTGGGTAAGCAACAGCTCAGTTCAGTTCTCATTGAAGGGGGCGCTCAAATCCACGGCGCATTTTGGCAGGCAGGACTGGTCGATGAGGTGCAGCTCTTCTATGCACCGTTTTTCATTGGTGAGCGGGGCGTTCCTTTAATTCAGGGATTCTATTTATCGGAAAAGCCTGCGAGCCTTCCCCTTGAGATTGACGTTTCGCATCGTGCCGGTGAGGACTTTTTCCTGCGTGCTTTGGTTCGAAAATAAGTAGAGCTAGTAGCTTTCTAAGACACAAAAAATCCTCTTCACTCAACTCGGAGTGAAGAGGGCTTTTTTTTGACTACAGGGGGGCAGAAAACGCCTAGTTAATCGATTGCGTACTGAGTCAGTTTCCGATACAGGGTCTTGCGGCTGATCCCCAGAGTATCTGCAGTTTTTTGCCGATTGCCCCCATAGAAATCCAGCATCTTCAGAATGTGTTCCCTCTCAACCGAATCCAGGGTCAAAGCCGCTCCATTGGACTCTGAGGATTCCACCAACTCTCGTGGCAGGCAGCGCTCGGTAATGATCCCGTTTTCAGCTAAGATAATCGACCGTTCGATAACGTTTCGTAACTCACGAATATTTCCCGGCCAGTTGTATTTGAGAATACAAGCCATGGCCTGCTCGACAATCCGGTAGTTGGTGTTATCGGGGCTAAGTGTTGTCAAAAAATAGTCCACCAGCAGCGGCAAGTCTTCTTTGCGATCTTTGAGGGACGGAATCTGGATACTAAAGGCGTTGATGCGATGAAAAAGGGCCTCGTTGAACCGATCCTTATCAACCTCTTCAGCAAGGTGGCGGTTGGTCGCAAAGAGAAAACGAATATTGACTTTCCTTTCTTCCTTCTCGCCAACCCGCCGGTAGGAACCTGTTTCAAGTACGCGTAACAGCGAGGCTTGTACCTCTAAGGGGAGGTCTCCGATCTCATCGAGAAAAAGGGTGGAGTCGTGGGCAAAGGACATCAACCCTTCCCTTGATTCGTTGGCCCCGGTAAAGGATCCCTTGATATGACCAAAGAGCTCACTACGGGCCAACTCCTTTTGCAGGGTCGCACAGTTTTTGACAATCATGGGGTTGGCCGCAAGGGGGGATCGCTGGTGGATCATGCGCGCGACCACATCCTTGCCCGCGCCCGATTCACCTGTGATCAGTACCGGAATGGAAGCTGGAGCAACCTTTTCGATCAGAAAGTGAATATCGCGCATGGAGGCCGAGTTGCCGATAAAGCGCACCTTGTTTTGGTCCTGCCCGGTGGAATGACGCAGCATGGCGTTCTCACGCGATAACAACACCCGTTGGTGCGCCTTTTCAACGATAAGGTCCAGCCTGTCCAGATTAAAAGGCTTACGGATAAAATCACAGGCTCCGAGTTTCATCGCTTCAACAGCAATGTCCACGTCGCCGTGGCCGGTGATCATGATAACTTCAATATGGGGAATTGATTCCCGCACTTTGATGAGTAACTCCAGGTCCTGTACATCAGGCAGCCACAGATCCATGATAATCACATCAAACCAGTGGCTGCGAATCATAGCCATGGCCTCGTTCCCGTCTGCGGCGGTGAGTATTTCTCTACGGTTGTTGGCCAGCTCCTTTTGCAGCAGCCGTCTGATTGATTCCTCGTCGTCTATGACAAGGATGGAATACTTTTCTCTGTCCATTCTTCTTCTTTAATTCCGGGGAGAGAAACACGAAATGCCGACCCAACGCCGACAGCGCTGGTCACATTGATGTCTCCATGATGATTTTTAACAATCGAATAACACGTTGAAAGTCCGATGCCGATTCCTTTTCCCACCGGTTTAGTGGTGAAAAAAGGCTCAAAAAGTTTGTCTTGATACTGCAGGGGAATACCGCATCCAGAGTCTTCGATAACCAGGGTGGCGCCACCAGATTCATTGCTGTGGGTTTTGATTTGAATCATGCCGCCATCACTTGTGGCATCAAGAGCATTGGTCAACAAGTTGATGATGACCTGTTTCAGCTGGGATTCGTCACCGAGAATCGGAGGGAGGTCTTCCTGCAGATCCGTCTTGACCGTGAGGTCATGTTGCTCTTTAAAATGATGTTTTAAGATAAAGAGGGTATCGGTGACACACTGATTCAAATCAATGTGAGCAAGGCTTGCTGCAGTGGGCCTTGAAAAGGTCAGCAAGGTCTGGACAATGTCGCGGCAACGCAAACACTCCTTGATAATGGTCTGGGTGTACTCCTTGAAATCGCCGAAGAGCTCCTCATCGACCTGGCCTTCAAGTCGATTAATGCGGCGTTTGAGCCCTTGGGCAAAACCATTGATAGCCGTGAGCGGGTTGTTGATTTCATGGGCGACGCCTGCTGCCAGAGCGCCAACCGTGGCCATCTTTTCTGCCTGGTAAAACTGTGCCTGGAACTCTTTTTCCAGGGTGACATCGCGCTTAAACAGAAGCACCTGCCGCTCACCGGTGGGGCTGGTCTTCAGCGGGGAGGCTATAATTTCGTAATGTTTGTAATCGTCATTGACCTTATAAATACATAAGTCTTTGATGATTTCATCACGGTCCAGGGCTCGCAGGGCAGGGCAGTTGTCACAGCGGCCGGTGTGTCCACGAAAAATTTCATGACAGAAGCGCCCAATAGGATCTATCCCTGGAAACCAGTCAGTGAAGACGTGATTAACCCGTTGGATGGAGAGATCTTCATTGAGCACCACCATCAGGTCGGTAATCCCATCGAGAAGGGCTTGAATTTCTTTGCGTTTCTTCTCCAGCTCAAGGTTGGATCCCTTGAGTTGCTCGACCTTCTGCTGCAACTCCTGATAAAATCCCAGCTTACAGTGTTCAATGCCAACGAGATCTTCTAAGGTCGTATAGTGTGGCATTACCACACCTCCTCACAGATCTGATAGAACTCCTCCCAGGTGGCGGGCCGAGGATTGGTCAGGTTACAGGCATCATGAACAGCCATTTTGCACAGGGATTCCAGATGGTGGCGTTCACTTTCAGGAATGAGTTGCGAGAGGCGCAGGGCCACGTCAAAGGAGGCAAAGAACTCGTCGAGTTTTTCGATCCCAGCCAGGGCGGTTTCCCGGTCTGTACCGACCTGACGCTTGACAATAAGGCGCCCAATATCGGCCATTCGCTGGGTATTGATTCCCATGTTAAAGCGCATGACACTGGTCAGTAGTATGGGGTGAACGACACCATGGCGCATATCAAAATGGCCGCCAAGTGCATGGGCCAGAGCATGTTCCGCTCCCAGTCCGGCATTGGAGAAGGCCATGGAGGCAGACACCGAGGCAATACTCAACTGCTCCAGGGAATCAAGCGATCGTGTGGCTACAGCACGCTGCAGGTTGTTGAGAATCAGGTCAATGGCCCGCAATGAGTGAATCTCGGTGAAGGGTGAGGCTATGCGGGACATGTACGCTTCAATGGCATGGGCCAGAGCATCCACTGCAGACTGGATAATCAAGGACTCGGTTTTCGTCCGCAGGATCAGGGGGTCAACAATAGAGATGTTGGGGACCAGTGTCCGAGTGATGATGGACATTTTGACCCCACGTTTCATGTCGGTGATAATACAAAATTGACTGATGTCAGATCCGCTTCCCGCCGTGGTCGTAATAAAGAGCATGGGAGGCAGAGGACGCTGAACGCGGTTAGCCCCCTCGTAATCGCGTATCCGTCCACCGTTACTGGCAATAATGGCGATGCCCTTGGCTGTATCAAGAGCACTGCCTCCGCCGATGGCGATGATGACGTCTGTGCCGTTTTTCGAATAGAACTCCGCTCCCTGCTCGATCTGAAAATCCCGAGGGTTTGAAGTAACTCCTGGGTAATAGACCCACTTTATGCCTTCTTTCTCCAGGATGTCCATCAGGCGCTGGAGCCAGCCAGCCTCCTCAATGCCATCGTCACTGACTAGAAAGACTTTTTTAGCGCCCAGACGGAGCGCGCACTGCCCTGCGTAGTTAAGGCTTCCACGGCCAAAGATAATTTCGGGAATAGCAAATTTTGTTATATCCATGAAACCTGATTCTGGGGATTGCGAATGATCGGTAATACTGAAAATATGGGCTAAATCAAGGATGGGAGATGTGGAGAATTCCTCAATTTCCGCACCCTCTCTATACATATAGTCCACCGCAGTTGTGGGGACAGGGCGTTGAAATCGTGGCTGGGCAACGGAGCCATCCTTGGCGTGCAGGGTTGACATTGCATCTTTCATGCCGAATACCTCTGTATTTGCGGGAGGCTTTTTTAAAGAAAAAAAGGTGGGTTGAAATGACCCTTCTCATTGGAGTGAGGTGTGATCGGGCAGGTTATGTATTTCCTATATTACCATGAAGAGAGGGAAAAACGAAGAAACAATAGGGTCAGATTGACTCTTTGGGTTGTTTGTTTCGGGGAAAAATGACCCGTTTTTGAGCGCGGTGCCGAGGAAGTCGCTGGGAAAATGAGTGCCCATAACTAGAATCTGCGGCGGGATGAGAGAAAGGCCATACAAGCAGTTGATTCTACCCTGCATTATGAGTATTGTTTTTCTTCCAGCTCTTTAAATGAGTTATCATCATTTTTCTTGATTGTTATCATGAGTTTTTTTCTTGACTTTCCACGCCCGTATATTAAATATCACCGTGACTGAATGCTGGTTCAGTTTTATTTTTCATAGGAAGTGAATCCGGCAACTCGAGTCGGAATTATGTAGGCTAATTTTCTCACACGAATAAAACCAGAGAGGGAAAAGTTATGAGTTCAAAATTGGTAGCGCCTCACGGCGGTAAAGGTCTTGTATGTGCCCTGCTTGAAGGCGCTGAGCGTGAAGCAGAGTTGAAAAAAGCCGCTGGCTTGAAGCAGGTTGAGATCACCGCTCGCGCTAAAGGCGACCTGATCATGATGGGTATTGGTGGCTTTTCTCCGCTCTCCGGCTTCATGACCAAAGCTGACTGGAAAGGTGTTTGCGAGAATTTCACCATGGCAGACGGCACCTTCTGGCCGGTACCGATCACCCTGGACGTTTCTGCTGCTGACGCTGCAGAGATCAAAGAAGGTGACGAGATCGCTCTGGTTGCTAAAGGCGAGACCTACGCTACCATGAAGGTCACCGAGAAATTCGAGATGACCGAAGCCGACAAACGTTGGGAGTGCGAGAAAGTATTCAAAGGCGAAGGCGAAGAGTCTGAGGGTGACAAATTCTGGGAGATCGCTCCTGAGGATCATCCTGGCGTAATCATGGTTATGGGCCAGAAAGAGTTCAACCTCGCCGGTCCTGTTAAAGTTCTCTCCGAGGGTGAGTACCCCAAAGAGTACCCGGGTGTATACCTGAAACCTGCTGAGACCCGCGCTATGTTTGACGAGCGTGGTTGGGCTAACGTTGCTGCCCTGCAGCTGCGTAACCCGATGCATCGTAGCCATGAGTTCCTGGCCAAGATCGCAATCGAGGTATGTGACGGTTGTCTGATCCACAGCTTGATCGGTAACCTCAAACCGGGCGACATTCCTGCCGATACCCGTGTTGAAGCTATCAAAATCCTTATCGAGAACTACTTCGTCAAAGAGAACGTAATCAACGCTGGTTACCCGCTTGACATGCGTTACGCTGGTCCTCGCGAAGGTCTGCTCCACGCTACCTTCCGTCAGAACTACGGTGTAAACAACATGCTGATCGGTCGTGACCACGCTGGTGTTGGTGACTTTTACGGTCTGTTCGAGGCTCAGCAGATTTTTGATCGCATCCCCGTAACCGGTGACGATTCCAAAGACCTGCTCTGCAAGCCGATGAAAATCGACTGGACCTTCTACTGCCACAAATGTGACGGTATGGCTTCTCTGCGTACATGTCCGCATACCAAAGAGGATCGCGTTATCCTTTCTGGTACCAAACTGCGTAAAGCGCTCTCTGATGGTGCTCCGGTTGTTGACCACTTCGGTCGCGAAGAGGTACTGGTTCACCTGCGCGCATACTATGCTGGCCTGACCGAGAAGGTTGAGGTTAAAATGCAGGGTGCTGCTTCTGGCGCTGCAATGTAAGACCCGCTTCTTCTAGTAAGCGTTTTTGTTGTAAAGGAGATGTCGCCTTCGGGGGACATCTCCTTTTTTATTGCAAAGTGCGAAACTCTACAGTAGGGACGGCTCAGGGAGAATTCAGAAACGAGGATATGATGGAGCAGACAATAGAGGTTGGATTGGGAGAGCGGAGCTATCCCATTCGTATCGGCAGCAAAATGATTATGCAGGTTGGGCCTGCTTTACAGGAAAAACCGGCAGGGAAGCGTTATGCTATCATCAGCGATGATCAGGTTGCAGCCCTCTATGGCGAAGCCTTGGTTCGATCGTTGTCAGGAGCAGGACTTGCTTGCGAGCTGATCACCTTCCCCCATGGGGAGGCCAGCAAGAACCTTGCTACCATTGGCCAACTGGCAAGCGAGCTTGCTGAGCGTGGCTTTGATCGAAAAGATGCGCTCATTGCCCTGGGAGGGGGCGTCACTGGAGATATCACCGGTTTTCTGGCCGCTATCTACATGCGTGGGATTCCCTTTGTTCAGGTGCCGACCTCTTTACTTGCCCAGGTGGATAGCTCCGTGGGCGGGAAGACGGGCGTTGATATTCCCCAGGGGAAAAATCTGGTTGGCTGCTTTTATCAGCCCCAGGCTGTTTTTATCGATACCGATGTGCTTGCAACCCTGCCACGGGAAGAGTTCTTAGGGGGCATGGCCGAGGTGATCAAGTACGGGGCCTCCATTGATGCCGAGTTTTTTAATTGGCTTGGTGAACATCGCGTCGCTATTTTGAATCTTGATGCCGCCTCTATCATTTACATGGTCCGCCGTTGTTGTGAGATGAAAGCGGATGTGGTTGCAAAGGACGAACGGGAAGGGGGACTCAGGCGTATTCTCAATTTTGGCCACACCATCGGGCATGCAGTGGAGGCGGCTTCCGGCTACCAGCTTATCCATGGATTTGCCGTGGCCATTGGCATGCAGGCGGTGACCGAGCTGGCTGTGCGTGCCGGGGTTGCTTCTCGCGCATGCCTTGATGCGGTTAACGAGTTGCTGGTCGCCTATGAACTGCCAGTGAGTATCCCCGCAGACTATTGCCTTGAGGACTTACGAGGGTATCTCCAGACCGATAAAAAAACAGTTGGAGGCCGTGTCTTTTTTGTTCTTCCGCAAGCAGTGGGTAAGGTCTGTATTACCGATGCGGTTGCTGAAGAGCATATTGACGCTGTACTTGCACGTCAGCCTCTAGACCAAAAATAATCTGGGCTGCACAGGAGCTTGCACACTGCTATGCCGATCTACGAATTTTTCTGTGACGACTGTAATACGGTTTTTAACTTTTTCTCCCAGCGGCCGAATACCGAGAAGCGTCCGGCCTGTCCCAAGTGCGGTCGTCCAGAGTTGCAGAAGATGATGTCCACCTTCGCTACCATCGGCAAGGCCAGGGAAGACGATGGTGATGATCCCTTTGCCGGGCTTGATGAATCCAAGATGGAGCAGGCCATGGCATCGCTTATGCGTGAGGCCGAAAATGTCAACGAGGATGATCCCCGCCAGGTCGCACAGTTGATGCGTACGTTCGCCGACAAGACAGGGCTCAATCTCGGAGATTCCATGGAAGAGGCCATCGCTCGCATGGAGTCTGGAGAAGATCCAGATCAGATCGAGCGGGAAATGGGGGATCTGCTGGAAGGCGACGAACCCTTTAGCCTGGAAGCGATGAAAAAGAAGGTCCGAGGCAAACGACCACCGATTCATGATGAGACCCTCTATGACTTATAACCCTTTTTGAGCGCCAAAACGTAACGGATCCCCCACTCGAGTATTTTCGAGCTGGGGGATTTTTTTTGAGGCTTGACCTTGAATCCGTGAGCATGCCCCTAAGGGCGGCGGGTGAAACTGAAAAATACCTGAATTTGTTAAAAAACGTCGTCTCATTATAGAGATGCGTTGTTCGGTGCCCACCCGCCGTCACGGATTCAGGCTTGAGTCCGTATCTGCCTTGTAATATACTGATTGCGCGATGTTGTTGGTTTGGAGTTCCGCCGCAGTGGCCAGTGTTCGGTCCATTTGCCTATGAAGCCCCCTTGTTGTTCATTCCAGGAGGAAACAGTGAAACCAGGAACCATACGAGTACACCGCCAGCTGTCGATTTTGCTCTTTTTTTCCCTCATGCCCGCTGTGGGCACTGCGACTAAGCCAGAACCCTCCCCTCACCCAGAACTCAGCGCTCAGGAGCAGTATATCCCCTGTGCCCAATGTCATCAGGAATCCACTCCCGAATTATACCAACAGTGGTTTGATTCACGCCATGGCCTGGCCATGGTCAAGTGCTACCAGTGTCACGGTACCTTTGAAACCTTTCGCCTCACTCCCACCCGGCAGGATTGCGCTGTCTGCCATGAGAACATGATGGACAAATGTCCCCAGGACAAACCCTGCTGGGATTGTCACCTGCCCCACGATTTCACTATTAAGAAATAGGAGAGATGCTCATGGTTCAAACACGACGTGATTTTATCAAAAAGACCGCGGCTCTCTCTGCCGCATCCTATATCGGACTTCAGTTACCCTATAGCGACGAAAGCCTCTGTCGTGCTGCAGAAAAAGAGTCCTGGCACCGAGGGTCCTGTCGTCTTTGTGGGGTGGGGTGCCGAGTGGAACTGGGCATACGAGACGGAAAGCCCTTTGCCCTGCGTGGTGTTTCCGATGCCAGGACCAACTATGGCTATCTTTGCATGAAAGGCATGCATTTTTGGAAATGTATGGGCCATCCAGATCGATTGACCAAACCCCTGTACAGGGCAAGAAAATCCGATCCCTTCCGCGAAATCAGCTGGGAGCAGGCCCTGGATATAGCCGCTACCCGTTTTGCTGATGCGGTCAAGGCCAATGGCCCTGATTCGGTGGCCTACTACGGTTCCGGTCAGTGTCTGACCGAGGAGACCTACCTCTTTCAAAAAATATTTCGCGGGGGCTTGCAGACCAATAATGTTGAAGGCAATCCACGTCTCTGCATGGCCAGTGCGGTTGGAGGCTATCTGAGTTCTTTTGGTGCTGATGAACCCATTGGTGGGTATGCGGATTTAGAAAAGGCCCATTGCTTTTTCATTATCGGCTCCAATACAGCCGAAGCGCATCCGGTTCTTTTTCGTCGCATCATGCGGCGTAAGCTCGACAATCCCGAGGTTAAGGTTATCAATGCTGATCCGCGGGTCTCGCAGACCTCGCGTATTGCTGATAAACATCTCCAGTTTAAGCCAGGAACCGACCTTTCCCTGCTTAATGCCATGGCTCAGGTGATCATCGAAGAAAAACTGTATAGCCAGGATTTCTTAACTACCTATGTGAGTTTCAAGAAAGGGAAGGGGGAGGATGTCGATTTCAAGGCTCTGCAGGAGTTTGTGGCCCCATATACCCCTGAGGCCGCAGCTAAAACCTGCGGTGGCAACATCACAGCAGAGGATATTCGCCAGGTCGCTCGCTGGTTTGCGACTTCAAAGGGGACGGTCAGCCTCTGGTGCATGGGCATCAATCAGCGCAAGCAGGGGGTCTGGGCCAACAACCTTATCCATAATCTGCATATTCTTACCGGCCAACTCTTGAAAGAAGGCGCTGATTCACTCTCGCTCACTGGTCAGCCGAATGCCTGTGGTGGTGTGCGTGAGGCGGGAGGCCTCTGTCATATCCTTCCAGGCCACCGCCCGGTGGTTAAAGAGGCCCTGCGCAGGCAGGTGGAGAAGGCCTGGGGCATTCCAGAGGGACGTATCCCCGCAAAACCGGGGATGCATACCATGAAGATGTTCAGCGGAGTAAACGAAGGCGCTATCAAAGCCATCTGGATCAACTGCACCAGCCCCGCCCAGAGCCTACCCAACTGTTCACACTACAACAAAGGTATGGCATCCGAAGGGACCTTTATCGTCTGTTCAGATATCTTTAAGACCCGTACCACTGAGTTTGCTAACCTGATTTTACCGACCGCCTTTCATTTCGAAAAAACAGGGGTCTATGGTTGTACCGAACGCCGAAGTCAGTTGACTCTCAAAGCCCTTGATGCCCCCGGTTCAGCTAAGCCCGAGGTCTGGATTGGGCGAGAATGGGCGAAGTTGCTGGCACGGAAGTTACAAGATCCGGTTATCAGCCACTGCGTCAAATCCTTTGAAGGACTGGAGGAGAATATCGCATTGCCTCAGGCTATCTGGGATGAATACACGCAGAAGTTGACCAAAGGCAGAGATAACGATCTGCGTGGTGCAACCTATGCGGTTCTGGCACGTATGGCGGATGGGGTGCAATGGCCTGCACCGACTGAAACCTTTGCCCTGACAGGCGGCACTGTGAAAAAATTTGTCAAAGGCATGGACCCCATGGCCCAAACAGAATCAAAAAATGATTTACCCTATCAGTTTTACGGACCAGCGCATCCGGATCGAAAATTGTGGATTTGGCTCAGGCCTCAGGCGAATCCTTCGGAAGTCCCTGATGCTGAGTATCCCTTTTACCTCTCAACCGGCCGCATTATTGACCACTGGCATACCATGTCCATGACCGGGCGTGTGCCCGAGTTATTGCGGGCTAACCCTTATGCGCATGTTGAACTCAATCCCATAGATGCAGAGAAGTTGGGTATCAAGCCCGGCGACATGGTTGAGATCACTTCCCGGAGGGGCAGTAATATCCTTCCGGCTAAAGTGTATGAGGGGCCACTTGAAGGGATGGTTTTTGTCTACTGGCACGACCAGGAGGCAAGTCGCATGATCAATAAGGTAACCAAAGATGATTACGATCCGGGATCAAAAGAACCTGAATTCAAAATCTGCGCGGTCAAGGTTCAGCGTGTTTCCGGCCCCCAGCCGCTTAAGCCGTTTCTGGTTGCCTGAGTCCTAGAAGCGATGCTGGAGTAACATGGCGTTGCCCCAGCAAACCCGGGTTCAGGAAAAAATAATCGTGAGCACCATAGAGGGAGGTCTTTATGCCCATTTGCGGTGTGGTCATTACAGCCCAGCCTGAACATCTGGATGCGGCCTGTGCATTTCTGCGAACGATGGCTGAAGTTGAAGTACACGGAACCGATGGCAAAGGCAATATCGTGGCAGTTTTTGATACCAAAAACAGTGAGGCGATGGAGCATGTAATAAAAACTGTGAACGCCTGTCCATTTATTCTCCATGCTGGTATTACCTATATCAACATGGAGGATCTGCTGGAGGCCAGCTGCGGGGAGGAGGGGTGAAGCGGCGTTCGTTTTTACAGCTACTGGCTTTGAGCGTATCAACCACGCTCAAAGATCCGTTTGCTCGGGCCCAGGCCAGCTTGTTTACCTCGCCTCGTACAACCAATCGGTTACGCCCCCCAGGAGCAGTGGACGAAGAGTTTTTTGTGGGGAAATGTATTCGTTGTGGTCGTTGTGTGGAAAGTTGTCCTTATCACGCCATTTTTATGCTTGATATTCGTCATGGTGTCCATGCGGGGACACCATTGCTCGCCGTTGATGCCATCCCCTGCTATCTGTGCATGCGTTGTGTTACCGTTTGCCCGACCGGAAGCCTGCAACCCGTTGCCCAGAAAGAAACACGTATGGGGATGGCCATTATCAATACCTTTATCTGTGCCGCCTGGTCGGGAGTGGCCCTGTGTCGTACCTGTTATGATGTCTGCCCTTTTAAGGGACAAGCGTTGGATCTGAATGAACTTAAACCCCTAGTGAATCGGGAATATTGCACCGGCTGCGGGTTGTGCACCCACGCCTGCCCGATTACCGGGCAACATGGGCTTAAAGCAATCAATATTGAGCCGTTATCCCGGGAGGTCGGGGGGTGAACGGGGGCCAGCAAAAGAGTCGTCCTCCAGGTGGCTTCAGGCGCTGGAATATGCTGCGGCGCAGTGTACTCAGTCTGGCCTTTCTCCTGTTGTTGCTCACGCCGCTGCTGAATTATTATTGGGGAGTGACCTTTGTTCAAGGTTGGTATCAGTCTTTAGGGATTGGAGCCTTGCGCATCATTTCTCCCCTGGAGGGATTGGAGAGCCTGTTGGTCAGTAGGCAGCTTGTTTTTGCTGTCCTGGTAGGCATGCTTGTTCCAGTGTTACTGGCAGTGATCCTGGGAAGGGTATTTTGTTCCTGGATTTGTCCTATCAGTTTTCTGGCCGAATTTTTTTCTGGAATACGAAAATGGGTTGCGGGAAAGCGCGTCTTGCGCGATCGACTCATCCTCAGTAAACGGGTGCTTTGGTTTGCCCTGGTAGGAGAACTGCTGCTCTCTCTCATACTGGGAGCTCCAGTCTTTGTTTTTCTCTCTCCCCCGGGCCTTGTTGGTCGGGAAATAATGTCCGGGATTTACTTTCACCGCTTTGCTTTGGAGGGAGGAATCATCCTGCTTGTTTTGGCGTTGGAACTGTTGACGCGCCGTTTTTTTTGTCGCTACTGGTGTCCCCTAGGGGCCTTGCTGGCCCTAATGGGCAGGCAGCGAAAACTGATTGTCTTTTTTGATACTTCCCGATGTGTTGATTGTGGACGCTGTCAACGGGCCTGTCCTCTGGGGCTTGATCCTCGTTTAGAGGAAGCAAGTGGGGCGTATTGCTGGAATTGCGGCTCCTGCATTGAGGCATGTCATGATCAGTCCTTGTCCTTTATTTGGTCCACCTCCTACCTGAATTCTTCAAAACCGGGATAAATCGCTCAGTGTGAATTTACTACGGTGTTCTGCAGGGATTTGCACCTTTGCTGGTTCCTCTTTACACCCCCCTTGACTATCTCTGGACTATTTGTCATATAAGCCTAGCCCAACTGGAAAAACGGGCCAGTCATGCAAGCAATCCATATGCTATATGGAAAACGACTATCACTGAGGAGGAGAGGATGAACAAAAGAAGTTGGATCCCCAAGGCTGCCCGTTTAGGTGGTCTGATGGTGTTGAGCTTGATGCTTTTGAGCGTCACCGCATTTGGAGCAACCATTAAAGTCGGTGCCATTCTGGCCGAGACTGGCCCAGCCTCCTTTTTAGGGGGCCCAGAGGCCAGATCGCTGAAAATGCTGGTTAATGAGATGAATGCTCAGGGAGGCATCAACGGTAACACCATCGAGTTGATCATTAAAGATTCTGGTGCAAGCCCTGAGAAGGCTGTCTCTTTCGCTAAACAGCTGATAGAGGAAGAGAAAGTTTTTGCCATCATTGGTCCCTCCACCAGCGGTGAGAGTCTGGCCATCAAAAAGATTGCTGAGTCTGGTAAAACCATCCTCATTTCCTGTTCGGCCGCAGAGTTGATTATTAACCCTGTAGCCAAATATGTCTTCAAAACTGCTCCCAGTGATCGGTACGCTGCTCAGCAGATTTTTATGACCATGCAGAAAAAGGGGATCAGTAAGATAGCTGTCCTTGCAGGAAACGATGGGTTTGGTAAGGCCGGTAAAGGGCAGCTGGCAAAGTTGGCTCCAGAATTCGGCATTACCATCGTGGCTGAAGAGGTGTATGACAAACATGCCACTGACCTGACCGCGATTGTTGCTAAGCTCAAGGCCAATGAGGCAATTCAGGCCGTGGTCAACTGGTCGATTGTTCCGGCACAGTCTATCCTGGCCAAGAATATCCGCCAGGCCGGATGGAATGTCCCCATCTACCAAAGTCATGGTTTTGCCAATATCAAGTACGCCCAGACTGCAGGCATTGCTGCTGAAGGGATTATTTTTCCTGCAAGCCGCCTGCTTGTTGCCGATGAGCTGCCAGCTGGTGAGCGTAAAGATGTGCTCATGAAGTACAAGACTAACTATGAATCGAAATATAAGGAAAAAGTCTCTACCTTTGGCGGGCATACCTATGATGCCATGACCATTCTTGCCAAAGCTATTGAGGTGGGTGGTACCGATCGGGAAAAGGTTCGCAATGCCATTGAGTCCATTCAGGGGCTGGTAGGGACCGCCGGTACTTTTAATTTCTCGGCCACTGATCACGGTGGACTTGGCCTTGATGCCTTTGCCATGCTCAAAGTTAAAAATGGACAGTTTGTTCTATTGAAGGATTGATTTCGTTCAGAGCGTAGCAGGTGAAGGGGAGTGGTCTTTTCTGGACTGCTCCCTTTTTTTATTCGGGGCAACCACCTGTCCCCAGCTGCTCAAGCAGGCCACAGATTCGTTACCCCGTTATTGCTTACCTTGCTGTTGCCCTGCGTTCATGGTATAGGAGGGCGCACTTGCGCTCAACCCGCTTTGTGGCTTTTTCGGCTGCCAGGCGATACCCCATACTCTGAGACTATTTGCTAAGGAGAAACGCGACTATGGAACGTACATTTGCCATCATCAAACCCAATGCCTTTGCCGCTGGTAATGCCGGTAAAATTCTTGCCCGTATCTATGCCGAGGGATTTAGCGTTGTTGGTTTGAAAAAATTGTACCTGAGCAAAAAAGAAGCAGAAGGTTTTTATTATGTACACAAAGAACGACCATTTTTCGGTGAGTTGACCGACTTTATGTCCAGTGGTGCCTGCATTGTTATGGTGCTTGAGGCCGAGGGCGCGATCAAAAAATGGCGTGATTTGATGGGAGCAACCAACCCCGCGGATGCTGCCGAGGGAACCCTGCGCCGAGAGTTTGGCGATTCTCTCGAAGCAAATGCCACCCATGGTTCAGACGCCCCAGAGACTGCGGCTTTTGAGATTGGTTACTTCTTCTCCGGATTGGAGCTCTTGGTTTGATAGGATAAGCAGGTAGAAAAACATGCTGTAGGGGACTTTCCCTGTACAGGTTCAACAAAAAAGGCGGCCATTTCTGGTCGCCTTTTTTGTTGTTTGCTGACTGGCTAGAGAAAGTGCAATTTTAGCTGGGATCAATGAGAGCGTTCAATTTGGGCCAGTGCTCTTTAAAGCTGTTGAGATCTGCGTAAGTGATACGGAGCTCCACACTTTTGTCTTCAAAGGAGAGTGCGTGCTGCAGCTGGACGTTTGCAGGCAGCTCAATCTCCTGCAGGCCAAGAATGAATTGTTTTTCAGCTGCAATCAGGTGGGGATTGATCTGCTCTTGAAGGTAGCGGAGGAGTGCCTGGAGCTGCTGGGGCAAATTGTTCTGCTGCTCTCCAAACCGGGTATCCATCCAAGGTTGTATTAATGCTTCCATGGGCTGTGCATGGCGCAGGGTCAGCTCCAAAAGCATCTCGATAAGACGAAGTTGTTTGGAGCCACCTGGACGAAATATTTCCAGCAAAGAAACGAGATATCTTTGGTCCTCTGGTCCTATACGTGAAAAGTGCTTGCCGTTTTTAGCAGAGAGAACACCCGTGTGCAGTGCCTGAATTACCACTGGTTCGAGTTCTAACATCGAGAGTAACTCTTCCAGCTTGTAGCGTTGGGGCTTAATTCCCAGGAAAGGAAGGAGCTCCAGGACCTCTTGTTCTGCCAAGGTTGAGGAAGCAGAGCGTAAGAGAGCTGCCTGCAGAATCGGGCTTGACGGCACCGTTGACAAGCCATGTTGAATCTGTAGCGCAAAAGATGCAAAGCTGGCAGGCTCCGTAACGACCTGGCAGGTCACCTTTGATCCTCCAAGCTGGTGCAATACAGGCAGGTACTGAAACCCTGCGAGCAGATGATAACAGTCGGCGGCAACCTTGTGTACGGGAAACGGCTCAAAAAGACCATGGCGTTGAATCTGTGAGCACAGAGCCCTGTCTGGTTCTGGATAAAGTGTGCTCAGCAAGGGATCTGGGAAATAAAGGTCTGTAAGATCAACTAACTGAAACTGTGCAGGTGTAAGTGTGAGAGGCTGAGTGTTCATGACGCTCTGTGAGTAAAGGCAATAACGACCTTACTTTGTGCGCATTCACTGAATGTTCACAGAGTAAGGAAAGAAAAAGGGCGCCGGTTACGCGGCGCCCCTTGATACCCCCTTGAGATGTGTTGCTCCTAGTCTGAATTGATTCGGGAGCGCAGGATGCCCGAAGGTTTGAAAGTGACCACTCGACGTGCGTCAAGGGTCAATTCATTTCCTGTCTGCGGGTTGCGACCGCGACGGGCCTTCTTGTCCTTGATGTTGAACTTGCCAAATCCACTGAGCAGCAAATCCTCGCCGGTGATCAGTGAAGATTTAGACAGGGTAAGGAATGTCTCCACCGAGTCCGTCGATTGAGATTTGGTGAGATGCGGGTGCATCTTGTAGACCATCTGGACTAGATCCGCTTTCGTCAAAGTCATCGTACACCTCCAAGGGTATCACACATTGTGAGCATCGACCTGTAACATTTCCTTAATTATAGGAAGTAATACAGCAAGTTGTCAATATGGATCATGCAAGAAAACCAAAGGCTCCAATGCCGGCATACCGGGCTGCAGGTCCGAGGTTTTCTTCAATCCTGAGTAACTGGTTGTATTTGGCTACGCGGTCGCTTCTCGAGGGAGCTCCGGTCTTGATCTGACCACTGTTCAATGCCACTGCAAGATCTGCAATGGTGGCATCTTCTGTCTCACCTGAACGATGGGAGATGACCGCAGTATACGATGCCCGGTGGGCCATATCAACAGCATCAATGGTTTCAGTGAGGGAGCCGATTTGATTGAGCTTGATCAAAATGGAGTTGGCTATATTCTTTTTGATACCCTCTTGGAGAATGCTGGTATTGGTGACGAAAATATCATCACCGACCAACTGAATTTTGTTCCCCAGGGCATCGGTGAGGAGTTTCCAGCCGTCCCAGTCGGATTCATCCAGGCCGTCCTCAATGGAGATCAATGGGTATTTATTCACCCAGTTACTGTAGAATTCGATCATCTCTTCAGCGCTCTTTTTGGGGCTGGCTTCAGCGTTGAGGATGTAGAGTTTTTCCTCGGCAGAGTAGAATTCGCTTGAAGCCGCATCAATGCCAATGAAGATATCTTTGCCAGGGGTGTAACCGGCCTGGGTAATTCCCTCAAGGATGGACTCCATAGCTTCTTCGTTGGAGCGCAGATTAGGCGCGAAACCACCTTCATCGCCACCCGCGGTCTGTAGTCCACGTTTTTTCAATACAGATTTCAGCGCGTGGAAGGTTTCTGCCCCCATACGTAATGCTTCCTTAAACGAGGACGCACCAGCGGGCAGAATCATAAATTCTTGAATATCCACGTTGTTATCCGCGTGAGCGCCGCCGTTGAGGATATTCATCATCGGAACAGGCAGGACCTTGGCATTGACTCCACCCAGATAATTGTACAACGGCAGTTCCAACTCAGCAGCTGTTGCCTTGGCCACAGCCATGGACACGCCCAGAATAGCATTGGCGCCAAGTTTTTCTTTGTTGTCTGTGCCGTCCAGCGCAAGCATGGTCTGGTCAATGATAACCTGCTGGGAAGACTCAAAGCCGAGAATAGCGGGAGCGATGGTGTCATTGACGTTGGCTACCGCGGTGGCCACACCTTTGCCGCCATAACGTTTGTCTGCTTTATCCCGCAACTCCAGAGCTTCACGGGTTCCAGTGGATGCTCCAGAAGGAACTGCAGCACGACCGGTTGCGCCGGATTCAAGTTCGATGTCTACTTCTACGGTGGGGTTACCTCGAGAGTCGAGAATTTCTCTGGCAATAATGCCGGTAATTTCGCTCATGTGCGTTTATCTCCTGATACTGATTAATGTGTTCGAGACGTTGTGGAAACTCAGGCCTGCTCCCGTAACAAAGCAACGGGTAGCGGGAGAACATGTCAGCTCAAGCATGCAAAAAACGATACGCATGAAAAAACTGTTTTGCTCCCGTCCACTCACACGGATTCAGGTAAGAATCACTTCGCCTTAGATATTTCCTGCCATCTGGAATATTGGGAGATACATTGCTACTACAAGTCCGCCAATCATGCCACCAAGAAAAACCATCATGAACGGTTCTATCATTGCCGTGAGGTTTTCCACCGCCTGATCGACCTCGTCGTCATAGAAATCTGCGATTTTCTCGAGCATGGTATCCAGGGCACCAACCGATTCCCCAACATTAATCATCTGGACAACCATGTTGGGGAAAACACCGGATTCCTCCAGAGGTTCGGCAATGGGACGCCCCTCGGCAATACTGTCTGAGACACGAAAGACAGCGCGTTCAATGATTTTGTTGCCCGAGGTTCGTGCTACAACCTGGAGCGCATCAAGGATGGGAACTCCACTTTGCAGCATGGTGCTCAGGGTGCGGGTGAATTTGGAAACCGCAACTTTGCGGGTAAGCTGACCAACAACAGGAGCCTTGAGTAAAATTGCATCGATTTTGAGGCGTCCTCCCTCGGTGCTGTAGATTTTTTTCACCCCGTAAAAAAGGGCAATTCCTGCAATCAGCATATAAATGATGTTGCCTTTAACAAAATCACTCATGTCCACAACCAGCTGGGTGACCGCCGGTAGGGCCGAGTCCATGCTGGCAAACATCTCTACGAAAACTGGAATAACAAAAACAAGGATGACAATCAGGATGAGGATAGAGATAGCCAGGCAGATTACAGGGTAGGTCATGGCACCTTTGATTTTTTTCTGCAGGGCCATGGATTTTTCTTTGAAAGCAGCTAGTCGGGAGAGAATCGTGTCAAGGATACCACCAAGCTCACCTGCTTCAATCATATTAGAGTAGAGGTTGTCAAAGATCTTGGGATGCTTGCGCATCGAGTCAGCAAGAGTTGTCCCTGTTTCGACATCGTTTTGTATGGCGAGCAGCACTTTTTTAAAGGTAACGTTGGACTGCTGTTTTCCCAGGATTTGCAAACACTGAACTAAAGGTAAACCGGCATCAATCATGGTTGAAAGCTGCCTGGTAAAGATGACGATATCTTTTCCCGTAACCTGTGGTTGAAACAGGGCAATATTTTCTAAGATATCTTTCGGCTTCTCTTTGACCTTGGGATTTTCTATGCGTAGACGCTTCAGCTGGGCCTTTGCGCCCTCAATATCAAGCGCTTCGACCTCGCCCTTACGCTTCTCGCCATAACTGTTTTTTCCACTCCAGACATAGACCGGCATATGAAATCTCCGAACGGATAACTGTTTTTCATACTCAACGGTGGCGAGTAAGTATTGACAGACCGTGTTTTTACTTATATAAAAGTCATCTTTTAAGTGAGAGGCATGCTCATCCGTATCGCCTCAGTAATTGTATGGAAGATTTTTTTCTGATTCAAGAAAAAGTTTATATTTTTTCAGGAGTTGGCGATATGCAGACAAACAAGATGGCAAAACTCAATGAGGGGGCTTTCCTCCCGGTAATCGACAAATGTGAAGGATGCGACCGCATCGTTGAAGCGGAAGGAAATAAAATTTGTGACACCTACCTCAACCCGGAATCAAAATGGCGTTTGGGCCTGTGCAATTTTGCAACCCATGCTAAGCCAGAGGTGAAGATTGTTAAGGTTCGCATCAACCCGTTGAAAGCTGCCAAGCGCGCTTCTAAACGGAAGTAATTTCCACTGCGGAGATTTCTCTCCGAGTAAATTCGAAATCCCCTCCAGGATAGAACCTGCAGGGGATTTTTGCGTTTTGCCGCCGTACTTAAGCAGGCGGCCTTTCTAACCCGCGGGAGATTTTTTTTAGACGTAGCTGAATCCGTGAGCATGCATCAGTGCGTCGGGTAAAACTGAACAATACCTGAATCAGGTGAAAACTTGGTCTTGTTAAAAAACTGCGTTGTTCAGTGCCCTCCCGCCGTCACGGATTCAGTCCGTAGTTTCGGCTACCAAAGAGCGCCGTGCCCACGCGAACAATGGTTGCTCCTTCCTCGATGGCAACCTCATAGTCGCCCGACATGCCCATGGAAAGCTCGAACTTGTTATTATCTGAAAAAAGCCCTTGGCTGGCAAGCTCCTCCGCAAGATTCTTGAGTTGACGGAAAAAAGGGCGGCTTTTTTCAGGCGCATCGAAAAAAGGCGGCATGGTCATCAGACCACATATCTTGAGCTCAGTTTCGGTCTGAATTGCTCTTAAAAGCTCTGGGGTATCTTCAGGAAGTACGCCTGATTTCTGAGCCTCACGGCCAATATTGACCTGAACGAGTATGGAGAGTTCCTTGCCCAGTTGGCTCGCCTGGTTGTCCAGAGCTCGGGCAATTTTGAGGCGATCAACCGTCTCAACCATGGGGAAGAGTGCCGCGGCCTGTTTCGCTTTGTTGCTTTGCAGGTGACCGATAAAGTGCCAGGTGATATTTCCCTTGATCTGTTCAATCTTTTCGGCGGCTTCTTGCAGGTAATTTTCGCCAAAAAGTTTTTGTCCTGCATCCACCGCTTCCTGAATGCGCTCAATCGGGACAAATTTGCTCACCGCAACAAGCTTGATTGCTTGTGGATCTCGATCAGCTTTCTGGGCAGCGGCAGCTATATTGGCTTGAATTTGGTGTAGGTTGTCACTAATCATGTATGGTCTCCGGCAGGTTGAATAAGCGTGCTGCGTTGGCTGTGGTTGCCGCTGCAACTTCTTCCAGCGGGATCTTTTTAATTTCTGCTATTATTTGCGCTGTATAAAGCATGAGTTTGGGCTCGTTGCGTTTGCCCCGATAGGGAACCGGTGCAAGAAAAGGGCCGTCGGTTTCCACCAGGAGGGCGTCGAGTGCAACTGCTGCGATAACTTCTCGTAACGACTGGGCGTTTGCAAAAGTGGCGACCCCCGGAATGGATATATAAAACCCAAGTTCAAGTGTTTTTTGGGCCAAAGCTGTGTCGCCTGAGAAACAGTGCATCACCCCTTGTTGGGGAAAGGGGCCAGCTTCCTGCAGGATGCGCAGGGTATCTTCATGGGCTTCCCTGTCATGGATGATAACTGGGAGTGCAAGGGCTTGTGCCAAATCAAGTTGACGGGTAAAAGCCTGAATTTGGGTATTCTTAGGGGCGTAATTTTTGAAGTAATCCAGGCCGATTTCGCCAAAACCCACAACTTTTTCATGCTGTGCCAGTTGGCGTAAACGGGCGAGCGACTCAGGTGTTGCGGTGTGGGCATCATGGGGATGGATGCCAATGGTGGCGTAAATATTGGGGTAACGGTCAGCAAGCTGTATCGCCGCTTCGGAGCTGGGGACATCGATACCAATGGTGATGATTCGCTTGACCCCATGCATGCGTGCAGAATCAATAACCGTGTCCAGATCCTGAGCATAGGTATCCATATCAAGATGGCAATGGGTGTCGATGAGTTCGGCTGAGGCGGGGAGACAGGGCAGGGGAGGAGGTAACTTCATAAAGATAATTTGCGTGTATTGTTGAATAAACAAAGAATGTAAAAACGGTTGAGCGTACAGTTTTATCCGATGGACGCTTAGAGATGTAGGTAAGCCTTGGCATCATAGTTAATGTTTGTTGACAAGGGAACCTTATTTTTTTACAACGAATTATCTCAAGGCGGTTACTCGACCGTTCTCTTCCAAGTCGATCTATCGAAAATTGTACAACATTTCCTCCCCCCTTGTTGGGGTGGCTTGATTGAGTGTTCGATACCAAGAACCGCCAAAATGAAGCTACTCTTCCTCTTGCGAGCAAACCGAAGGAGAATACCATGACACGAGGATGTGCGAAAAAAGTACTGGCTGTGATCGGAGTTGTTTTTTTTCTTTTCACCGCTGGCTGTGCCAAAAAAAATACCGTGGTTGGGCCAGAGGCTGGCGGTCTGCCGCAGCTTTCTAACTTTGCTGATGATATTAAAGATATCACCCTGCCTGTGGAGTTGGTGTGGGATCGCAAAAATTCCATGGTAATCAAAACCGAATCATTTCGAGGGGGCATTTTTATTTATGCAGGTAAGGCCGAAATGATGTCGCTCAAAGATTACATGGTTTCCTCCATGCAAGATAATAAATGGCGTCTGGTCGGTGAAACGGCCTCAAAAGACATTATGCTCGCCTTTGTCAAACCCAATAAAACCTGTATGATGGTTATTACTGAGGGGCTCTTTGGCAAAACGGACCTGAAATTGTACGTGGCCATTGACAAAACCGGTGGCAAGAGCACGTCTTTTTCCACCCAAAGCAATAATTTCGAATCTTCCTTTTCGCGTTAAGGGCTGATGAGCATGACCGGATTGCAGGGAAAACGAATCCTTTTTGGCATCACAGGCTCCATTGCAGCGTATAAGGCGGCTTTTTGGGCAAGAGAGCTGGTCAAAGAGGAAGCACTTGTCAATGTTATCATGACCAGGGGGGCTGAGGAGTTTATCCGCCCTCTGACCTTTACCGCACTGTGCGGAAATCCGGTTCATCGTGATATGTTTGCCTCTGACCCCGATGGAGTGATGGCGCATATCAACCTCTCCAGGGATGCGGATCTTTTGCTGATCGCTCCAGCCACAGCCCAGACCATGGCCAAACTTGCAACGGGGATGGCTGATAACCTCTTGACCACCGCAGCGCTGGCGGCAAAGATTCCGGTGGTTATTTGCCCGGCGATGAACACCGCCATGTACTCCCACCAGGCAAGTCAGGACAATCGGGCGCGGCTGCTCGAGTTGGGGTATCACCTGGTGGCACCCGGTTGTGGATCGTTAGCTTGCGGAGAGACTGGTGATGGCCGACTTTGTGAGTGGGAGGACGTCCGCGCGACTCTGCTTCAGGTCCTCACTCCTCAGGATCTTGTGGGAAAAAGGGTCTTGATTACCGCCGGTCCAACCCGTGAACCCCTGGATCCGGTTCGCTATTTGAGTAATCGTTCAAGCGGCAAAATGGGGTATGCCTTGGCGCGTGCGGCGCGGCAGCGTGGGGCCGAGGTTATTCTTGTTTCTGGGCCTGTATCGCTTGTACCACCAGTGGGCGTTGAGCTTGTTTCCATAACCAGCGCTCAGGATATGGCTGATGCTGTTTTGGCAAGAGCCCCGCAGATGGATGTTATCGTCAAGTCAGCCGCAGTGGCCGATTTTAAACCCAAAAGCTGCGAAACGCTGAAGATTAAAAAAGCCTCCGGTGGGCTGCACCTTGACCTGGAGAAAAATATCGATATTCTCGCCACCTTGGGGCAAAAGAAAAATGCAGGGCAGCTTCTCATTGGTTTTGCCGCCGAAAGCCATAATCATCTTGAAGAGGGGCAGCGTAAGCTGGCTCAAAAAAATCTGGATATGATTGTGGTTAATGATATTTTAGGAGCCAAAACCGGTTTTGATGTCGAGACCAATCAGGTCACGTTGATCAGCCCCGCTCAGCATCAACAACTGCCTCTTTTGAGTAAGGCAGAGACCGCCCATCGTATCTGGGATGCTGTCCTCGGACTTGGTTGAAACATCTCATCATTCAAGATCCCCTAGTACATGAGCCCGGGCGGTATTTCTAGGTTTTCGCCAGTGATTTTTTTTTTAATTTTGTAGTATAGGCATTTATGCAGATCAGTCGATCCGAACAAAAGAGACGTTTTAAAGAAGTAGAGCATTTGGTTGCCGAGTTGGTTCAATTGCCAGGCCATGCCTTGAAACAGGTCGATTCGCTGGCGGAAATACGTGACCAGCTCATTGAAACCGCTACTTTAAACGGGAGTGTCCGTCAGCGCCAGGTGAAGTACCTCACCAAGTTTGTCGTCCGTTTGGAGCTTGAGCCCCTCTATGAGCTCGTGGGCCAGTATCGAGGCAAAAAACTCAGCGAGAAAAAGCAGCAGCACCGTATGGAGTTCTACCGTGACGCTCTGATTAATGAGGCCATCGCTGTCCAGGAAGAGCTTGATGAGTATGGCGAGTCCTTGGAAGAGGATTGGGAAAGCGAGACGGTAGCTGACTTGCAAAAGAAGTTGCCTGAAGTCGACGCCATGAATCTCACCCGTCTTGCGGCGCTCTTTGTTCGGACCCGTAATACCCGCCACAGTCGGGAAATATTTCGTTATCTGAAATCGGTCGATGAGATGAGGCAGCGAAAGAGCTCGCAGCAGAATTGATAAGGAGCGAACAGCTGAGCACCGAAGTGTTCGGCTGTTCGTCTATTCGGGATGCTGTCCCCCAAATGGGGTGAGGTAACTACCTTAGGCGCTTGCCTTTTTTTGTTTGCGGGCAAAGGTGGCTGATTCCATTCCAGCAACACAGCCTTCACCTACGGCCTTGGCCATCTGGTAGGGAGGCCCAACAATATCACCGGCAGCGTAGATGCCAGGAATGTTGGTTTCCTGCTTACGGTTGACTTGAATGTATTTAAAGGATTCAGTGTCAAGTTGGACGCCGATCTGGGTTGCCAGTTCCAGGGCCCCTTTGGAGCCGAGCTCGATAAAAATGCCCTCGGTTTCCATACTGGAGCCATCAACGAGCTTGAGAGAGGTGACAACGCGATCGCCTTCGATTTGTTCGATGGAACTTTTGATCCACTCCACATTACTTGCCTCAAGACGTTCAAGCAGCTCAGCTGAAACGTTGAGTTCTTCAGCAACCAGATAGACCTTGGCGGCATAATCAAGCAGCGTCAGGGCTCCATCTACAGCAGCGCTGCGATCACCGGTCACAGTGACTGTTGCTCCACGATAAAAGTTAGCATCACAGTCCACACAGTAGGAAACACCGCGGCCAGCCAGATCTTTTTCGCCGGGGACACCCAATTTTTTCTTAGAAACTCCCATGGAGAAGATAAGCGACCTACCCTGAATAGAGCGTCCACTTTCAAGCTCAAGATCAAACAGGTTATCGTTCTGATTGATTTTAAGCACATCCTCGGGGGCCCACTCGGCACCAAAGGACTGGGCCTGCATCAATCCGGTATTGAGCAGATCAGCACCTTGGGTAACGCCAGCGACAAAGGCGTAGTTTTCGATATGTGCCCCGTAGAGAGCAGAATTTTCAATGCGACCCAGGACCAGTACGGAGGTCTTTTTTCGGGAGGCGTGAATAGCGGCTTGAATACCCGCCGGGCCTGCTCCGATGATGACCACGTCATACAACTGTCCAGACATTTGTGACTCCTTTGTTGTGGTGAAAGCGTGAATTAAAGTGGAAAAAGGTTCAAAAAGATTTGTACAATATCTCGAGATCAAGGTCGACAGATTTATGAAATTCGTATATGATTTTGGGTTATTGAAAATAGTCACTTTTAGCGGTTTTTTTCCGCCTTCACAGGGTGAACCTCTCAGGTAGAACCATGCCTTTGGCCCGATTTGCATACCTTGTCGCAACCGACAGACAGCAATTCTTCAACGGGCCACAATCCCAAACTCGCTTGTACGTTGCCAAGACCTCCTGGAATCACCCGATGTGATACCGTGTTCAGGCACGACTCGTTATCTTAACCCAAAGGAACATTGTGGATTTATCTATTGTTCAAATTATGATGCATGCCGGGATCGTGGGCAAATTGATTATGCTCATTTTGCTCCTGTTTTCCCTCGCCTCCTGGTCTATCGTTTTTATGAAATATTTCACTTTCCGGAGAGCGCAGAATGCGTCGCTGGATTTTCTTGATGCCTTCTGGGAAAGCAAAACGCTCAATGAAGCCTACGCTGCAGCGCGGGAGTTCACGTTAAGTCCGGAAGCCGCTGTCTTTGTCTCCGGATATACTGAGCTGAAAAAGATCAGCCAGGCACAGGCCAGCGGACAGAGCCAACCAACGCTTGAAGGGCAATTGGCAACCATGGACAACTTGAAAAGAGCGGTACGTAAAGCACAGGTGATAGAATCCGATCGGCTGGCAAGCTCACTGGGAGTCCTGGCCACAACCGGCAGTGCCACCCCCTTTATCGGTCTGTTCGGAACAGTCTGGGGGATTATGGCTTCCTTTCAGAATATCGGAGAGCGTGGTTCCGCCTCGCTGGCCGTTGTAGCCCCCGGTATTTCCGAGGCCTTGATAGCAACCGCAGCGGGGCTGGCGGCCGCGATTCCTGCAGTGATCTTCTTTAACTATTTTTCAAACAAGGTGGCTGAGTTTGATTCGAATGTGGAAGGATTCAGCACAGATTTTATTAACTTGATCGAGCGTGATATTCTGACCAGGACGTGATCAATGGGACCGTTAGATACTCGAAGAGGGCGCAGGCGCGCGGTAATGGCCGAGATTAATGTCACCCCGCTCGTCGATGTCATGCTTGTTTTGTTGATCATTTTTATGGTCACTGCCCCGATGATGACCCAGGGGCTTGAAGTCGATCTGCCAGAGGCCACCACGAAAGCCTTGCCCCAACAGGAAGAGCCCTTGGTGGTTACAATTACCAAGGAGGGGGAGGTCTATCTGAAAAAAGAAAAGATGACTCCGGAGTTACTGAAAGAACGTCTTGTTTCTGTACCTCAGGAGACAAAAGCCGAAGGGATTTTTTTGCGGGCAGATAAATCTGTTGCCTATGGGGTTGTCACTGCAACTATGGCCGATATTCATGCCGCAGGTTTCAATAAACTGGGCATGATCACCGTTCCGGCAGAACAGAAAAAGTAAGAGAAAAAGCAGGCTGTCCAACGTGCGTTTCACAGAATCCGATTTTTTTTATCTCCAACAGCAAGCTGATAGCCGCTGGGGCCTGGCTTTTATCGTTGCCCTGGCACTGCACCTGGGCTTCGGGTTGAGTCTCTACTGGATGCCATCGCTTTTTTCCACCACGCCCTTAGTGGAAGAGGTGGTTTCGGTGAGTCTGGTGACACTGGCGGAAGCCGGTGGAGATCGTCCGCGCCCTGCGGTGACTCGGCCGGCTGAGCCTACTCTCGCACCGACGCCAAAACCTGTCCCAAAACCGAAGCCTGCCGTCGAACCAGCCCCTGTTGTCCCCGCTCCGGCAGAAACGGTTGCCATCAAGACTGATCCCGTGCCCTCGGTACCACCAGCTCCAGTTGTGACCGCTCCTACTGAGCCCACTCTTCCTGTTTCGTTGACTCCGACCAAGCGAAAGGTCAAAAAAACGCAGGATACCAGACTTGTGGAAGAGAAGCGTGCCCAACGCCAGCGTGAAGAGCAGGCCTTACAGGAAAAGATCGCTGAACGACAGAAAATTGTCGAAGACCGACGTCGAGAAGCCGAGGCTCAAAAAAAGGCAGAGGAGAAAAGGCTGGCTGAGGAAAAACGAAAACGTGAGCGGGAACGTGTTCGGGCTCTGGCCCGCCAGGAACAGCTTCAGGCGGAAAAAGAGGCCCGGGCGGCAGCAGCAGAGGCCCGTCAACTGGCACAGGAACTGGCTCGTATCGACAGTGAGAATACAGCCCTTGATCAGGCCATAGAAGAGACGGGCAGTGGGGGGCGGGCTACAGCACGTTCCATAGTGGGGGAGAACTACGTGAGCTCTGTGCTGGCCCGAATCAAAGGGGTCTGGAAGCTTCCCAATACTCGCCTTTGGGATAATCAGCTCTATGCGAATGTGGTGATCACTATTAACCGACAGGGGCAGTTGGTGGAAATCAGATTTGACCGTCACTCCGGTGACCCCCAGTTTGATCAGGTTGTAGAAAAAACCATTCATCAGGCAGCCCCTATGCCTCCGTTTCCGGCCTTGATGCAGGGAGATACCGTGGACGTCGGAGGTAACTTCAATACTCGCGAACTCAATCAAATGCGTTAAAATCACTCAAAAAAATTAATTTTTTTTTGCTTGCCAGCTCTACTTGACCTAAGCTTAATCTAAATCTTCTACTTTGATACTTACCAAGAGTTTACGATGCTTACATCTACTCGTTTTTCCGCCCTGCTCCTTGCTCTTGCCCTCTGTGTGTTTTTTGCCCCCGTTACTTCATTGGCCGAAGAGCAGACCTACTATGACATCAGCGCCTCTGGTGTGCGCAAGATCATGCTGGCCATTCCCCCCTTTGCCGGAACCAGCAATCAGGGAAAATATGTAGCAGACCTTTTGAGCCGTGGGTTGGAGCTCCATGGTTTTATCGGTGTTGTTGCGTCCAATCGCTACGCAGCTAAGCGTGAGGCTGACTGGAAATCAGCAGGAGCCGACTATGTGGTCCTGGGTGAGCTCAATGAGGATGCATCCGGATTCATCGTGCAAGGACAAATCCTTGATGTAGCAGCCAACAAGCTGCTTACCGGTCGTCGGTTTCGTGGTTCCATTGCCCAGCTCGAGGATATGACCTTGCGCCTCTGCGATGGACTGATTGAAGATTTTACCGGTGAGCCCGGTGTCTCGCGAACTCGAATCGCTTTTGTTTCCGATGGAAGCGGTCATAAGGAAATTTATCTTTCTGATATTTTAGGGAATCACCCTCAACAGGTTACGCGGCATAGGGCCCTTTGTGTTGCCCCCCGTTTCACTCCTGATGGACAGCATTTGAGTTATTCCAGCTATCATCATGGCAACCAGGATCTCTATATGACAGATCTTCGTCAGGCCCGTTCAACCCGTGCCATTTCCCGACGAAAAGGACTCAATCTTGCGCCGGCCTATACCCCAGATGGTCGCAGTATGATCCTGACTTTAAGTAAATACGGCAACCCGGATTTGTTTTCCATGGACGTACAGGGCCATATTCTGGCACAGCTGACTTCAGGAGCTGGAATTAACGTCTCTCCATCCTTTTCCCCTGATGGAAGGCAGATTGCTTTTGTTTCTGACCGCAGTGGCAGACCTAATGTGTATGTCATGTCCGCTGCTGGCGGTCATGCAAAACGTTTGACTTTTACCTGTGCAGAGAATTCTGAGCCCGCCTGGTCACCCAAGGGGGATGAAATTGCCTTTACCGGTTTGATCAAGGGGCACTATCAGCTTTTTATCATGGATAGTAGCGGAGGGCATGTACGTCAGATTACCGACGGGGAAAATAACTATGAATCGCCGACCTGGGCCCCCGATGGTCGCCTCCTTGCAGTAACCCGCAAGAGTGGCAGTCGTTCCGAGCTCTGTGTTGTCAGTAAAAATAGTCGGGAAGTCCGCATGCTTTTTCCATTGCGGGGCAATCAATCCTATCCCCAGTGGTCAGGCCGTCTACCGTAAGGCGCAACAGCTGTGGGGATGGGATCTGTGCCCATAATGTTGGATTTTCTGGAAGAATAAAACATATACTTTCCTGCCGATTCAGGCGTGAGAAAATAATGCATAGGCGTTGTATATAGAGGAGGTTTGCTGATGAAAAAAATACGTAACATAGCCCTCGCAGGCTGTTCCCTTGTTCTCTTGACCCAGTGTGCCACCCAGGAAGAGCTCCACAGCCTTCAGGTTCAGCTTCGGGCGATGAACCAGAAGCTGGAAGATGTAAAGTCCACAACTGTGAACCAGATGCAACGGCGTCAGGCGAATTCCGTGACTAAGATTGATCAGGTGGAAAGCGAAACCATGCGTATTCGTTCGAGCTTGCAGGAGAATCAGGGGCAAACAGAGCGTTTTCGGAGCGAAGTGGAGCAAAATATTAATGAACTCCGAGCTGCAGTAGAGGGAAATCGTCAGGAAACTGCCGAGCAGTTCGCACAAGTTGAAAAACGTATGAGCGTGTGGGAGCAAAAGTTTAATGTGGCTGTAGATAACTTACAGCAGCAACGGGTTGATGATGCTAAACGTCGTGCCCGTGAAGCGGAAAAGCGAGCCATTGAACTTCAACGGCGGGCAAACGATAAATCACAAAGTGCTCCTGCTGCTAGTCTTCAACCTGGAGAAAACGGATTACCCAGTGGCCAGCTGGTTCGCCTGGCCCCCAGAGGAAAAAAAGCCCGGCTGGCCAGCCCCCCCGAGGTTGAGGAGAACACCGTAACAAGCGCCAGCTCGGCTGTGCAGCCCGCAACCAACAGCATTCCCAAACAGCCTGCATCTTCACCACAGGTGGAGTCCTCGAGCCCTGTGAAAATTACCCCTGTGGCCCAAGCTGATCCCTTTGCCAAAGCAATGGATGCCTTTAATCGCAAAGAGTATAAGAGTGCCTATAAGAATTTTGAACAGACGCTGGCCGCTGATCCCAATGGCCCCAAGGCAGGAAAAACTCTTTTCTACATGGGGGAGTCCCTGTTTAACCAGGGGGAGTATGATTTGGCTATTCTTGATTACCAGAAGGTCATTTCCAATCACTCACAAGATGCACATACTCCCCGAGCTTTGTTGAAGCAGGGGATGGCCTTTGAACAGCTCACGGATAGTGAAACTGCTAAAATAATTTACAAAAAATTGATAAGCGACCATGCGGGCAGTCAAGAGGCCAAAGAGGCCAAAGAGCGGCTCGGTAAACTTTAATCGGCTATTTTGGCAAAGGTGCGCAAAAAACGTCTGGACGCTCTTCTGGTGAGTCGCGGTCTGACTGAGGACATCGATACAGCCCGTCGACTCATTGGTGCCGGCGCGGTACGTATCAACGAAATGGTCAACGATAAGGTAGGGGCTCAGGTGGCCATTGACTCCCAGATTAAGCTTAAGGAAATCAAGCGCTACGTGAGTCGAGGCGGTGACAAACTCGCCTCAGCGCTTAAGGCCTTGCCTTTTGATCCCAAGGGGCTGATCTGTGCCGATATCGGCAGCTCCACCGGTGGCTTCACCGACTGTCTGCTGCAGCACGGAGCGAGGCAGGTTTACTGTGTGGATGTCGGCTACGGCCTCTTGGCCTGGAAGTTACGTAGTGATGAGCGCGTGGTGGTGCATGAACGAACCAATGCCCGTTATATTACCCGTGACCATATTCCAGTTTCCATTGATCTGGCGGTGATCGACGCCTCCTTTATCTCTCTCGAGCCCCTCTTGCCCCCACTCCTGCCCCTCTATGGTGAGAAGCCCGTTCGCCTGCTGGTTCTGGTCAAACCGCAGTTTCAGCTGCCCCGAGAGGCTATTGAAAAGGGTGGGATTGTCAGAGACAGTCTACTCCATCAACAGGCACTGGACATGGTCGAGGCTTTTGGAGCTGAACTGGGGTTACGTTGTGAGAAAATCGTTCCCTCGGGAGTACGAGGAACCAAGGGAAATCAAGAATTTTTTATGCTGCTGACAGGGACCTGTGTGGCAGAAGAAACGGCTGATAAAGGCAAGTTATGAATACATTCTTCAAACGATTGAAGACAGGCTCACTCGTGGGTGCGTTTTTTTTATGCACCTCAGTCCAGGCGGCTGAATATCTCAGCGTCGCCCAGGAGAATATCAATGTTCGCTCCGGCCCCGGGACCGACACGACAGTTATCTATGAGTTTCCCAAGGGATATCCGGTGCAAGTGCTGGAACATAACGGGCAATGGATGAAGGTAGCTGACTACGAAGGGGCAAAAGGGTATATTCATGCCAATTTATTAAGTAAAATTCCCCATGTGATCGTCAAGGTCCCAGAGGGCAATGTGCGCAAAGGACCTGGCACCAGTGAGGACATTGTGGGCAAGGTAGTGCAGGATGTTCTTTTTGAGAAGATCGCTCAGAAAGGAGACTGGATACAGGTGCGCCATCCCCAGCTTGTTGGTTGGGTACACAAGAGTCTGCTCTGGCCAGACAATTGAACTGATCGCCTACGTAATGTTGGAACACAAAGAGCCCTCAATCCAGAGGGCTCTTTGTGTTTACCATGTATCCGTGATGCAGGGGGAGTTCCCAGCCGTCGTCACTGATTTCAGGGAGCCAGGAGAACCCGGTCGATGAGCTCATCCACATTATGGATCAGCATGATCTCTACGCCTTTGGTCACATCCTCGGGAAGAGCATGGTATTCTTCGCTGTTTTCTGCTGGCAAAATGACGCAGCTCAGGCCTGCTCGTTGTGCTGCCAGCAGTTTTTCTCGAATACCGCTGACAGGAAGTACCCGGCCACTTAAGGACATCTCTCCTGTCATGGCCACATCCCGCCGTGCTCTTCTTCCGGTCATCAAAGAGAGGAGGGCAGAAAAGATGGTTATGCCCGCCGAAGGCCCGTCTTTAGACACTGCACCAGCTGGGAAATGGATATGAATATCACGTTCAGCAAAGAGCTGTTCATCAATATTGAACTCCTGGGCCCGGCTTCGAATCAAACTCAGGGCAGCTTTTGCCGATTCCTGAAGTACTTCTCCCAGCGAGCCTGTCATCGTCAGTTGGCCGTTTCCTTTCATCGAGGCGGTTTCAACACTGATGATTTCTCCACCGGTCGCCGACCAGACCAGGCCGGTTGTGATACCGACTTTGGGCTCGCGGTCCATGGCGTTGCGTAAGTATCTGCGGGGGCCCAGAAGACGGGTAATAGTTTCGCTTTCAACCAGGCTATCGAACTGGCCGTTTTCAGTATCTACCTTTTGCAGGGCGAGTTTTCTACAGATGTTTGCAACCTCGCGCTCCAGATTTCGCAAGCCGGACTCTCGCGTGTAATCCACAACGAGTTTTTCAATAGCCTCACGACTGAATTGTACCTGATCGTTCCCCAGGCCAGCTCCTTTGAGTTGCCTGGGAATGATAAAGCGCTTGGCTATATCGATTTTTTCCAGGTCAGTATAGCCTGAAAATTCGATGATCTCGATGCGGTCTAATAACGGGCCGGGCAGCTTGGAAAGGTCGTTTGCCGTGGCGATGAACATGATCTTTGAGAGATCAAAGGGGACGTCGAGGTAATGATCCATGAAATGGACATTTTGCTCCGGGTCAAGAACCTCAAGCATGACAGAGGCGGGATCGCCGCGAAAATCCTGACCGATTTTATCAAGTTCATCCAACATGAAGACCGGGTTATTGACACCGGCTCGCTTTATTTCTGTAATAATCCGGCCAGGCATGGCGCCTACATAGGTTCGACGATGACCGCGCAGTTCGGCTTCGTCTTTGAGCCCCGCAAAAGAGACGCGGATAAACTGCATCTGCAGTGCTTCGGCGATGGCTCGACCAACAGAGGTTTTTCCGGTGCCGGGAGGGCCGGTGAAGCAGAGAATGGGTCCCTTGCCAATGGCGCTGACCTGCTTTTGCCCCAGCACTTCAGCGACAATTTTACGGAGTTCGCTTAAATTAACCGGTTTACCCAGGTAATGCGCTGCTCCGTTTTTTAAGGCCTTGACAGCAGAGTCCACCGTGGCAAAGCCTGTGACCATAATAACAGGGATGTCCTGATAGCTCCGATTCACTTCATGCAGGAGTTCCAGGCCATCCATCTTATCCATTTTGAGATCACTGACGATAAGGTCAATTTCACCGTTCTCTAAAATCTGCAGAGCTTCTATGCCGTTTTTAGCACACTTGCAGGCATAGCCATCTTTGGTGAGAATGTGTTCCATGTTGACGCGGGCAATATCTTCATCGTCAACAATTAAGATGGTCTGTTGGATAGCATCTCGCAGAGTTTTGGCTGCAAGAAATTCAAGAATTCTTTGTTTGACGTGGGCAAGCCCTGAGTGGCGGGCATCAAGAATATTTCGGGCCCGTTGCAACTCAAGATCACAGACCGAAGATTCATTCCAGGGCAGGGTTGTGATCAGATCGATGTAGTTTAACCCAACCGAATATTCGGCAAGCCCTGGTTCTGATTGTTCGAGCTTCTTTAACTCTCGTTGGGCTGCATCAATGGCATGTTGGGGTAATTTGCTGTCCTCCAGCGTCTTTCGTATCTGCTCAAGGTGCGAATCATTCTGTGATTTTTGAGGGGCTGTTTCGGGCTCGGAGTCCCGTTTACGGAAGAACATGCTCACCGCTCCTTTTTGCCAGCAGTTGAGTTTGAAAATTTATGTTTGTACCTGAAAAAAGTGAATACTCGTTGCAAACATGCTCAAAATTTTACCTTTGGGAACAGGGGGGGAAGATTCCAAAGATAAAATTTTGAGTATCGTGATGATGTTCAGCTTAGACAAGGTAAACAATACATAACTAATCAAAAAATGAGCAGGGCAATACTACCGGCCTGCGTTCTTTGTGCTCGTGCAAAAATACTGTTTGTGGATGGGAGCTTTTTGCTAGAGCTGCATCTGTTGCGCAGATCTTCTTTTTTGTTTCTGGGGCGGGGTGCGACGTGTTTGCTCCGATTTCGATGCAGTAGGGGCGATCTGCCTGGTTTCTTTTCCGGTTATGTCCGATCTGAAAAAAAACATATACCAGTCTGCTCGTTTGCTTTCATGTTTTTTTGAGGACTGAGAAGAAGTCTGTTGCGAAGTTTTGCGTTCAATAGATGTGGCTGCCTGCCAGACAAGATGCAGAGCGCCTACACCGATGACGGCTGCCGTAAACAATAATCCTGATTCCATAACCGCCTCCTGATGAGGAAGATACGGTCCTGTGAAAGACCGTATCTCCAAATTGTAGTGTGTAGTGATTGTTGGCGTTGCGGATTAGTGCGGTTGCACTGCGCCTGCGGCGCTTTCTTCGGCTCGCGCCTGCATCATTCCTTTAATCATGGCCACAGTGATAATGATACCGGCCACAGCCAAGGCGGCCATGAGGGCCCAGAAACTGACAATGTTCAATGTTGTTCCCAGTTTTTCGTTGAGGGCAGCGATGAGGTTGAGATCAGCGAGATAGCCGGGGATTTTGGCACCACGAGAAACGGCGACAATCAGCATAACTGCAGACATGACCAGTTTGATTGTATAGTCTTTGACATAGGTGGTACCCAGGGCGCCAAGCTGTACCCCGATCAGAGAGCCTGCCAGAATCAGAAGGGTCATGCGAATATCGATCAGACCGGAGATACCCCACTGGATCGAGCCCCAGGCACCCATGATAAAAGCGACGATGAGCTCAGTTGCGCTGGAGACAAGGGCGGAAGCGCCGATGACATAAATCATACCGGGGACGCCGATAAAACCGCCAACGGCGATGGTGGCAGCAAGCATACCGGTTAACAAACCAACAGGGATGGTGATCCAGGCGGAGATGCGCAGTTTGGCAACCTTGAACTCCATCATGGGCCAGAGATTTATTTTCTGGAGTTTCAGGGCCAAAACAGGAGTTTTTTCTTCTGCGTTCCCCTTAGAAAGTTTGATTGCATCCATCAGAACATAGGCGCCAACGACAACGAGAACAAAAACAAAGACAACACTCACGTAGAGGTTCGAGCCTGCATTTCCCCAGTGATTGAGGATAAATTTTTGCATTTTGATACCAATCTGAACACCGACGATGGAGGTGAGAGCGAGCACCAGACCAAGTTTGATATCGGCCTGCCCGTATTTCCACCGCTTATAGGCACCAACCATAGCTTTGGGGAATTTGTGGCACATGTTCGAGGCGACTGCAACAGCACCAGGAGCACCAAGCGACATCATCGCCGGAGTGAGGACAAAAGCACCACCAGAGCCGATGAATCCGGAGAGCAGGCCACCGATAAGGCCAATGACCAGAAAGGCGATGATCTTGGTAACTGTCATGTCCATGAACATGATCGAAACATCCTTAATCACGTTGGGACCTGCGTGGGTATCCAGGCTGACCAGGACTTTCTTGTCCATGGGAATGTCTTCAACGGTCATCCCCTCGGCTAAATGCAGAACCCGTACCCCATCATGTCCATCTACCTTGATGGTCGCATCCATTGTTTTGGTATCAATGGTGGTGAAGACACCTTTGACCACATTTTTAGGGGGAGGGCCGCCTGCATAGGCCTGGTGTATTCCCGGAGTCAACAGCAGGACTGTGAGGATTATCAAGACTAATCTTTTCATCGATTTTTTCTCCTGTGATGTTCGTGTAAGGGCATCAGTGACTACTTTTTGCTTCCAATCCGAGTACGCTTAAGAAATTGCTGGCAAAGGCTCCATGGACAAAAGAGAAAAGGAAAGCGGTGAGAACCGGAAAGGCCGCGTGCCAGCCACCAAGTGTATAGGTCTGGGTAACAAGCGCTTCATTGGAAAATAAGAAAAGATACGCGCCTAAAGACATTGCTCCAAAAAGCACCATTTTGCCCACGGGGCGTTTGGGGGCATAGGCTGTTTGTGTGGCCGTGGAAGTTGAGGTGGCTTTACTTTGGCCTACGGAGCTACTTTTTTTGGTCGAATTGACGTGCAGTTGAGCCTGGTGCGTTTCGTTCTGGATCATGATTTTCTCCATTGAGTTGAAATATTGGGGATCCTTGTGAACCCAGCCATATCCTTTCATACGGTCAAGTCGGAGTTCCCGATGGGCAGACAAAACGGAGACAGGGGCCGTTTGCTTGGCTGTGAACTACCTGTATCTGTCCGTGCAAACCCAGATGCGACAAACACAGCTAAAATTGCAATCAAAATGCCAAAAAAACGTTTTTAAAAATATAAGTTAAATCATGTATTTAAATCATTTTGCTTTTTTTGAGAAAATGTTGCATAATGCAACAGATGTTCTTGGTTTGTTGTTAAATTATCTTTAAAATTAGATTGTTACCCTGTTGTTGAGGTTGAATTTTTTTTGTGTTGCAGTCTGCAACATCCACCGTGATGAGGGGAAAAGTGAAAGGTGGGCGGAATGTGAGCACATCTTTGTTGTAAATATCTAATTTTAGGGGGGAATAAATTGTTTTATTGGTGGGGGAAGGGGGGCGAAGGGATTTTTCTATCTGGATGCTGCTTGGGCAGGTATTTATTTGTTGCAAGATGCAACAGGTCTGAACAAGAAGCGAGGGGGAGGATCGTTAAGGCGCTGTATTTATATGGTTAATGATGTGTTTGTTCCGTGGCATATTGTTTGCTTGACATCCTCTGAGGGATCTCATGGAAAGGAAAAGACGATTGAGCAAAATTCGTATGCCATAAACAGCGGATGCTCCCGTGCACGGGTGCCGTTCAATATTTATCGGGAAAGCACATGACACAGATCAGCGAGCAGAGCAAGATGGATCCAAGGGGACAGAAAAAACAAGCTCAAGAGGGAGCTTCGCTCATTCTCATAGTCACCCGCAATGGGCGTGTGTCGCATGCGGCCATGAAATACTCGCTCAATATTGCAGAACGGCTGGGCTCTAGTTTGCTCGTAGCTTATGTCAATACGCTCCCTTTTCTGTGGGATGGCGGGAGGCGAGATCGCTTCTTGGAAAAAATAGCAAATGAGAATTTAACAGCATTTCATGACCAGGCTCAAAAGAGAAACATCGATCTGGCATCGGTAAGGGAGTACGGTAAGATTGGCAAGGTGATTCGTCGACTCTGCCATATTGTCAAACGAATTGATATGATTGTCGTGGATAAAGGGGTGAACCATGGGGAGGCGGCATCTTTTTCACCTGTCCCGGTTTTTTGTATTCAAGGAGGTGGAGAAGCTCCTCTGCAAAAACTGCAGCATGCCCCAATGAAAAGTGGTCCTTCTCGCCGACTCTGTGGTCGAGCTCCTGTGAGCAAACCGATGCAGAGTGTTGTGCTGTCAGGCCTTTGTCTGACGGCTCTCTATACTTTCTTCTTTGCTCACATAGATACCATCATGGTGGAAAGTGCCAAGGGAGGCGGGTATGCGTTTGTCCCTGTCGTCACCACCTGTGTATTTTTTCTGGTACAGAATGCATTTATCCAGTCCGTTATTGCTGGAATGAAAGAGCGCAGAACGTTGACTGCCATATCAAATTCACTTTGTTCTTCATCACCCGGCCCGTACAGGCGGCAGGCTCAACGGACACAGCGATAATTTTTACAAGGAAAGAATCAAGCAATGAAAACGATTGTAGCAGCTGTTGATGCTTCAGAATCCAGCCGACTTCTGTTTCGAGAAACTCTGGTTCTTGCGGCTTCCATTCGTGCCACTGTGGTGGTGGTCTCGGTGACCCCTCACTACGAAGGCAACATGAATCGTATGTGCTTGGAAAACACAGATGACCTCCTGAGTGAACCAGGCCGAAAAATTCTCGCAGAATCAAAAGAGTATGCTCAATCACTGGGGCTCGACCTCGAGACCATTCATCGTCAGGGGAAAGTTTCCCGCGAAATACTCTCTGTGGCCCGTGAAAAAAATGCGGCTGTTATTGTTCTGGGCTGCGCTAGAAGGCACCAGATAGAGCGCATGCTGCTTGGCCGGACGACAGCCGAGGTTATAGCCGAGAGTCCCTGTGATGTCATGCTCCTCCCGGAACAGTCAACCATACGCCTCTCCAATATACTTGTTGGTCTTGATGGGGCGTCGGCTAACCAGAGAGTACAGAAGCGAGCTCTGGATATCGCTCGCAGCTATGGCGGGAAGGTGACGGGCCTCTATGCCATTTATCTGCCGACTGAGAAAGCACTCCGCTACGGGGTCATTCGTGATGCCGAGGACGGCGCAAGGGGAGTACTTAAAGCATTTGAGCAGCGAGCCCTTGAACTCGATGTGACTGCCTCGACAACAATCAGTTGGGATCCGCCTGAAAAAGCGCTGGTGGAGTATAGTGCCGCTAAGGACGTGGATATTATCGTTGTTGGGGCTGAGACCAACGCCTCTCTGCTTGATTTATGGGGGGGGAGCTTGGTTGAGCGGTTGGCCTCCTCGACCTGTTGCCCGGTTCTCATTGCGCAATGCAGTGAGAAAAACAGTCAATCTAAGGCCGGCGCAAGCGCTTTTGTTTTTGAAGAGTAAGCAATCTTCATTGTTTTATGGTAGAGAAGGGCTTTTTTTGTTTAGGCCCCTACCATGCCCCGATCCAATACCCCGCAGACCGACCTCGAAGACACCGCTACCTGGAAAAAATACAGCGCTAAATTATGTACAACCTGTAACGCGACCTGTTGCAGCCTCCCCGTTGAGATACAGGCTGTTGATCTCGTCCGTATGGGGCTGATGGAGTCCTGCGAGCAGGAAGGCGATCTCAAATTTGTGGCGAGAAGGCTGATGAAAAAACGTGTAATTGAGCATTTTCATCATAAATCAGGAACATTCACCCTCGCTCGGATGGCAAATGGTGACTGTATCTACCTTGATCCGCAATCGAGGCGGTGCACCATCTACGACAAGCGTCCCGATACCTGCCGAAACCATCCCCGTATTGGCCCCCGTTCGGGATTTTGCGCCTTTACTCCGCGGAAAGCAGCTTGATGTAGTTTCTCATGGTTTATGTGAGGCTGAGGAGATAGGTTCGCAGATTGGTTCCTTTGTTACTCAGCCCCAGTTTGCTGCGCAGTTTTTTTCGATGAAAACTGATGGTCGCCAGGGAAACCCCCAGGACATCAGCAATCTCCTGGCTGCTTTTCCCCTGACGCACCAGGGTCGCTACCTCGATTTCCTGGGGCGTAAGCAGCAGGTTGACGGTGGAGAGGCGCTGGAGAAAAGGGGACACCACCTCTTCAAGATGGTTGGTCACAATGTCAACCAGATTGAGCTGCCGCTGATCAAGCGAACTCTTTGTCAGTTTTTCCAAGGCGGGCATAGCCAACTCACGAATGTTGGCGACAATGCGCTCTTCCATCTGCACCCGATCCCGCTGTCTTTGTTCCAGCAGTACCTTGAGGGCGATATTGGTTTCCTCAAGCTTCTCCGTTTGCGCTTGCAGTTCCTGTTCTTTCAGCCGTAATTTCTCCTGGGCAAGCATAATAGGGGTGACGTCTTCATGGGTGACCAGAACGCGCTTGACCAGTCGGTCACGGTAGGGGACCACCCGCAGGCTGTACCACCTTTTTTCCTGAGGGGAGTGGCAGGGATACTGGGTCAGAAACTCTTCGATCTCCCCCGCAATGACCTGGCGGATAGCGCGGCTGATCAGATGTCCCTCATCTTCATCACAGGTGCCGGATTCGCAGGTAGAGAGATAGTTCACCCCCACGCAATTCACAGGTTCGGGCATGCCGTTTTTTCTGGCGAATTCCTGCCAGGCTCTGTTGGTCTCCACGATGATACCGTTTTCGTCAAGCACTGCCACATGGGTGGAAAGTGAATTGACTATAACCTTATACATTGCATCGGCTGACATCTGTTTGTTTCCTCTTGTTCCCTTTGTTCAATTTGCAGGCTCTATTCGAGCATCCTGCTGCATTTTCCCCTTGCCAAAACCGAGTAAACAGTGGCATGTTGTCACATTATGCATATCTCGCACAAAAAAATTATAGGGGAGTGCCCCGTAGATATTGTGGTGCTGGGGTGCGGTAATATTCTGCTTGGAGATGATGGGTTTGGCCCGGCGGTGGTTGCTCGCCTGGAGCAGGAGAAACTTTCCGAACGTGTTCAGGTACTGGATGTGGGCACCTCTGTGCGGGAATTGTTGCTGGATTATCTCATGGCGCCTGCATTGCGCCCCAGTCTGCTCTTTATCGTCGATGCCACCTATCAAGATCAGCGATCCCCCGGTGCGCTTGTGACCTGTCGCCCGGCTGAACTGCCGTGCTCGAAGGTACATGACTTTTCGCTGCATCAGTTCCCCACGGTCAATCTGTTGGTGGAACTCGAGCAGGAAACGGGTATTCGGGTCGAGCTGGTCTTGGCCCAAGCAAGCATCATACCTGAAGAAATAGCCCCCGGGCTGACGCCTGCCATGGAACACGCCACAGAGCTGGCCGTTAAGATGATACTTAAACAAATAAACGAATATGTCACCCCTTTTTCCTCCGGCACAGTGGTTGCCTCTTCGGAGAATGTTTCATGATTTATGAGGCCAAGGTCAATGATTTGGCAAGCGAGTTTGGTGTCCACCGCAACACTATTCGCAACTGGATCAATTCCGGTGTGCTTCCGGCCCAGGAAGGGCCTGGTCGACGGTACCTGATTCAGTATGAGGATTATAAACGGCTTTGCGACAAATATGGTCGCGAACCACGCATCTCCCCTGATCCGGGAGTCGCAGGTGAAGTGGTGCAGCCCGTCAACGAAAATGTCCCCAGGGCTGTTCTCCTCGAATCCAAAAAAAATCCATTTTACTCGGCTCCTAATCTGGCAGACATTTGCCTGACCTGTGGCTCATGTGCAGGAGCCTGCCCTATTTCGGGTGTCGACGATCTTGATCCGCGTAAGATTATTCGTATGGCTTTTTTTGGAATGGAAGAAGAGCTGGTCGAAAGCGACTGGCCCTGGAAGTGTACCATGTGCGGCAAATGCGAGGTGGTTTGCCCGATGAACGTGGAGATCGTTCAGCTCATTCGCCGTATTCGGGGACAACGCGATCGCGACAAAGTCCCGGTGGCCATTCAGAAGGGGGTTATCACCTGTCTTGAGAAGGGCAATAATCTGGGCATTCCCAAGGATGATTTTCTCACGCTTATTAAAGACTTGGGGCAGGAGCTCGCAGATGACTGCTGCCCGGGGTTTGCAACCCCCATTGATGTGCGTGGAGCCCGGCTGCTGGTAACGGTGAACTCGAAACAGCCCTTTGCTGAACCGGAAAGTCTGACCTGGTGGTGGAAGATATTCTATGCTGCTGGCGAATCCTGGACCATCTCTTCCGAATATTGGGAAGGCGTCAACTGGGCCCTGCACTCCGGTGACTACAGTGCCATGCGTACCATCGTCAAGCGCATTATCGATAACATTGAACGACTCAACTGCAAGGCTCTGCTGCTGCCTGAATGTGGTCATGCCTATTATGCGACCCGTTACGCACTGGAACGTTGGTTTCCTGAGTCATTGCAGCAGTTTAAAATTTATACTGTCTTTGACCTTCTGCTGGAGTACGTTAACCAGCGGCGTATTATTCTTGATCCCGCACGAAACACGAAGCTGGCCACCTTTCACGATTCCTGCAACTATGGGCGCAAATCCCTGAAAACCTTTGGGCAGGGGTATTTTGACGAGGCTCGTACCCTGACCCGGGCCTGCTGTGCAAACTATGTGGACCTGATTCCAGACCGGGAAGAAAATTACTGCTGCGGTGCCGGTGGTGGTGCCTGGGCTAGCCCCTATGGAGCCGAGCGGGTTTTTCACGGGCGGATGAAGGCGCGGCAGATCAGCACCTCGGGCGCTAAAGTTGTGGTTACGGCCTGTCAGAACTGTCGTGATCAGCTTCAGGTCTCGTTAAAGCGTGAATTTAATTTAAACATCGACGTCTGCTTTTTGTGGGAGCTGGTGGCGAAATCCTTGGTAATGCCCAGGCGTATCGTAGGAGAGGTGGAGCATGGCTGATCAATCCATGAATGGATCCGTGTTGGTGGTCGGGGGCGGTATCTCCGGAATGCAAGCCGCACTTGATTTGGCAGATTCCGGCTTTTTTGTGTACCTGGTGGAAAAATCAGGGGCCATCGGTGGTTCCATGCCCCAATTTAACAAGGTCTTTCCCACCAATGACTGCTCGATGTGTATCATCGCGCCCAAGTTGGTTGAGTGTGGACGGCATCCCAATATCCGCATCATGACGCTGTCAACCGTGCAGGATGTTACCGGTACAGCAGGCAATTTTACCGTCCGTGTGATCGAGTATCCCCGCTATGTGGACACGGATAAATGCATTGCCTGTGGTCAGTGCACCAGCGTTTGCCCTAAAAGCGTGGATGATTCGTTCAACTCCAATATTGCCAAGCGTAAGGCGATTTATATCAAGTATCCCCAGGCTGTCCCCCTGAAATATCAGATTGATCCCAAATCTTGCTTGCATCTTAAAAATCCAACCAAATGTGGAGCCTGCGCTGAAATTTGTCCCCCTGGGGCCATTGATTTCAACGACCGCGAGCGGGAACATATCATTCAGGTGGGCTCGGTGGTCATGGCCCTTGGTTTTCAGACCTTTGATCCGTCAAAATCTAAGATCTGGGGCTACGGCGTGTACCCCAATGTGATCACCTCGCTCCAGTTTGAACGCTATCTTTCTCCAGATGGGCCCACCGACGGTCAGCTCTCGCGACCTTCGGATAAAAAACCGGTGAAAAAGGTGGCCTTTCTCCAGTGTATTGGCAGCCGAGATAAGAATCGGTGCAATAACGAGTACTGTTCCACCGTCTGCTGCATGTATGCCATTAAAGAGGCGATGACCATCAAGGAGAGTAATCCCGATCTCGAGGTGACCATCTTTTACATGGACATGCGCACTCCGGGCAAGGAGTTCGATCGCTATCTGGAACGGGCTAAAAATGAGTATGGGGTCCGTTTTATACGTTCCCGCATTCACGGGGTTGAGCCCAAGGGAACCAAGGGCGATTTGCGGCTGCACTACATTAATGGTCAAGGAAAGCAGGTCGAAGAGGTCGTTGATCTGGTCGTGCTCTCCGTTGGTTTGGAGACTCCAGAGTCCATGGTGCGACTGGCCGAACGTATTGGCATTCATATGACTCCGGATCGTTTTGCCTCCATCTCTGCCTTTATGCCGGTGCATACCTCAAAAAAAGGTGTCTATACCTGCGGAGCCTTTAATGGTCCGCGGGATATTCCCCAGTCAGTCACCGGGGGGTCGGCAGCGGCTGCCTCGGTTTCCGCACTGTTAAAATCGGTACGGCATACCCAGACACGCTCTCTTTTACCGCCGGTGGAGCAGGATGTGCGCGGTGAAGAGCCACGAATTGGTGTATTTGTCTGCCATTGCGGTACCAATATTGCCGGAGTGGTGGATGTGGAAGAGCTGGCTGACTATGCCGCCACACTGCCCCTGGTCGTGCATGTGGCCCGTAACCTCTTTACCTGTGCCCAGGATACTCAGGATCGTATTGTTCAAGAGATACGGGATAAGCGGCTCAACCGTATCGTAGTTGCCGCCTGTACACCGCGAACCCATGAGCCGCTGTTCCGTAAGACCCTGAAATCAGCTGGTATCAATGAGTATCTCATTGAGATGGCTAATATTCGCAACCAGAATTCCTGGGTCCATAATCAGGAGCCAGAGGTTGCCACTCTCAAGGCCAAAGATCTGGTGCGGATGGCCGTGGTCAAAGTGCAGACCCAGGTTGCCCGAAAACCGATCCGTATTCCCATTGCCCCCTCGGTGCTGATTATCGGTGGCGGCGTGGCCGGAATGACCGCTGCGCTCAACCTCGCTGAACAGGGGTTTCAGGTCCATCTGGTAGAAAAAACCACCCAGTTAGGGGGGAATGCGCTCCACCTCTTTCAGACCTGGAACGGAGAGCATGTGCCCCGCTACATCCGTGATCTCAAAGAAAAGGTACAACAGCATCATTTAATCGAGGTGGCCTATACCAGTACAGTCCTTTCGGTGGAGGGACATGTGGGCAACTTTGCAAGTACCATTCGTACCGGTTCCAGTCGTAAACGGGTGATCAATCACGGCGCGGTGATCATCACCACCGGCGCAAAACGGTATATCCCCGAGGAATTTGAATACGGTAAGATACCCAAGGTGGTAGCCTCGATCGAGTTTGACAAGTTGCACATGCACAACGAAACTCGGGTGGCCAACGGTAAGTCCTTTGTTTTTATTCAGTGTGTAGGCTCACGCAATGAAGAGCGGCCCTACTGCTCCAAATCCTGTTGCACCCACTCAATCCAGAGCGCGATTAAGCTGAAAAAAGAGGCACCTTCCCGGCAGATTTATATTCTCTACCGTGAGATTCGAACCTATGGTCAGCGGGAGCGGATCTACAATCAGGCGCGCGAGTTGGGGATCGTTTTTATCAACTACGAGATGCATGGCCCGCCCAAGGTGAAAAAGCATGATAAGGGCGTGCTGGTCGAGGTCTGGGATCACGTCCTCCATCGTCCCCTGGAGATTAAGGCGGATGTGGTTATTCTGGCTGCGGCAACCCTGGCCAGCCCGGATGCGATGAACCTGGGCAATCTCTTTAAGATTCCGCTCAATAGTGATGGGTTTTTCCAGGAGGCGCATGTCAAACTGCGTCCGGTGGAATTCAACGTGGATGGGGTTTTTGTTGCCGGTCTTGCCCACTATCCCAAACCCTTGGAAGAATCGATCTCCCAGGCCCTGGCGGCGGCCGCCAAGGCTGGTCGTCTGCTCTCACGGGAAGCGATTAACCTGGAGCCCAATACCGCCCTGGTTGATCCGGTGAACTGCGATGGCTGCGGACTCTGCATAGAAGTCTGTCCCTATCAGGCCATCACCCTGGTCGAATATGAAGATGAAGAGGGGACTCCTTTGAAGACGGTGCATATCGATCCCGTACTCTGTAAGGGCTGTGGCATTTGTCAGGGAACCTGTCCCAAGCGGGGCGTAGATGTGGCTGGCTTTACCTATGCCCAGATAGAGGCGCAGATCGATGCAGCCCTGGAAGAGAGCGAGTTGGAGGAGGAATTATGAACACAACCCCCAAAATAATCGCCTTTTGCTGTAACTGGTGTTCCTACGCTGCGGCTGATCTTGCCGGTATTTCCAGGCTGCAGTACCCCGGGTCGGTGCGGATTATTCGTGTGATGTGCTCGGGGATGGTTCATCCTGAGATGGTGCTGCATGCCCTGGACAAGGGGGCAGAAGGAGTGATGATCATTGGCTGTCATCTGGGTGAGTGCCATTACATCAACGGCAACGAGATGGCCCTGGCCAGGGCCGAGGTGATCACCGATACTCTGGAAGATATGGGCTATGAGAGTGAGCGGTTTCAGATTACCTGGGTTTCCTCGGCTGAACCTGAGCGTCTGGCAGAGGCCTTTCGTGCCTTTTGCGGGCGTCTGGCCATTCTGCGTGGTGAACTGGCTAGCCTCTCCGAGTCCAAGAAGGGGACTCGGTCTTGAGTCTAGCCAGACTCAGCTTTGAGTGGCTTCATGCCTGTTGTGGTTGTGAAGTCTCGTTACTTGATGCGGGAGAAGATTTCCTTGCCCTCGTCAATCAGGTAGAGATTGTCCACTGCCCCTTGCTGCTGGATAATAAATATGAGCAGGAGGAGGGGGGGGGGCTGTGTTTGCCCCAGGCGGATATCGGCATTGTTTCCGGTGGGGTTGCCTCGGAAGAAGAGCTTGCGTTGGTCAAGGCCATGCGGGCCAGCTGTACGAGCCTGGTTGCCCTGGGGACCTGTGCCACCCATGGCGGTATTCCTGCCATGCGCAATCAATGGACCTCCCAGGAAACCTTACAGACCGTCTATGCCTATGGCAGTGATGAGCAAGCCTTGATTCCAGCGGACATCTCCCAGCCCCTGGATCGGGTCTACAGTGTGGATGAAAAGGTCAAGGTAGACTGGCTCTTGCCAGGTTGCCCGCCTGCCTCTGATGCCATCGTTGGATTTTTGACCAAGCTGGTGGCTGGTACACCCGGTAAAACAGCCGCCAAGAGCGTTTGCGAGACCTGCCCGACCCAGAGGGGCGGCAAAGCACAGGGGGGGGCTGGCAGATTTCTTGAGAATGCCGCCGGGGATGCTCAGGCTCCGCCCAGCGAGATGGTTTGTCTGTTGGAGCAGGGGATTCTCTGTATGGGGCCGGTGACCGCTGGTGGTTGTGGTGGCAAAGAGGCACCGCTTTGTCTGCGTGCCCGTGTCCCCTGTCGAGGATGTTATGGGCCGGTGCGGGCGGGCTGTAATCCACTCTTGGATATGCTGGGGGCACTTGCCAGTAACGGTATTGATCACCGGTCCATGATAGATCGAAAATCACTGCTGCGTTTCAGCGGAGCCCACGGCCTGCTCAAACCACTGCGTAAACGCCGTTAAAGGGGAACGTTGTGCAGCTGTACGTTAAAAAAAGCAATCCGCCAAGGTAAACACATGGGCCAAGAGATTTCCATACATCCTGTCACTCGTATCGAGGGACACGCTCGCATAGATCTCCGTCTGGACGAATTCGGTCAGGTGAGTGATGCCCAGGTTGCTATTTCTGCCCTGCGGGGATTTGAACAGTTCGTCATTGGTCGCCCCGCCGAGGAGATTCCGCGTATTGTTACTCGCATCTGTGGGATTTGTCCCTGGATGCACCACCTGGCCGCGGTGAAAGCCATTGATGGCTGTTTTGGTGCGGAGCCGACCCGCAGCGGCCATCAGCTTCGTGAACTCTGCCAGATTCTTGCGCATATACACGATAAGATTTTGCATTTTTTCTTTCTTGCGGCGCCTGATTTTGTCCTTGATCCCCAAGAAGACCTCTCGGTGCGCAACATCATGGGGCTGGTACGTCAGGAACCCGAGCTGGCAGGCCGGGTTGTGCGTATGCGCCAGTTGGCGCAACAGATGCTCGCTCGTTTTGCAGGCAAGGCGATTCATCCAGTGGCCGCGGTTGTTGGTGGCTTCTCCTGCGCCATGCAGGAAGAAGTGCGGCAATCCCTGCTCGCCGATGCCCGCGAGCTGCTTGATTTTGCCAGCTACGCCATGGATTTTGCTAAAAAACAGGCCTTTAACCGGTTCAGTCAAGAGTTTGATGGGCTGGGTGACATCACCACAGGTTTTATGGGGACTGTCGACAGGCAGGGGCGGTTGCGACTTTATGATGGTCAGCTGCGTCTGATGGCAGCTGATGGAGGCTATGTCGATTTTCAGGCCTGCGATTACCAGCAGTACCTGGCCGAGCATGTGGAACCCTGGTCCTCGGCCAAGATGGTCTATGCTAAATCTTGGGGAGAGGGGTTTTCTCTTCATCCTGAACAGCCTACTGGCATTTACCGGGTCAATACGCTGGCGCGACTCAATGTCTGTGATGCCATGGCTACCCCCCGGGCACAGCAGGAGCTGGAGGAGTTTCGCGCTCGTTTTGGGCGACCAGTCCAGGCCACGCTCCTCTATCACTGGGCGCGACTGGTGGAGCTGGTGTATGCCTGCGAACGCAGCGTTGAGCTGCTGGAAGAGCACGAGATCACCGACCCTAATGTGCGAAACGTTGTAGAGCCGGGGGCAGGACGCGGTATTGGCCATGTTGAGGCGCCTCGCGGTACCCTGATCCATGAGTATGCCACCGATGAGCAGGGATGTATCACCCAGGCAAACCTGATTGTGGGAACAACCCATAATATCGCCCCCATGAATCTGAGTGTGCAGCAGGCGGCGGCCTCGTTGATCAGTAATGGTCAGGTCGACGAGGGGATTCTCAATAAAATTGAGATGGCAGTCAGGGCCTATGACCCGTGAATTTCCTGTGCCACGCACCGCCTGGATGGCGGGCTCCCTCTGACGTTGCATATAGTTGACCATCGTGGAAAAACGATCCGTCGTCTACACCACTAATCCGAATGAGATACTCGGGCCAAGGGGCTTTGACCGGATTCAGGTTTGAATGTAATCCTGTGCACGTGGTCTGTAACTTCCTGTTTATCTGATTGCTCGGTTGAGTATTATTTATGAATTTAATCCATTGATTTTTGCCCATGAATGCCAACAATGACATCCATCAACGTAAAGTCGTCCGGGTTGAAGCGCCAAACTGTGCCTGCGGTTTTGTTGGCCATATGACCGCCGATGAGCTGAAGCAGCGTGCGGCCCACGATGACATGGATCTATCCTGCCCTGTCTGCGGCCTGATTCATCTCAGTCGTGAAGAGATAGAAGACCTGGAAAAACAAAAGGTCGTCAACTCAAAACGCTACAGGGAAATAATGCGTCAGGCGATAGCGGATACCTAACCTGAAAAAAATGAAGTGCGTGATGCGTTTTGAGCAAGGATTTTTTTTGAGAGTCCCGTTTTTCTCTTTAAACAGATTGTTGTAACAAGATTGCTGGGTTGGGTTGTTTTGTGCTGATTGTGCCTGTTGTGAACGCTGGAAAAAAGTCTGGTGGAAACGACTCCACACTGCTAGAGTGCCGGGCGCGCAGGCGGAGGGCTTGCTGTAAGTCTGGTAAAACCTCAACGTTCAGGAAAAGTATTGCATGAAGCATCCCCCGTCTTCGGTGCTTTCTGAAACCACAGCTCTGCGGGTTACTGTGCGTGGCATTGTGCAAGGAGTGGGATTTCGCCCCTTTGTTTATCGGCTTGCCCATGCCTTACAACTGATCGGGACGGTTATCAACGACAGTGATGGGGTTGAAATTATCTTGAACGGAGAGCCCCAGGTTGTAGAGGATTTTCTTCATCGCCTGCAGGTCGAGGCCCCCGTTGCTGCCCGTATTACTGAGCTGAAAACGGAAGCGATACAGGCCAAGATGCCAGCCGAGGGGTTTGCGATCCTTCCCAGCCGCTCATCCAGTCGTCCTTCGACCCAGATTGCACCGGATATGTCTATCTGTCCGGATTGCATGAAGGAAATTATGGATCCGCAGGATCGGCATTACCGCTACCCCTTTACCAACTGCACCAACTGCGGCCCCCGGTTTTCCATTGTCAAGCGTGTGCCCTATGATCGGCCCAATACCTCCATGCAGGCTTTCACCATGTGCGAGCAGTGCAGCCGGGAATATCATGATCCCCTGGACCGACGATTTCACGCCCAGCCTAACGCCTGCCCGCAGTGTGGCCCTCAGCTCAGCTGGCACGATAACGAGGGACACCCCCTGCCGGGTGACTGCCTGACCAATTGCGCACAGGCCCTGCAACAGGGGAAGTTAGTCGCTATAAAAGGACTGGGGGGCTTTCATCTCGCCGTTGATGGAACAAGTGAAGAGGCTGTGGCCTTGTTGCGCAGACGCAAGCACCGTCCAGCAAAGCCCTTGGCTATTATGGTGCGAGATCTTCAAACAGCCCGAGCCTTTTGCCGCATCAGTGAGCAGGAGGCCGCGCTGTTGCTTTCACCCGAGCACCCGATAGTGCTGGTAGAGCGACTCAAAACCACGCCGCTTGCCGCATCGGTTGCACCGGGACTGGAAAAAATCGGCCTCATGCTGCCGTACACACCGTTGCATGCCCTGCTGCTCAGTGAGCCCGAGGTGCCGCAGGTGCTGGTCATGACCAGCGGCAACAGGGGCGGTGAGCCGATCTGCACGGACAATGACGAGGCGCTACAGCGTTTGGCAGGCCTGGCGGATTTTTTTCTGTTCCATAACCGCGAAATTGTCACCCGGGTCGATGATTCGGTGGCACGGATTATGGACGGGAAAGTGCGTTTGCTTCGCCGTGGCCGCGGATATTCACCGGTTCCGATTTTGCTTAATGAACCCACAGGTGATATCCTTGCCTGTGGCGGAGAGATGAAAAACGTCTTTTGTATTGTGCGTAACCAGGAAGCCTACCTCTCGCAGCACATTGGTGAACTGGTCAATACACAGACCTTTGATTTTTTCAGAGAGAGCGTTGAGCACCTGCAGGATGTGCTTGAGTTGGTCCCACATCAGGTGAGCGTTGATCTGCATCCGGATTATCTCTCCAGTCGTTATGGACGAGGCCGCAGTGAGGCGCTGTGCAACGTTCAGCACCACCACGCCCACCTGGCCGCAGTGCTTGCCGAGCAGCAGCTCAGTGGTCCGGTTCTTGGTCTGGTGCTCGATGGTACCGGCTACGGTCCGGATGGGACCATTTTTGGGGGAGAGATCTACCAGGCAAACCGGAAAGAGTATACCCGCCTTGGGCATTTGGCCACCCTGTCATTGCCCGGAGGCGATCGGGCGGCGCGGGAGCCCTGGCGAATGGCCATGTCGCTGCTGTATACCTGCCTGGGAGAGGAGGGGCTTGTGGATCTGCGACTCCCTCCTGCCTTGAAGGGCATTGATCCTGGGAAGAAAAATCTCCTTGCCCAGATGCTGAGTAAACAGCTCAACTGCCCAGCCAGCTCAAGCTGTGGCCGTTTATTTGACGGGGTTTCGGCCTTGCTCGGGCTCTGCCAGGACAGTCAATACGAAGGGCAGGCGGCCATGCTTCTGGAGCAGCAGGCCCTTGGAGCTGATGATCGTGCGACTCTTAATCGCTATCTTCCGCAGATAGACAGGGAAAATGATCAGCTTGTGCTTGCCGTGGATGGTTTGGTAGCCGGATTGCTTTCCGATATACGAGATGATGTTTCGCTTTCGGTAATGGCCCGCGCCTTCCACCATTGGCTGGCTGCTGGGCTTATAGAGGTGCTTGCGGAATTGCGGCAGAAAACCGGCCTGAATCAGGTTGTCCTTGCCGGTGGCTGCATGCAGAATATGTTGTTGTTTGAGCGGCTCAGCAGTGGCCTGCGAGACCAGGGATTTGTGGTCTATGCAGGTGAGCTGGTGCCGATGAATGATGGTGGCCTTGCCCTTGGGCAGGCCTATATAGGAGGTGTTCCATGTGTTTAGCCATTCCCATGCAGGTCGTTGAGCTGCGCGGCGGCAGTGATGAGTTGCTTGACCCCCAAGTGGCCATGGTTGAAAGCGACGGAGTGCGCAAAGAAATCCGTCTGGAAATGGTGGATCGGGTTCCCGAAGTGGGGGACTACGTGATCATTCACGCCGGGTTTGCCATTCGTTCGCTCTCTGAAGAAGAGGCTGAGATCAATCTTAAGCTGATGCGCCAGATGGCCGAGGCTCTGGAAAAAGAGGGACGCCTGCCTGGAGCACCGGAATGAAATGTGCCGATGAGTTCAGATCCAGGGAAATTACCGCGCCCCTGGTCGAGGAGATCAGGCGCACGCTGACAAAGCCCCTGCGGATTATGGAAGTCTGTGGAACCCACACCATGTCGATTTTTCGCCATGGCATCCGTTCGTTGCTTCCTGAGGGAATCATTCTGCTTTCAGGTCCAGGTTGCCCGGTCTGTGTCACTCCGGCCGATCATATCGATGCCTTTCTTGCTGCGGCCAAAAAGCCCGAAGTCACCATTGCCACCTTTGGTGATCTGATCAGGGTACCTGGCAGTGAGGGCTCGCTTGCCACCGCACGAGCAGAGGGGGCGAAGGTAGAAATCGTCTATTCGCCCATGGATGCTCTGGTCCTTGCTCAAAAAGAACCGGAGCGAACGGTGCTTTTTCCTGCCATTGGATTTGAGACTACTGTGCCCACCATTGCCGCAACCATTCTTCAAGCAGAGCGCTTGGGCATTGAAAATTTCGTGATCATCGCTGCCTGTAAAACCATGCCACAGGCTCTGGACACCCTGCTTTCCGATGAGGAACTCAGAATCGACGGCTTGCTTTGTCCCGGCCATGTGAGTGCTATTATCGGCAGTGACGCCTACAAGCCCTTTGCCGAGCGCCATAACCTGGCCTGTGCCGTGGCTGGATTTGAGCCCGCTGACATTCTTGCTGGCTTACTGAGTTTGATTCGTCAGCTGGCAGAGGGCAATCCCCGTGTGGAAAATTGCTATACCCGTGCGGTGACCGCCGAGGGGAATCGCAATGCCCAAAAGCTCATTGATCAGATCTTTGAGCCTGCCGACAGTCCCTGGCGGGGGCTGGGCACGATCCCCGGGAGTGGGCTGGTGTTGCGGCCCCAATATCAGCGTTATGACGCGGTGGCACGCTTAGGCCTCAGTGTGCAGCCCGCTCCTGAACCCAAGGGGTGCCGCTGTGGTGATATCCTCAAGGGAAGCCTGCTGCCTCCGGACTGCCCTCTGTATGGAAAGGCCTGTACCCCCCTGAAACCTGTTGGCCCCTGTATGGTTTCAAATGAAGGCACCTGTGCGGCATATTACCGATACAGCGGCCAGAAGTAAGTAATGCGAACAAGCGGTTAGTACTCTTTTTACAGTAAGGATCCCATGAAAGCAGACTCGATTATCAGTCTTGACCACGGCAGTGGCGGACTTGCCAGCCAGAACCTGATCAGTGGTCTCTTCCTCAGGTATCTGCGTTCTCCGCAGCTGCATGACCTGGAAGACTGCGCAATACTTGGCGAGTATTCCGGACGTATTGCCTTTTCCACAGATAGTTATGTAGTTGACCCGCTCTTTTTTCCAGGGGGGGATATTGGAAAACTGGCAGTGCACGGCACCATTAATGACCTGGCAATGCGTGGTGCCCGCCCCATTGCATTGAGTCTGGCTTTAATTATTGAAGAGGGATTTGCCTACGCAGATCTCGAACGGGTGGTCGCCTCCATCGCCACCTGTTCAGAAGAGTCTGGCGTGGCTGTTGTGACCGGGGATACCAAGGTGGTCCCTCGGGGGAAGGTAGATAAAATTTTTGTCAATACCTCGGGTATCGGCATTGCCTCCCATCGTCACAACATCTCGGGAACCAAGGCCGAACCCGGAGATGCGGTTATCATTTCCGGTACCCTGGCGGATCATGGTATCACCATCATGAGTGCCCAGGCAGGCATTGCCATTGACGGTGATATCAGAAGCGATACCCAAGCCCTGCATCGTCTTGTTGCCACTCTGCTTGAAGGCAATACCGGTGTGGTCCATGTTCTGCGTGATCCTACCCGTGGAGGCCTGGCAACCACCCTCTGTGAAATTGCCCGCTCATCGGGTGTGGATATCACCCTGGAAGAAGAACGTTTACCGATCCGTGGTTCTGTCAACACCGCCTGTGAAATGATTGGGCTTGATCCGCTTTACCTGGCCAATGAAGGCAAAATGATAGTCATCTGTGACCGTGACGGTGCCGAGGACGTGCTCCAGCTGATGCGACGTACGCCCGAAGGCCGCGATGCCGCCCTTATTGGCTGGGTGGGAGAGCGAGGTGAGGGGCGGGTCAGCCTGACCACACGTATCGGTGGTTCTCGTTTGCTGGAGCCGTTGACCGGGCAGCCTCTGCCCCGCATCTGTTAATTCAAGGAGTCCCTGTCATGCACGAATTATCGCTCGCGCAAAGTCTGCTTGACCAACTCGTAACCCTCGCCAGAGAGCACAATGCTGAACATGTGACCCGTCTCTCTGTGACCATCGGTCCATTTTCGGGGATCGTTCGCGACAGCTTTGAGTTTGGTTTTAATATCCTCAAAGACGCGCAGCCCCTCACGAAAGATGCGGTTATGGTAGTGGAGACCCCTGATCCGGTCTATACCTGTCTGGATTGCAACAAGGTCTCAGTTATTCCCTTTGCGCAACCCGGTGAGGCAACTGAAATGAATCTTGGTGGCGGCTATCCCAAAAAGTGTCCCTGGTGCTGCCAAAACAGGCTTTCCCCCAAAGGGGGAACCGAACTTATTTTGAATCAAGTAGAAATGGAGTAGACACATGTGTGATACCTGCGGCTGTCAATTGCACGAACACCACCAGCACGACACCAAAGTCGTTGAGGTCAATAAAAGCCTGCTCGAGGCGAACCAGAAACAGGCTCATTCCAATCGGCACCACATTGAGTCCATGGGGGCGCTGGCAATCAACATGATTTCCAGCCCCGGCTCTGGAAAGACCACGTTGCTTGAGCGGACCATCGAGGCCTTAAAAGACACGGTCAAAATCGGTGTAATCGAGGGGGATATTGAAACCGAGCGGGACGCAGACCGGATTCGTGCCAAAGGTATTCCAGCGGTACAGCTGACCACCGGCGGAGCCTGTCATCTGGATGCTCCCATGGTCCATGGTGGCTTGCATGTCTTGGAGCATTTTGCAAAAGGAGAAGGGTTTGATCTCATCTTCATCGAGAACGTAGGAAATCTGGTCTGCCCTTCCACCTTTGACCTGGGCGAGCATCGACGGATTATCCTGCTCTCCGTTCCGGAAGGCTCAGACAAACCAGCCAAGTATCCCACCACCTTTCGTGGAGCTGATCTGGTCTTGATCACCAAGATGGATTTACTGCCCCATTTTGATTTTTCCGTGGAAGAAGCGAAAAAAGAGACCCTGACCCTGAAACCCGATGTGCCGATTATTGAGCTTTCCTCGACAACCGGTGACGGCTTTGAGCAGTGGATTGACTATTTGAAGCAGATGCTGAAGAAATAATCACGATTTCTGTGACGGTGGGTGAGGGGCTATCGTTTGCACTTCACCAAACCAGCCCAAGCAATAAAACGATTACCACCGAACCTCAGTTCCCAGTATATGTTGCCGAACATACCTGTAACAAGAGGTACTGATTCTGGTAGGGTGGGCACGTTTTTTTTGTGCCCACCGAAAGCCCTTTCCTCTACAGAAGATATTGGCCAGAACCCCTGAACCGGTGGGCAGAAAACAGCGCTCTGCCCACCCTACAGAGGGGTTACTCTGCCGTCTCAATCAGCTCCGCTTCAGTAGGGAGACGATCATAGATTTCTCCGGCAGGCCCGATCCACCTGTGCCCTTCACGTTTGAGCACCACCTGCATCTCTCCTGTTTTTTTGTGCGCTACAATGCTCACCATATCTGGTGCCATCATTGGGTGAGGCAGGACCTCGGAGCGTAGCGGGGGAGGTCCCATGGGGGCTGGATCACCATGCGGATGTCCCAGAGGAGAGGGGACGACCATGTACCCGGCCTGTTCCTGTGGACCAGGTCCATTTGGTTGATTTTTTTACAGATGCCCCCTCGTAATTGACTGCGACTATAGTACGGGGTGGAGCTGGTTTGCTTCAAGACGATGTTTGTTCCAATTGCATAAAATTAGGTTAATTTATGTTGAAATTTCCATCGTACTTGATGGGTATATTTCTCCGCATTCGATGAATATCTCAAAAATAATCCTTGATTCAGTAAGGCCTTCTGCTTGGCCCTCTATCCTCTCTGTGGTATAGACTTTGCCTGACAGCTAGGATTTTGCATCATCCACGCATCCGTAAGCTTCCATATGCTGTCGCGGATAGAAGGGGAACCTCCGCTGGTACAAGCGGGACTCAACATTTTAGGTTGTAAGTTCAGGAAAGGAGAAGGAGATGGAAATTAACAAGATTGTCGTCACCGATCTCATCATGAGCGGAAGACTGTTTCAAGAAGATGGCTACGATCTGGCACAAAGTGCAGATAATCTTGCCGAACTCAAGGGGCAGATCATCATGAACTTCATGCAGGAGAACTATCCAGACATTGAGGTCTACGCCGACATTGCCATTCAAACTGAGGATCAGGGAAATCGTCCCTTGGAGGTGCTGGCCTATAATGAGGGGGGAGAGGTTATTCAGGCAGCTTCAGCATCCCTGCAGCAGCAGTTGACCACAATCATTGCCGATAAAACGGCTGATGGTTCCTGGGCCGTTCGGATTCAATAATTTGGGATGTGAGGGTGTCTTGAATAATTAGATTTGTAATCAAGGTCAAGGCATGCGTACAATTTTACCGCAGGCATATGCATAGCATTCCGAGGATAAAATTGTACGAATAACGCCGAGATGAGCAGAAAAAGCAATTATTCGAGATTCCCTAGAAATGAAAGCCTAACTTGGTGGTTATGCCATAAGCATTGCCACTATTGACGCTGGCGTACTCTCTATCTTGATAGTATTCGAAAGAAAGGGTGGTATGGTCACGAAGCAGTATCGAAGCCTTGGTGGTGTAACGCTCTTCAGGAAGATACTGACAGAGCGTTTCCGAAGATTTTTGATAGCCCACGGCAATCAGCGCTGGATGGTTGAAAAAACGCGTGTTGTAGGCAAGCTGACTATGCCAGGCTGTAGGATCCTTTTCCTGACCATTCTGACTGGCTTCCTCTAGCTGATCGCGGGCCTCTATGGCATGAATGTAGCCCCCGGTTAAGGTAAAAGAGTTAAAGCTATAGCCCAGGATAAGGTTGAGAGCTCCCATGCGCTCGGTCGTGTCGAAGCCCATTTCAGCAAAAGTTTCTGCCATTCCCGTCGTGTCGGCAATGTCATAAATCCAGCCAACTCCAGCAATGACGGAGCTGCTGGGATCCATGCTGTAGCGATAGCAAATAGGGATTTCTGCATCTTCTGCTTCCGCGTTCAATAACTGCTCAAGACCATTGGCTGGAAGGGAATCCTTAATTTTTTTATCGCGCTTGAGCCAAGCCTGTTCCGTCTTGGGGGGCTCGCCTACACTCGTGTAGTGTTTGTTGCCCATGGGGATGTAAAACTGATTGAACAGGGGGGTGTATTTACCCAGGTGAATATGCAGCGGTTGTACCACCAGCTGTTGTTTTGCGGCGCAAAGCTGCGGGCATTGGATACTGAGAAGCAAGGTTGCTCCCAATAATGCTCTGGTTATTGCTCGGTACATATCCCGTTTCATTATTCTGCGAAATCCTGTGGAAGGATTCATTCTTCCCTGAGGAAAGAACGTCTTTCATGATTTATTTGCTGAGTACTAGGGTAGATATTTTTTTCTAATATTGCAAGCAAGGTAAGGAAGAAAATGGCAATAAAATCCTGGATTCAGTATCTTGCAAAAATACACGGTGTGTCTGTCTCTTGGCTTGCCCCCTGCTTGGCAAAGCTTATGGGGCATCCATAACACGACAACTTCATTGGTTGCAACCTGCCGATAAAGTTTATTTTAATCAGTAGGTTACAGCCAACGAAGTTGAGGCGTAGATGAATGCTCACGGATTCAGGAATATATTCAAGGTAGCCAAATTTTTTCAGGTGCGGTAAGGAAAGCAGTTTTATGTTATATTATTACTCTCAATGCCCGTCTTAAAAAAACGAGATTTCTCCTTCTGGTCGAGATGCCTCCGGGGCATGACACCTTCGCTCTAGCCGCAACATCGATGTCATCCCGTGGCATCTGAGGGGCTTGCTGTATTAACTGGTGGCTGAGGTTCGATAGTAATCATAGTATCTTATGTGATTTAGCTCATATGACCAAAAAAAAACAGTTGAGCGCCAGCCAGGAAGATTACCTGGAGGCGGTATATCATATTGCCCGTGAAAAGAAAGTTGCGCGGGCCAAGGATATAGCCAAGCGGCTAAACGTGCGCGCATCGTCAGTGACGAATGCCTTGCGCTCTCTCAGCTCGCTGGGGCTTATCAATTACGCACCCTATGACCTCATTACCCTGACCGAATCCGGCCAGGTACAGGCAAAGGACATCGTTGCCCGCCATGAAGCCCTGGCCAATTTTATGGTACAGGTTTTGGGGGTTGACCCGGTCGAGGCAGATGAGGCGGCCTGTAAGATGGAACACTCCGTTCCCAAGAATATTGTCAATCGCCTGATTCAGTATGCCGACTATATTACCCACTGTCCACGTGGCGGCATCACCTGGGATTCGGGGTTTGGCTACTATTGCAAAACTGGTTGTACCCCAGGCGGTTGTGATCGTAATCGTCCCCAGCAGGACACGGATGACTCATCCGATGACACTCCATTATCCTCGCACTAACTCTGACAAAGAAGAACGCTACGCCCATGGATCGTCCCGAAATCACTCAGCTGTTGTTTCATCCCACCAAGGTTGCTCAAAACACACCGCCCGAAGGAGCCATTGACTTTGCGGTTTCTATAGATCCGGATGTGAGCATCGCCTGTAGAATGCACGCCTTTTCCAAAGAGTATCCAACCTTGATTTTTTTTCATGGAAACGGCGAGATCATCCCCGACTACGATGAAATTGGTCCCTGTTATGGAAAAGAAGGGATGAATCTGCTGGTTGCCGAATACCGCGGCTACGGCTGGAGCAGCGGAACTCCTTTGACCAGCACCTTCCTCCCAGATGCCAACACCGTTTTTTTGCGGGCAGTTGACTGGCTTATCCAAGAGGGATTCACCGCGCCTGTTTTTGTTATGGGCCGTTCCCTGGGCAGTGCCTGTGCCATAGATATCGCCTACAATCACAGCGAACGTCTTGCTGGCCTGGTTATTGAGTCAGGCTTTGCCCGCACCATTCCCCTCTCAAAGATGCTGGGCGTCGATTTGGAGGCCATGGGGTTGACTGAAGAGGAATGCTTCAATAACGTGGGCAAAATTCGGGAAGTAGAAAAACCGACCTATATTTTGCACGGACAGTATGATCAGTTGATTCCGTTGTGGCAATCTGAGACCCTGCAGGCCGAGAGTGGTGCCAGAAAAAAAGAATTTCAGATCATACCAGGGGCAGATCATAACTCGCTTATAGCCAAGGTTGGCCAGATGTATTTTCAGGCTATCAAGAAATTTGTTTACGACGCAGCAGGCCTGACGCCAAGCTGGCGTGATCGAAGGCGGCAGTTTAAAGCCCAGCAGTCCATTTAAGGCGAGGGAGAGCACGGTGACAAAACGTGAGGGGTATCTATCCTGGGATGAGTATTTTATGGCAGTTGCCATCCTTTCGGGGCAACGCTCTAAGGACCCCAACACCCAGGTAGGGGCCTGCGTTGCCAACAGTCAAAATAAGATTGTGGGTGTCGGCTACAACGGTTTTCCCTGGGGATGCTCAGACGACGAGTTGCCCTGGGACCGTGAGGGGCACTTTCTCGATACCAAGTACCCTTATGTCTGCCATGCAGAGCTCAATGCCGTGCTCAATTCCATCACCTATGATTTACGGGACTGCCGCCTTTATGTGGCCCTTTTTCCCTGTAATGAGTGCACCAAGGTGATCATTCAGGCTGGCATTCGTGAAATTATCTATCTTTCGGATAAATACAAAGAGAGTGACTCGGTCCGGGCGTCAAAAATTATGCTCGAGAAATCTAAGACCATTTACCGTCAATTTACGCCATCCAGGAATTCTATTCTCCTTAATTTTCAAGTGGATTGACCAAAAAATCTGTCAACTCCAGCATGCGGTGATATCTCGGGAACCTTGTTTCGTCCCATTTTTTCAATTATTCTTGCACCGATTGTCTGGAGACAACCAAGGAAGCTGAATGCGATTTGAAGAACTGGCTTTGCCAGAACCCCTCGGCAAGGGTATTGCCGAAGCAGGCTTTACAGAATGCACCCCCATCCAGGAACTCACCCTTCCTCTCACCCTTGCTGGCCGCGATATCGCCGGCAAAGGCCAGACAGGTACCGGTAAAACCGCTGCCTTTCTTATCTCGCTCTACAAAAGACTTCTCGACAACCCCGAGGGCAATGGTGGCCAGCATCCCCGTGCACTGATTTTGGCACCAACCCGTGAACTGGCAGTGCAAATCGAACAGGATGCACGGCAGCTGGGGGCCCAGTGTGGTTTTTCCATTCAGGCTGTGTATGGAGGGGTCGATTATGAAAAACAGCGCAATAGCCTGAAAGAGGGGATTGATATCCTCATCGGTACCCCAGGCAGGCTGATTGATTACCTCAAGCAAAAGGTCTATAGCCTTTCCAAAGTCGAGATGCTGATCATTGATGAGGCAGATCGCATGTTTGATCTGGGATTTATAGGGGATCTTCGTTTTTTGCTCCGGCGTCTGCCCCCCTTTGATCAACGCCAGAATTTAATGTTCTCCGCCACGCTCAATCACCGGGTTATGGAGTTGGCATATGAATTCATGAACATGCCGGAGAAGGTCTCCGTCGGCGGTGACACGATTACCGCAGACAGAGTAGAGGAGGCGCTCTACCATGTGGGGAGTGACGAAAAATTTTCTCTCCTGCTCGGTCTGCTCGCCCAGGAAAATATGGAAAGGACCATGATTTTCACCAACACCAAGCGAGAAGGTGTGCGTCTGCAAGGGTTGATGGAGGCCAACGGATTTACCTGCCGAATTATTTCTGGGGATGTTGCCCAGGCCAAGCGCCTGAAAATCATGAGCGATTTCAAAGCGGGGAACCTGCCTTTTCTTATCGCCACCGATGTAGCCTCACGCGGGCTCCACATCGAAGGGGTTACCCATGTGGTCAATTATGATCTGCCGGAGGATCCAGAGGATTACGTGCACCGAATCGGGCGGACAGCCCGTGCTGGAGCCGAGGGGAAAGCCATCTCTTTGGCCGATGAAGAAGGTGCCCTTAATCTGGAAGCCATTGAGACATATATTGGGCATGCCATAGAAAGTGAATGGGCCGACGATGCGCTCTATGTCACAGACTTTAAGCGGCCTCCTCGGAGTAGCCGCAAGAAAAAGCCGGCCAGAAGAAGAAAACAGCCTTCGAACCCAGCTGCGGGAGAAACTGCACCGAACAAAAAAAATGCAAGCCAGGATGCGCAGAGTAAAGCGCCAAGGCGACGAAGAAGACGCAAGGTAAAGACCACCCCATCTGAGGGCTGAGGTTGTAAACAGCGAGATCCCTCAGATTCGATCGGGATGGCACCTACCTTAGCCCGGCAGCAGGGGGCCACAACCTGGAAGTGCCGACTCGATCAAAGCGAGAGATCTCACTCTTTCAAGCTGCGCATTGATGATACTCACCTTTTTCAAAGGCCAGACCGTACCAGGGCTGCTTGTTCATGAGCCCAATAGAATGGCGTTTGACCTTACCTTTTCCGAGTTTTTCCTCCATGAAATCCATCCACTGGGTTGCCTGTAAGTGGCTGGCGAATGGGCCTGCAACAACGATATCCGTATGGGCAATGCCCTTGGATGCAAGATATTCGTCGATTCTCTGCTGCTCCTGGAAAATTCCCAATTCTACTTTCACGTGACCTGCCTGTTCGTTTTGTGTGGACGTTGTCGTGCTGCGCTCACCCTTTTGAAATCCTGAACTGTATCGTGTTGCACAAGGGCTGGTGGTACAGATTCTGGGGTACGCCGCATTTTTCATTGTATTGCATGTGTTGAACCTAGGGGCTCTTGAATAATTTGATTATTCAAGAGCCCCTATATCAAGTATTGTGCCATGTCTTCCCGTTTTTTAACTGCTTGAAAAAAGGTATTTTTGGGTATCTTGCTGGATCGCACTAGAATAAGCGTTGCATATTGCAACATTAAAAGTCAAGAGTGACCGAGTTGGGGACGAAAGTGTTGCAAAAAGCAACATGCTAAAGGGGGGTGTTGCAGGAAGCAACAGGTGGACTGGATCAGGGGGGATGTTTTGGTTAGCCGTCAGGACTTTCCAGGCCGTAGCGCTTAATTTTGCGCCAGAGGGAAACGCGGTCAATACCCAGGATTTTGACCGCCGCAGATTTGTTGCCCTCAACTTCATCCAGAACTTCGAGAATGTATTGTTTTTCCTGCTCCATCAGGGTCGGCCATTGCTCACGGGTATCGCGTGCTGGGCTCCAGTCGGTATCTCCAAATACGGTGGCCACATGCTGGGGCTCGACCTGATCGCCTTCGCAGGTGATGAGCAGACGTTGGGCTATGTTTTCCAGCTCGCGAATGTTACCGGGGTACTCATAACTCATGAGCCGTTGCTCGGCTTCGGGAGAGAGTCGGGGGACTGTTTTTCCGGTGGCTGCGTGTTTGGCAAGAAAATGGTGGGTCAGGAGGGGGATGTCTTCACGACGTTCGGAAAGGGCAGGGGCGTTGATGGTCAGTACGTCCAGGCGATAAAATAAATCGGAGCGAAAATCACCGGTCTCAGTTTCACGCTTCAGGTCTTTATTGGTTGCCGCCAACACACGAAAATCCACAGGAATCTCCTGGTTGCCGCCCACGTGCATCACTTTGCGTTCCTGCAGAACCCGCAAAAGTTTGACCTGCATGGAGAGGGGCAGCTCGCCGACCTCGTCAAAAAAAACCGTCCCGCCTTCAGCCATTTCCAAAAGGCCTTTTTTGGCTTTACTGGCCCCGGTAAAGGCTCCCTGTTCATAACCAAAAAGTTCACTGGCTATCAGTTCTTCGGTGAACACCCCGCAGTTGAAGGCGACAAATCGTTTTTTCGAGCGGGGGCTGAGCTCGTGAATAGTGCGGGCGATCAATTCCTTACCGGTACCGGTCTCTCCCTGAATGAGAACATTACAGTCAAGTTGGGAGACCTGATGTATCGTTTCCCTAAGGGCGTGCATTTTGGGGCTTTGACCGATAATGCGGCGCGATCCAGAGTGCGAATCAACCTGCTGACGTAAGACATTGATCTGTTTCCGCAGTTGGTTTTTCTCCACTGCTTTTTCAACGATCATGCGCAGCTCATTAATCTTGAACGGCTTGGCCACGTAATCGTAAGCACCCCGGCGCATGGCTTCCACCGCCGTGTCCACGGTGGCGTGCCCAGTAATGACAACGACTTCGACATCAGGCCAGAGTTGTTTGGCCTCACCCAATACCTCCATGCCGTCCCGTCCTTTCATGCACAGGTCGGTCAGTACCAGGTTTATCTCCTCTTGTTTGAGAAGATTGATTGCCTCTTCACCGTCTCGGGCTACCCGTGTCTGGTACCCCTCTTTTTGGATGATATGTTCCAGATTTTCGCGGGCGATGGGTTCATCGTCCACGATAAGAATTTTTAAATTATTCATACCGTTGGTGTAGGTGTTCCAGAATCCGTAAGGAATTACTCCAAGTTACGGATTCAGGGGCTGATCCTTCTCGCCGGGAAAGGGAAGCCGAATAAAAAAGGATGTACCCTGACCGGGAACACTTTGCACGGTAATTGTGCCATCGTGCTTCTGAATTATGCCGTAAACGACAGATAATCCCAGGCCCGTTCCCTGGCCCTCTTCTTTAGTGGTAAAGAACGGATCAAATATTTTTGCCTGATTTTCCGCAGAAATTCCACTTCCTGTATCACGTACTTCAATCACGACCAACATGTTGATGAAGTCAATTTTGGCCGTAATTGCAATTTCTCCAGCCCGACCAATGGCCTGGGCAGCATTGATGATAAGGTTGATGAAAACTTCCTGCATTCGTTGCACATCGATATGAAAGTAGAGATCTTCGGGAATATCAATGGTCATGGTTATATCAGGTGGTACCTGGCTTTTGGCTAAGAGAACTGATTTTTTCACCACATTTGATAATTGAATTTCCCGCAGGCAGAAATCCTGCGCTCGCGAGAACTCGAGAAGACTTTTGACCACATCCCGAGCACGCAGGGTTTCCTGATCAATGTTGGTCAGCATTTTCTTCATGAAGGCGGTGTCGCCACCGTCAAATTCATCAAGCGCGATCTGACATGAGGTCGAGATATTGTTCAAGGGGTTGTTCAGCTGGTGGGCGACACCCGCAGTTAAGGTGCCGAGAGAGGAGAGTTTCTCCGCTTGGATGAGTTGATCCTGGCGTCGTTCCAGCTCGGAGACCATGATGTTGAAGGCTTCCATGACCTGCTGTATTTCGTCGCGTGTGTTGATCACCTCAATCTTACGAAACTTGCCTTTGCCGATATCTATGGTCGCCTTTTTGATGACCGAAAGTGGTTTAAAAATGAAATAAACAATCAAGACGGCCAGCAAGATGCCGATGCAGATGGCCATGGATGACCAGGAAAAGAGCTGGCCTCGCAAGAGAGAGATCATACGGTGGATCTGATCTTTTTCAAAAAAGACGATCTGTTCACTGATTTCAGCGATGATTTTTCCCTGTTTGCGAATAGTGTCGGCAAGTTTAGTTTCGGTGAGGTTATCGGTTTGCTTGAGCGCCTGAAGCTGATCGATCGTCAGAAGATAGGTCTTGATCTGTTGATTGAGTTCAAGAATGCGGGGGTTTACTGCCAGGTTTTTATCACGTTTGATAATACGCTCGCCAAGTTCAATGGCATCGTTGAGGATGCGTTTGTTTTCCTCCAGCGCTTCTTTATGTCCAAAAAGGAAAAAGTTTTTTTCGAAACGCCGGGCCTCAAGCACGATGTTGTGCACACCATAGCTTGACTCTAAGATGCCGACTTTTTTTTCGGTGGTCACCAGGTCTTCATGGCTCACGTAGGCCATCATGGAAATGGCAGCGATGTAAAAGACCAGGACGGTGAGAATTTTGAAACTCAGGCCAAAGGAAAATTTTTTGTGCATGAATACTCCTCAGGATTCGTGGAAGAGACTGGCTCCATACCATGGACTGCAAATCCTGAAAAGATAAGCAAAAATTGATCCGGTTAAATTAATACATGCGATGCCTAAACAACCAGGTGGCCAAAGCCAAGGTCACCAGCGCGATCAACGACATGGACCAGAGCTCATTGATGAAATACTGGAGTCCGGCGCCTTCTAAAAACACGCGTCGAACAATGGTGAGGAAGTAGCGCATGGGGTCAAGATAGGTCATTGCCTGCATGATCTGGGGCATGTTGGCAATGGGGGTGGAAAAACCCGAAAGAATTACCGCTGGTACGATAAAGAGAAAGGCACCCAGCAGTGCCTGTTGCAGGGTGGTGGAGAAAGAGGAAATCATCAGGCCGACCCCGATGATGGAGAGCACGTAAATAATGAGGGCAGGGTAGAGCACCAGCAGCGAGCCCACCAAGGGGACTTTAAACCAGTAGACGGTCACGGCAATGATCATCGAGGCCTCACTTACACCAACAATAAGACCGGGCATTGCCTTTCCAATAAGGATCTCCCAGGGGTGCAGTGGGGTAACCAGGAGCTGATCAAAGGTCCCCGCCTCACGCTCACGGGCAACAGAGAGGGCGGTCACCACCAAGGTGACAATCATCGACAGCAGCGCAATAATACCGGGGACAATAAACCAGCGACTTTCCAGGTTGGGGTTAAACCAGGCGCGAATGTTGAGCTGGGCTGGGAGGCCATTGCCCTTAAGCGCGGCCTTTTCCTGATTAAAATCTGTTATGATCGTGCGGACATAATTGAGAGCCAGCATGGCGGTGTTGGAGTTGCGGCCATCGATCAAGACCTGAACCGGGCAGCTCTTTCCCCGGGCCACCTCTTGGGAGCATTGCTCCCCGATGCGCAGGACTAAAAGGGTGTCTTCGCCATCGATAAGTGGAGCTATCTCAGATTCAGCCTGGAGATAGCCCACAATATCAAATGCAGATGAGCGTTCAAAACGACCGATCAATTCACGGGAAAAACTGCCCTGATCTTCATTGAAAAGGGCAAGCTTGCTATGCTCCAGATCAAAAGTGGCGGCATAGCCAAAGATGAGCAGCTGCAAAATTGGCGGCACGATGACCGCCATGCGGCTCTTCTTATCGCGAAAGAGAGCGAGAAATTCTTTAATGATCAGGGCCCAGAGTCGTCCGCCCATGGGGTGTTTTTCCTTGGTTGTGTTTGTCTATCATTGTCAGAATGAGTTGCGTCGCGGTTTCATCTCCTCGAAACTGGATGAATCTCTCCGTGTTGACGCGCTCTACCATACTTTTACGAACGGCCCCAACCTCGAACTGGAGGAGCGTGGCCTTGAACGTGACAGCGGGCTGGCTCCGATACGAAGGGTGCCCCTTACAAACCGAAACCTCCCGTCACCCGTCATCTCGGGCGCAGGGAGAGATCTCGATGTTTTTTAGCTGTGAGGCACAAACTCAAAAATCCTACTCCAACTTCTTCCTGGTTTTTGCGTATACAATCCCATGAAAAAATAACCCCATGAGCAGCAGCGCCGCGCTGTTGGGCAGAATCACACTCCAGACATCACCAACCAAAAAAAGTGTCTGTAAAATCGAGACATAGTAACGCGCTGCAATCAGGTGGGTCAGCCCCTGCACCAGATCCGGCATGGAGCGGATATCGAAGATAAAACCAGAGAGAATAAAGGCTGGCAAAAAGGTCGAAACCATGGCCACCAGCGCCGCCACAAACTGTGATCTGAATACGGTCGAAATAAAAAAGCCCATACCCAGCGCCACCCAAAGAAAGAGGGCGGAGGTGAAGAGCAGCAACCAGAGTGATCCCCGCATGGGCACATGAAAAAGAAAGTAGGCCATGGCCAGGGATATCAGCAGGCCGCCCATACCCAAAGCAAAGTAGGGGATGAGTTTGCCAATCAGGATCTCCGGAGCAGATATCCGGGAAACCAGCAGCGCCTCCATGGTACCACGCTCCCATTCCCGGGCAATGACCAGGGCGGTGAGCAGAGCGCCGATCAGAGTCATGATCACCGCCAGAACGCCAGGGACCAGAAAATCGGTGGAGCGCACCTCCGGGTTGAACCAGATGCGCTGCTTCAATTGGACCGGTGGCGTAAGCTCTCCCCCGCGCAGTTCGGCCTGCTGCTCCAGCCAGGTGCCCCAGATCCCCTGCACGTACCCCTGAATTAAGCGGGCGGTGTTGGCATCGACACCGTTGACAATCAAGCCGATGGGCGGAGACTGATTCTTGAGATACTCACTACCAAAATTGTGGCGTAGCCAGACAATGCCATCGATCTCAGCAGCCCGCAAGGCGACCTCGGCCTGCTGGAGTGAGGCAAAATAGCTGGGCTGAAAATATGGCGTCTGCTCAAAGCCACCAACAAAACTCTGTGAGGGCTGATCAATTTGTTCCACCACGATCCCGATACGCACATCTTTGGCATCCAGGCTCACCCCGTAGCCAAAGATAACCAGCAGGAGAATGGGCAGAAAAAAGGCAATGGCAATGCTGGAGGGGTCACGGATAACCTGGAGCCATTCCTTGCGCATCATTCCCTTAAGGCGCATCAAGCGGCCAGGACTCATGTCTCGCCCCCTTTATGCCTGTGGGCCTCGAGCAGGCCGATAAAGGCATCTTCCATGGTGGTTTCCTGCCCGTCTTTTTCAAAGGATTCTTTCATCGACTCCGGTGTTCCTTCTGCAAGTACCTTTCCCTCGGCCATGATCACTAGGCGGTCACAGTATTCTGCCTCTTCCATGAAATGGGTCGTCACCAGTACCGTCACGCCCTGGTCCGCAAGCGAGTTGATCTGAACCCAAAACTCGCGCCGGGCAAGTGGGTCGACTCCTGAGGTGGGCTCATCTAAAAAAAGGACTTCAGGTTCGTGCATCAGGGCAACCGCCAGGGCAAGTCGCTGCTTGTAGCCCAAGGGCAGGGCTTGGCTCTCGGCGGAGATGAAATCATGAAGAGCAAAGGTGTCGATGGCCCAGTCGATCTGATGTTGTCGCCTGGATCCTCGGAGTCCATAGGCACTGCTGAAAAATTTCAAATTCTGGAGCACGCTTAAGTTTTCATATAGAGAGAATTTCTGGGCCATATAGCCAATGCGCGCTCGGGCTGCAGCTGCGGCCGTACGCAGGTTCATTCCGGCAACCGTACAGGTACCGCTGGAGATGGGAAGCAGGCCACAGAGCATCCGGAAGGTGGTGGTCTTACCGGCACCGTTGGCTCCCAGAAGACCAAAAATCTCGCCATGGCGCACATGAAAGCTGACCTGGTCAACCGCGTAAAAATCGCCAAAACGACGCACCAGATTATCGACCGTGATCACTTTTTCGCCGTTTGCGTTTTCATTGGCCTGGGCAAGGGCGATAGCTCCATTGGTGTTGGTTGCTTTGTGATCTTCTTTGAGGGTGGCGACAAAATAGTCCTCAAATCGGGGTGATACCTGCTCGATGGATAGATCTGTTTCCTGGCTAAGCTGGGGCAGTGGCAACCGGCCGACCTCACGGCTGACCACACGGATGGCCTTACCCAGTACAAGGGCGTCAAGCACAGCTGGTTCCTGGCTTAGCCTTTTCTGGAGGGTGCGTTTAGCCAGGTTTTCCGCACGTACCATCCAGGTGCGTCCTGCTACCTGATCACTGAACGCCTGCGGAGTTTTGTGGCCAAGTATTCGGCCCTGATGGATCAGGATCACCTCGGCGCAGCGCTCGGCCTCATCC